>DATLXM010000036.1:0-6853 GCA_035575835.1 Gaiellaceae bacterium
ATCACCGTGCGCAGCGCCTCCTCCTCGACGCCGAGGAAGTCGGGCGTCAACACCTCGACCGAGCACTCCGGCAGCTTCGCCTTCAGCGCCCGGATGGTCGCGGCGTAATGGCCGGCGCCACGGTCGGGAACGTCGTCGCGATCGACAGAAGTGACGACGACGTGCTTCAGGCCCATCTGGAAGGCGGTCTGCGCGAGCTTCAGCGGCTCCAGCGGATCCGGCGGGTCGTTCGGCCGGCCCGAGTTGACGTAGCAGTAGCGACAGGCGCGCGTGCAGGTCTCGCCGAGGATCTGGAAGGTGGCGGTGCCACGCCCCCAACACTCGGCGATGTTCGGGCAGCGCGCCTCCTCGCAGATCGTGTTCAGGCCCGCGCCGTGAATCAGCTTCTTGACGTCGAAGTAGCGATCGCTCACGCTCGGGGCGCGGACTTTCATCCACTCCGGCCGGCGCGGCCGCTCGGCGACGGGCAGCGAGCTCTCCATCGGATCCAGTCTAGTTAGGGGCTCCCGCCTCCCGGGGTACGGTCCGACCATGGACGAGCGCGTCAGAGTCTCGACGTTGAGCGCGGCCGAGGTCGAGCGAGTCTCCTCGCTCGAGCCGGCCGAGCGGTACGAGCGCTTTCTCGAGGACGTGACGTCGAGCGGCGTCGTCTGGGTGCTCGCACACGCGACGAAGCTGGCGCTCGTTGGGCATCAGGACGGAACGCCCTACGTGCCGGTCTGGCCGCACCCGACCCACGCCGAGGCTGAGCGGCGGCACGGCTGGGACGACTATGAGCCCACCGCGATCGGGCTGGAGGACTGGATCGCCGCCGCGCTCGAGGACCTCGCCGGCGACGGGATCGCGATCGGGGTCTTTCCCGTCTTCGAGAACGGCGCCTGGCTGATGGACGCGGACGAGCTCGCCGCCGCGCTCCGAGAGCCACGCCAGCGGTAGCTCCTTGCATCGAAAGAAGTCTTTCGCAACACTTCTTTCGATATGGCAAAGGGCGATCTCCTCTTGACCGACCCGCGGGCGCTGCGAGCGCTCGCGCATCCCACCCGCCTCGCCATCCTGGAGCGATTGCACGATGTCGGTTTCGGCACCGCGACCGCCTGTGGAGACGCCGTCGGAATCAGCCCCGCGGCCGCCTCCTACCACCTCCGCTCACTCGCGAAGTGGGGGATCGTCGAGGAGACCGGTGACGGCACCGGACGCGAGCGGCCCTGGCGGCCGGTCGGGACGGGCTTCTCCTTCGACTCGGCGGCGGCGAAGAGCCCGGCCGAGGTCGCGGCCAGCGCGGCGCTCAGCGGCCAGCTCGTTGCGAAGGGCGAGCGCTGGACGGCCGAGTTCGTGCAAGCGGAGCCCGGGCTCGCGCCGGAGTGGCGACGCGCGAGCCACCTGGCCAACAAGACGCTCCGACTGACCCCCGCCGAGGCCGAGGAGGTGGTCGCTCGGATCGAGGAGCTGCTCGAGCCCTACGGACGCAGCAGCCGGCGCGACGCGCCGGAGGACGCCCGCGCGACCAGGCTGCTCCTGCGCGTCTTCCCGGTGGATCTGCCGTGAGCAACAGGGCGCCGCTCGCGGCGAACGTGATCTCGACTGCCGGTAACCGGATCACCCTGCTCGCGATCCCCTGGTTCGTGCTCCAGACGACCGGCAGCGTCGGTCAGACGGGACTTGTCGGCTTCTTCGCGCTGCTCCCCTTCGTGATCTCGTCGGCGCTCGGCGGCGTGATCGTCGACCGGCTGGGGTACCGGCGCGCGAGCATCGTCGCCGACCTCGCGAGCGGGATCTCCGTGCTTTCGGTGCCGCTCCTCTACCACACGGTCGGGCTCCCGCTGGCGGCGCTCCTCGCGCTCGTCTTCGCGGGCGCCCTGCTCGACGCCGGGCCAGACCGCACGTGAGGCGATCCTCCCCGACCTGCTCGAGCGGGCGGAGATGACGCTTGAGCGCGGCACGAGCCTCTTCGACGGCGCCCACCGGGCCGCGAGCATGCTCGGCGCCCCGCTCGCCGGGATCCTGATCGCAGCGCTCGGCCCGGCGAACGTCCTTATCGTCGATGCCGCCACCTTCGCCGTTTCCGCGCTCCTGATGCGCATCTTCGTGCCCGCACCCGAGCGGCCGGCAAGCGAGGAGACGGCGGGGCGCTACCTCGCCGAGCTGCGCGAGGGCTTCTCCTACCTCTGGCGGACCCCGGTCGTCCGCGCGATCGTGGGAATGGTCGTGGTCACGAACATGCTCGACGCGGCGATGGGCGGCGTGCTGATGCCCGTCTATGCGGACCGGGTGCTCGGCAGCATCGTCGCGCTCGGGCTGATGGGCGGCGTCATGGGCGCCGGCGCCGTGGCGGGCACGCTCCTCTTCGCCTGGCTCGGCGGGTGCCGACGCTCGTGGCCGGGTTCACGGCCGGCGGCCCGACGCGCTTCTTCATGCTCGCCGCGATCCCGGGGATCGGCCCGATCCTCTTGCTCTACGCGGTCGCCGGCCTCGCGATCGGCCCGATCAACCCGATCATGGGCACGATCCAGTACGAGCGGGTGCCGCCGCACCTGCGGGCCCGCGTGTTCGGCGCGATCAGCGCGGGTGTGATGGCCGCGGCGCCGCTCGGTGCCCTGCTCGGGGCGGCAGGGATCACCCTGATCGGGCTGCGCGCGACCCTCATCGTCTTCGGCGCGGTCTACCTCGCGTGCACGCTGAGCCCGCTCGTCGTCCCCGCGTGGCGGGACGCGAGCAGGCCGGCAGAGCTCGTGGCCGAGCCGGCGAAGTAGTCGGCGGGGAGCGCTTCGAGCTCGAGTCCGAAGACCTCGGCGAGCGCGGCGAGCGCATGCGGCCGAACCTCGTCGACGGTGACCTCGCGGCCGAGCTCGCGTGCGACCGTGGTGAATGCCGCATCCTCGATCCCGCACGCGGTGATCCACTGCGTGAACGGAGCCGGGTCGAGGTCGACGTTGAGCGCGTAGCCGTGCGTCGTCACCCAGCGGGAGATGTGGATCCCGATCGAGGCGATCTTGCGCGGCGGCGAGGTGAGCCAGACGCCGGTCAGCCCGTCGATCCGCTCGCCCGGGACGCCGAGTGTCCTGAGCGCCAGAATCAGCGCTTCCTCGAGGTCGCGGCAGTAGCGCTTGACGTCCTGACCGTGCCGCTTCAGGTCGAGGATCGGGTAGCAGACGAGCTGGCCGGGGCCGTGGTAGGTCGACTTGCCACCGCGGTTCGTCTCGACGACGTCGACGTCGGCGTCCTCCGGGATGTGCAGCTCCCCCTCCTCCGTGCGCCGGCCGAGCGTGACCGTGGGCGGGTGCTCGAGCAGGAGGATCGTGTCCGGGAGCTCCCCGAGAGTGACGGCGGCAGCGACGGAGCGTTGCAGGTCCCACGCCTCGCCGTAGGGCACGAGCCCCAGGCTCAGGACGTGGGCGGGCTTAATAGTCGCTCTCGCCCCAGCTCTCGAGCCGGCCGCGCAGGTCGCGGAGGAAGCGGCCCGCCAGGGCGCCGTCGACGAGGCGATGGTCGTACGTGAGGGTCAGGTTCATGATCGGGCGGATCGCGAGCACGTCCTGGCCGCGATCGTCCTGGACGACCCAGGGGCGCTTGACGACGGCGTACGTCCCGAGAATCCCGGCCTGCGGCTGGCTGATCACCGGTGTGCCGTGGAAGGTTCCGTAGCCGCCCGGATTCGTGATCGTGAAGGTGCCGCCCTGAACGTCGTCCGGAGTCAGCTTCTTGTCACGGGCGCGCTGCGCGATCTCGACGACCGACTTCGCGATCCCGAGCAGGTTCATCCCCTCGACGTTCTTGATCACCGGGACGATCAGGCCCTTGCCGTCCGCGAGCTCGACCGCGAAGCCGAGGTGGACGTAGTTCCGCGTCACGATCTTGTCGCCGCGGATCTCCCCGTTGATCCAGGGGTACTCGCGCAGGGTCTCGACGGTCGCGCGCGCTATGAAGGCGAGGTAGGTCGGGTTGACGCCGTACGCGGCCTCGAACTCCTTCTTCAGCTTGCCGCGGATCGCGACCACCTTCGACATGTCGACCTCGATCGCGCTCGTCACGTGAGCAGAGGTGTCGAGCGAGCGGCGCATGTGCTCCGCGATCCCGCGACGCATCGCGGTCATCGGCTCGAACGTCTCGCCCGCGCCGGGCTCGCCGGCGGCGAGGGGAGCAGCCGCGGGCTTCGGCGGCGCCGGCGCGGCAGCGGTGGGCGCGGGAGCTGCCGGCGCGGCGGGTGCGGGCGGAGCAGCGGGGGCAGCAGGAGCTTGTGACGGAGCGTCACTTGCGGCTGCCGGGGCGGCCTGGCCGCCGCCCTCGACGAACGCGAGGATGTCCTTCTTCGTGACCCGGCCGCCGTTGCCGGTTCCCTGAACCTGGCCGACGTCGACGCCGTGCTCGGAAGCGATCCGCGCGACAACGGGTGAGACGAACGTGCGCCCGTTGTCCGAGCCCGACGCGGCAGGGGCGGGTTCTGCAGGCGCAGCGGCGGCCGGTGCAGGTGTGGGCGCAGTCGGCTCGGCGGTCTCGCTCGCGGCCGCCTCGGTGGCGTCGGCGGCGGCCTGCGTTGCCGGCTGCGGCAGGTCCTCGACCGGAGCGGCGGCCGAGGAGCCCTCCGGGCCGATCACCGCGAGGATGGCGCCGACATCGACGGTCTCGCCTTCCTGCACCAGGATCTTCAGCAGCACGCCCTCACCCGGGCTCGGCACCTCGGTGTCGACCTTGTCGGTCGAGATCTCGAGCAGCGACTCGTCGCGCGCGATCGGCTCGCCCTCGGCCTTCAGCCACTTCGTGATCGTCCCCTCGGAGACGGAGACGCCCATCTGGGGCATCACGACCTCGGTCTGCGTTTCAGTGGCCACGATTTCCTCCAACTTTAGTGCACGAGCTCTTGGGCCGCGGGCGGCCCCTTTAGGGGTCTTTGCGCGGACGGTATCCGCTTCTGCGGATGCCGTCCTTGCGCTATCAGATCAGTACGCCGCGAGCTCGCGAAGACCCTTCACGACGTCGTCGACCTGGGGGATGTACGCCTTCTCGAGGATCGGCGAGAACGGGACGGGACAGTCGGGCGCGCAGACGCGCTTGATCGGCGCGTCGAGGTCCTCGAAGGCCTCCTCGCCGATCGTGGCGGCGATCTCGCCGCCGAAGCCACCGGTGCGCGTGTCCTCGTGGAGGACAAGCACCTTGGAGCACTTGCGGACGCTCGCGAGCACGGCCTCCTTGTCCCACGGCATTACCGTTCGGAGGTCGATCACCTCGACGGAGACGTCGTCCGCCTCCTCGAGCTGCTTCGCGGCCTCGTCGGCGGTGTAGACCATCGCGCCCCAGGTGATCACGCTGATGTCCTCGCCCTCCCGATGGGTGCGGGCCTTCCCGATCGGCGTCACGTAGCGCTCGTCGGGCACCTCTCCCTTGATCCGGCGATAGAGGTGCTTGTGCTCGAAGAAGAGGACGGGGTTCGGATCCTCGATCGCGGCGACGAGCAGGCCCTTCGCGTCTTCAGGGGTCGCGGGGCAGACGCACTTGAGGCCCGGGATGTGGGCGAACGAGCTCTCCGGGTTCTGCGAGTGGAACGGCCCACCCGAGAAGCCGCCGCCCGAGGGCAGCCGGACGACGATCGGGACCGGCGTGCCGGCGCGGAAACGCTGCTTCGCGGCGACCGTGACGAGGTGATCCCAGGCGCAGGAGATGAAGTCCGCGAACTGCATCTCGGCGACCGGGCGCATCCCCATCATCGCGGCGCCCGTGCAGGCGCCCACGATCGCCGTCTCGGCGAGCGGCGAGTCGATGATCCGCCAAGGCCCGAACTCCTCCTGGAAGCCGAGCGTGACCTTGAAGGCTCCGCCGTAGACGCCAACGTCCTCGCCGATCACGAAGACGCGCTCGTCGCGCCGGAGCTCCTGCCGGAGCCCGTCGCTGATCGCCTGAAGATAGGTCTTCTCCGCCATTACTTGTGGTGGGGCGTGTCGAGGTCTTCCGGGGTCGCCCAGACGCCGTCGAGGAGCGTGGCGGGGTCGGGCTGAGGCGACTCGTCGGCCTGCGCGAGCGCGTCGTTCAGCAGCTTCTTGACGCGACCGGAGATCCCGTCCTCCTCCTCGTCGGTCAGCTCCGCGTTCTCGCGCAGCCAGGTGCGGAACCGCTCGATCGGGTCGCGCTTGGCCCATTCCTCGAAGAGCTCCTTGGGGACGTAGAAGGCGTCGTCGTGGACGGCGTGGCCCTCCATCCGGAGTGTCTTCAGCTCGAGCAGAGTCGGGCCGCCGCCCTCGCGTGCCTTCTCGATTGCGGCCTTGGCCTCCCGATAGACCGCGAGCACATCGGTGCCGTCGACGACGACACCCTCGAAGCCGTACGCGGCGGCGCGGTCGGCGAGGTGCTCGACCGCGTAGCCGAGATGGGTCGGGGTCGAGTAGGCCCACTGGTTGTTGCCGCAGACGAAGACCACCGGGAGCTGGCGGACACCGGCGAGGTTCATCGCCTCGTGCGCGTCGCCTCGCGCGGCGGAGCCCTCGCCGAACCAGCCGACCGCGACGCGCTTCTCCTCACGGATCCGGAAGGCGAGCGCACAGCCGACGGCCACGGGCAGCATCGCCGGCAAGTGGCTGACCATCGCGATCATCCCGAGTCGCGCGTCCGCCATGTGCACGTTGCCGTCGCGCCCCCGCGTGGGGCCGTCCTCGCGCCCCATGTACTGGGCGAGGATCCGCCAGGGCTCCACCCCGCGCGTGACGTGGACGCCCATGTCGCGGTGGAGCGGGGTACCGACGTCGTCCGGGCCCATCGCGCTCGCGACACCGACGGCGGCGCCCTCGTTCCCGCGCCCGGTGTAGAAGGAGCCGGGGATCTTGCCCTGCTTGTAGAGGATGTGGCCGCGCTCCTCGATCGCGCGGGT
>DATLXM010000037.1:0-4617 GCA_035575835.1 Gaiellaceae bacterium
GACCGCGATCGGCGGCTACACCGAGTTCCTGCTCGCGGGCTTCGAGGAGAGCGACCCGCGTCGCGACGACGCGATCGAGATCAAGCGCGCCTCGGAACGGGCTGCCGCGCTGACCCGCCAGCTCCTCGCCTTCAGCCGCCGCCAGGTGCTCCAGCCCGAGGTGCTCGATCTCACGACCGTCGTCACCGACCTCGGATCGCTCCTCGACCGGCTGCTCGGCGAGGAGGTCGAGCTCACCTCGAGCGTCGAGCCCGGCTGTTTTGTCGAGGCCGATCGCGGCCAGCTCGAACAGGTGATCACCAATCTCGCCGTCAACGCGCGTGACGCGATGCCGGCGGGCGGGACTCTCTCGATCACGGCCCGTCACGTTCGGCACGAGGGTCAGGCGCTCGTTGAGCTGGCGGTCTCCGACACGGGCACGGGGATGCACCCGGACACGCTCGCGCACGTCTTCGAGCCCTTCTACACGACGAAGGAGAAAGGCAAGGGAACGGGCCTCGGACTCTCGACCGTCTACGGGATCGTGGCCCAGTCCGGCGGCGAGGTGCTCGTCGAGTCCGAGCTCGACCACGGCTCGCGCTTCCGTGTCCTCCTGCCCCTCGCCTCTGCTCCCGAGCCCGCTTCACCGCCCGGGCCCGCTCCGCAACTCCCGCTCCCCGGCGCAGAGACGATCCTGCTCGTCGAGGACGAGGACACGATCCGCCGGCTCGTTCGCGACGTCCTCGGCCGCAGCGGCTACGCCGTGCTCGACGCGCCCGCCGGGGAGGCTGCGCTCGAGCTCCTGCGTGCGAACGACGTCGACCTGCTCCTCACCGACGTCGTCATGCCCGGGATGAGCGGCCCCGACCTCGCCCGGCTCGCGACGGCCGAGCGCCCGGGCCTCCGCGTCCTTTTCACGTCCGGGTACACGAACGAGCCGGAGGAGCTCCTCGCGGAGCCGGACGCCGCTTTCATCGGCAAGCCCTTCTCGCCCCAGTCGCTCGTCGCGAAGGTGCGAGAGGTTCTCGACGCGCGCTAGAGCCGCGTTACGCGGATGCCGAGCGGACGCCGTGGAGCTGCGCCGGCTGGAGCGCTGGGTCGATCGCGGCTCGGCGGATCGCGAGCACCTCGTCCCAGGCGTCGATGAAGAGATCGAGCAGGCGCGAGTCGAACTGCGTCCCGCGCCCCTCGAGCATCATCTCGCGCGCCTCGTCGGGCTGGAAAGCCGGCCGGTAGACGCGGTCGGAGGTGAGCGCGTCGAAGACGTCTGCGACCGCAGTGATCCTGCCCTCGATCGGGATCTGGTCCCCGGCCAGCTTGTTCGGGTACCCGGTGCCGTCGATCCGCTCGTGATGGGTGAGCGCGAGCAGCGCGGCGAGGTCGAGGAGCTCCTCGTTCGAGCCCGCCAGGATGCGATGGCCGATCTCGGCGTGCGCCTCCATGATCTGGCGCTCCTCGTTGGTGAGTCGGCCGGGCTTGAGCAGGATCCGGTCGGGAATCCCGATCTTGCCGACGTCGTGCATCGGGCTCGCGATCCGGATCAGCTCGGCGCGCTCGGCGTCGATCCCGGTGAGGCGAGCGAGGAGCGCGCAGTAGAGGCTCATCCGGACGATGTGTTGGCCGGTCTCCTGGCTGCGCGACTCGGCGGCGGACGAGAGGCGGTGAATCGTCTCCTCGCGGAGCCGGCGCATCTCCGCCTCGGAGCTTTCGAGCCGGGAGATCGTGTCCCGCAGCGAGGAGGTGCGCTCGAGCACGGTCTGCTCGAGCCGCTCGCGGTGGTCTCTGTTCTCGATCTCGAGGGTGCGGCGCCGGAGCGCGTTGACCACGTTGATCACGAGCTCGTTCGGCTTGAAGGGCTTGAGGACGTAGCCGTAGGCGCCGTGCTCGAGCGCGGCCTCTGCATAGCGGCGGTCGTCGAGACCCGTCACCATCACGACCGCGATGTCCGGATAGTCCTTCGCGACTTCCTGCGCGAAGTCGATCCCGGACTCGCCGGGCATGTTCACGTCGCTCAGGATCAGCGCCACCTCCTCGGCTGCGAGCACTCCCCGCGCCGCGGCGGCGCTCTCGGCGGTCAGGCAGTCGAAGCCGTGGACGCCGAGCAGGCGTGCGAGCAGGGAGCGGATCGGCGCTTCGTCGTCGACGATCAGGATCCGCCCGTGGGTGACCGGGAGTTGCATCTCTCGGGTTATCGGCCGCTCCACCAACTTATGTGAGCGCTTCCAGGAGCTCGATCCGGTTCCCGAACGGATCCTCGACGAAGGAGCGGCGGAGGCCGGGGATCGAGTCGTCGGGCGTGGGCTCGATCCCGGCGGCGCGGAGCCGTTCGAGCAGCGCGTCGTAGGTGGCGACCTGAAATGCTGGGTGGGCCTTGAGCGCCGGTGCGAACCCCTGCTCGACCCCGATGTGGATCTGCTGGGCGCCGCAGCGGAACCAGACGCCGCCGCGCGCGCGGAGCGGCTCCGGCTTCTCGATCTCGTCCAGCCCGAGCGCCTCCCCGAAGAACCGGCGCGCGGCCTCCTCGCAGCCGGGTGGTGCGGCGAGCTGAACGTGGTCGATGCCCTGCAACATCTGCCTGCAAAGTAGCGGGTTTGCGGCGTCCAACTATCGTCCGCGACGGGATGGTGGCGACGAGCCACCCGCTCGCGACGCGGGCCGGGGTGCGCGCGCTCGAACGGGGTGGGAACGCGGTCGACGCTGCGCTCGCGGCGGCAGCGATGCTCTGCGTCGCCGAGCCGGGGCACACGGGGATCGGGGGCGACCTCTTCGCCCAGCTCTGGTGGGACCGGGAGCTCGTCGGCCTGAACGGATCGGGCCGCTCGCCGGGCGAGCTGCCGGACGGCGCGGCGGTGACGGAGTTCGGCCCCACCTCGGTCACGGTGCCCGGAACGGTGCGCGCCTGGGCCGACCTCGCCGAGCGCTTCGGCCGGCTCGGGCTCGACGCCGCGATCGCCGACGCGGTCGATGCGGGCGAGCGCGGGATCGCGGCGACCGAGCGGGTCGCCCAGAACTGGGCCGCCTCGCCCCGCGCTCCCTATCCGGCGCCCGCGCCCGGCGAGATCTACCGCTTCCCCGAGCTCGCGGCGACCCTGCGCCGGATCGCCTCGGAGGGCCCGGACGCGTTCTACCGCGGCCGTGTGGCTGAGCAGATCGCCGCGGTCTCCTGGCTCGGCGAGGCCGACCTCGCCGCCCACGCCTCCGAGTGGGTCGAGCCGCTCCGGCTCGCCTACCGCGGCGTCGAGGTCTGCGAGCTGCCTCCGAACGGGCAGGGCGCCGCGGCCCTGATCGCGCTCGCGCTCCTCGACGGCCTGCCCGACACGCTGCACAGCCGGATCGAGGTGACGAAGCTCGCGCTCGCCGACGCGTACGGCCACTTCGCCGACGCGCCCTTCCCGGAGTTCCTGCTCGACCCGGAGCACCTGGCCGCCCGCCGCGCCCTCGTCTCGCCCGAGCGCGCGCTCGACCCCGAGCCCTCGACCGCGCCCCGCGGCGGCACGACCTACCTCTGCGCCGTCGACGGCGACCGCAACGCGATCTCGCTGATCCAGTCCACCTACTACCACTGGGGCTCGGGCGTCCTCGCGGGCGAGACCGGGATCATGCTCCAGAACCGCGCCTGGGGGTTCACGTCCGGGCCGAACGAATTGGAGCCGGGCAAGCGGCCGTTCCACACGATCATCCCGGGGATGCTGCTCCGCGACGGCGAGCTCTGGGGTCCGTTCGGGGTGATGGGCGGCCCGATGCAGGCGCAGGGCCACCTCCAGCTCGTGCACGGCCTGGTCGACCGCGGCCTCGACCCGCAGCGCGCGCTCGACGAGCCGCGCTTCCGGGTCGACGAGGGCCGGCACGTCGAGGTCGAGCCGGGCCTTGCGGGCGAGCTCGACGGCTTGCGGGCGCTCGGGCACGACGCAGTCGTAGCCGGCGAGGAGCATGGCTTCGGGGTCGGTCAGTGCGTGCTCGTCGAGGGCGAGGCGCTCGTCGGCGGGTCGGACGGGCGCGGGGACGGTCACGCCAGCGGCATGTAGACGGGTTACGTCTGCGAATACACCTTCCGGCGAATGGTGGCCCGAACGAAACGGTCGTAGCGTGACGCCATGGTGGTTCACATGACGACCGAGAGGCACCCGCCGATCACCCCACGACAACGTGAGGTGGTTGCGCTGATCGCGGCCGGCTGCTCGAACGACGAGGTCGGTCAGCGGCTCGGCATCTCCCCTCGCACGGCGAAGGCTCACTGCGACGTGTTGCGCCAGAAGCTCGGCGTGCCGCGTCGGCGACTGATCCCGGTCGCCTATCGGAGCCTGACGGGTGACGATCCTCTCGCGCAAAGCCTCGACCCTCCGGGGTCGGGGAGCTGACGGCAACGTGCTCGCGACTCCTGTGGGGTCGCGAGCACGGCTATTCAGGAGGCCGATGACGCGCTAACGTGGGTAGACGGGCCTTTGCGGCGCCCGGTGCTGGATCCTGCTGGGGTGGGAGAAAAATGTGACAGAGGGCACTGTCGACACGCCGCAAGTCAGCCGTCGCAAGATCATCGAGCGACCCCGCTTGACGCGCCTGCTCGATGAGTCCCCGGCGCGGATCAAGATGCTCATCGCGCCCGCTGGGTACGGGAAGACGACGTTGGCTCGGCAGTGG
>DATLXM010000038.1:0-5275 GCA_035575835.1 Gaiellaceae bacterium
GCGGAGACGCGGACGGAGCCTTCCAGCACCGTCACCCACGCGTTCTCCTTGACCTGGTGATCCCCGAGCGCCTGGCCGGGCTGGAGCACGATCAGGACGGCTCGCGCTCCGTTGTCCGAATGAAGAACGGAAGGGTCTCGTGTGCCTCCAGGCGCCTCGATCTCCAACAGGTTCCACGTCTGCACGCAGGCCAGATACCCACCCCTCGTTAGACTCAACCGCCAATGCCGCCTGCCGTCGAAACCCTCTCCCTCGGCTCGATCGGGACCAATTGCCATCTCGTCCGCCGCGACGGGGACGCGACCGAGGCGGTGGTGGTCGACCCCGGTGCGGACGGCGCGCAGATCCTCGAGCGGCTGGATCGGATGGGTGCGCGGTGCGCTGCGATCCTGCTCACCCACAGCCATTACGACCACATCGGGGCGCTCGCCGAGCTCGCCGAGTCGACGGGCGCACCCGTGTGGCTGCCCGCGGCCGAGGTGGACGTCTTCGCCCGTCCGGACGCCTACTTCGGTGGGCTCGGGATCTCGACCCGCGGCTTCGCCGGGCCGAGCACGTTGCTCAACGGCGGCGAGACGGTCGACGCTGCGGGGATCTCCTTCGCGGTCACGCTCGTCCCGGGTCACTCGCCCGGGCACGTGGCCTACTACACGGACGAGGCGCTCTTCTCGGGCGACGTCCTCTTCTCGAGCTCGGTCGGCCGCACCGATCTTCCGGGCGGCGACTGGGCGACGCTGCTCGACTCGATTCGCTCTCTCGCCGATGCCTACCCGCCCGAGACGATCGTCTACTCCGGACACGGCGCGCAGACAGTCCTCGGCGACGAGCTCGCCTGCAACCCCTTCCTCGCCGAACTCCGGGCATGAGCAGGATCGAGGCGCCGCGAGGCACGCACGACATCGTTCCGGCCGAGCAGCCGCTGTGGCAGAAGGTCACGGGGGAGATGGAGCGACTCTGCGCGCTCTCGGGCTACCGCCGGATCCAGACGCCGGTCTTCGAGGACACGGATCTCTTTCAGCGCACGTCCGGCGCGGGCTCGGACGTCGTCCAGAAGGAGATGTACTCCTTCACCGACCGGAGCGACCGCTCGCTGACACTGCGTCCGGAGGGGACGGCCCCGATCTGCCGTGCGTATCTCACCCACGGCCTCCAGCAGGAACCGCAGCCGCAGAAGCTCTTCACGATCGCCCCGATGTACCGCTACGGCCGGCCCGGCAAGGGCCGCTACCGCGAGCACTGGCAGCTCTCCGTCGAGGCGATCGGCTCGGACGACCCGGCGCTCGACGCCGAGGTGATCCACCTCTACGACACCTTGCTCCGCACGCTCGGAGTCTCGGACTACCGACTCGAGCTGAACTCGATCGGAGACCGTAACTGCCGGCCCGCGTACGTCGAGAAGCTCTCCGCCTGGCTCGCCGAGCACGAGGAGGAGCTCGACGCCGCCACGCGAGAGAAGCTGCGCACGAGCCCGCTCCGCGCCCTCGACAACCTGGCGGCGAAGCCGACTCACGTGCAGGAGGTGCTCGCGTCCGCCCCGGCGATCGGCGACTCGCTCTGCGAGGCGTGCGTCGAGCATTTCGCCCAGGTGCGCTCCTTTCTCGACGCGCTCGGGGTGGCGTACACCCTCGTCCCGACCCTCGTCCGGGGGCTCGACTACTACACGAGGACGACGTGGGAATTCATCGGGCCGATGGACGGCGCCAACTCGACGATCTCCGGCGGCGGGCGCTACGACGGCCTGATCGAGGAGATCGGGGGCCCGCCGACGCCGGGCGTCGGCTTCGGCGCAGGGATCGAGCGGCTGTTGATCGCGCTGGGGGACGCGGGCGTGACGGCCGACCCGCCGGCGGTCGACGTCTTCGTCGCGGTCGAGCCGGACGCGTCCCGTGAGCTCGCTCTCGGCTGGCTGAAAGAGTTGCGTTCAGCCGGGATCGCCGCCGACACGGACTTCGCGGGCCGCTCGCTCAAGGGCCAGCTCACCCAGGCCGGCAGGAGCGGCGCCCACACGACGGTGGTCGTCTCGGCCACCGGTGCCACGCTCCGTCGTCAGGGTGCGGCGGACGAACCGCTCGCTCACGCGGACGTTCTCGGCAGACTGCTCGGATGAAGTGGCGCACCCACATGTGCGGCGAGCCCTCCGCGGAGCTCGTCGGGGAGCGGCTGACCCTCTCGGGTTGGGTCGCGCGCCGTCGCGACCATGGCGGCCTCATCTTCGTCGACCTCCGCGACGGCACAGGCATCACGCAGCTCGTGATCAACCCCGAGCACGCGGCGGAGGCCGCCGCGCTCGCGCACGGGATCCGGAATGAGTTCGTGCTCCGGGCGGAGGGTGAGCTCGTCGCCCGCTCGCCGGAGACGCAGAACGCGAACATGTCGACGGGTGAGGTCGAGCTCAAGGTCGAGCTGCTCGAGATCGTCAGCCGCTCGACGCCGCTTCCGTTCCAGCTCGACGAGGAGAACGTCGACGAGACCCTGCGGCTCCGCTACCGCTGGCTCGACCTTCGCCGCGACAAGCTGCAGCGGAACATCCGCCTGCGCGCCCAGATGGTCGGGATCATCCGCCGCGAGATGGAGGACGCCGGCTTCCTCGACATCCAGACGCCGATTCTTTTCAAGCCGACGCCCGAGGGCGCGCGCGACTTCGTCGTCCCGGCGCGGCTGCAACCGGGTCGCTTCTACGCGCTCCCGCAGAGCCCGCAGATCCTGAAGCAGCTGACGATGGTCGCGGGTTTCGACCGCTACTACCAGATCGCAATCTGCTTCCGGGACGAGGATCTCCGGGCCGACCGCGTCCAGGAGATCACCCAGCTCGACGTCGAGATGTCCTTCCCCGACGAGGAGCTCCTCTTCGCGCTGATGGAACGGATGTACGCGCGGATCTGGCGCGAGTGCCTCGGAATCGAGATCAAGACCCCCTTCGAGCGGATGACTCACGCCGAGGCGGATCGTCGCTTCGGCTCGGACAAGCCGGACACGCGCTTCGAGCTCGAGCTCGAGGACGCGACCGAGGCGACGCGCGGCTCGGAATTCGGTGTCTTCGCCGGCGCCGAGGCCGTCCGCTTCCTGCGCGTGCCGAAGACGTTCAGCCGCGGCGAGCTCGCCAAGCTCGAGGAGATCGCCAAGGAGTGGGGGGCGAAGGGGCTCGCCTATCTCGTCTTCGACGCCGGTGAGATCCGCTCCCCGATCGCGAAGTTCCTCTCCGAAGCCGAGCTGGCGGCGCTCGGCGGGGCCGACGGCGAGACGCTCCTCTTCGCCGCCGACGCGCGGGAGATGACCTCTCGGGTGCTCGGCGCGCTCCGCCTCCACCTCGGCCGCGAGCTCGGCCTGATCCGCGACGATCACTTCACCTTTCTGTGGGTCACCGACTTCCCGATGTTCCGCCGCGACGAGGAGTCCGGCCGCTGGGCGGCCGAGCACCATCCGTTCACGCGGCCGACCAAGGACTGGGAGGGACGCTTCGGCGAGGAGCCGAGGGAAGCGCTCGCCCATGCCTACGACCTGATCGTGAACGGGAACGAGCTCGGCGGCGGCAGCTTCAGGATCCACGAGCCCGAGATCCAGGGGAGGGTCTTCGAGCTCCTCGGGATGACCGAGCAGGAGCAACGGTCGAAGTTCGGGTTCCTCCTCGACGCGCTCGCGATGGGAGCGCCCCCGATGGGCGGGATCGCGCTCGGGATCGACCGGATGACGATGGTGCTCGCAGGCGAGCCGAACCTCCGCGACGTGATCGCCTTCCCGAAGAACCAGGCCGGCGTCGATCCCATGAGCGGCGCGCCCTCGGATGTGACGCAGGAGCAGCTCGATGAGCTCGGAATACGTCTCCTCGAACCCCCGGGCTAACGATTTCCGTTCTACGGCCGATGGAGTGGGCATACTTCCAGCACCGCCGCGCAGCGGCGTGCAATCGATTCGGAGCAGATCATGTCGTCAGGTGACTCAGAGCGTTCGTCCGGCCCCGCGGCGCTGACCGCGCTGCCGTCCGTGGATCAGCTCCGTCGAGCAGGCGAGGGATTCGACGAGACGAGTGTGCGCGAGGCGTTCGACGCGTTCCGCCGGCACACCGCGCAGCTTCAGGCCCAGCTCCGTGTCCTCCAGGCCGCCCGCAAGACCTCGAACGTCGAGCCCACGGGCCACGCAGTGCGCATGGACGCACTCCATCTGATTCGCGCGGCTGCCGAGTTCGCCGACGTGCTCGAGCGCGACGCGCAGACCGCTTCTGCGTCGCAGCTCCAGCGCACCGAGGAGGAGGTTCGCGCGAAGCAGCGCGAGCTCCAGGAGCGCGAGGCCGAGCTCGAGCGCTACCGGAACGAGTCCGAGCGGCAGCGAGCCGAGATCGTGAACGCGGCGAAGGCCGAGTCGCGCGAGCTTCTCGCCAAGTCGAACGCCGACGCGACGCGCGAGCTGCGGGAGGCCGAGGTCCGCGGGAACAGACTGCTCGAGCAGTCGCGTCACCAGGCGACCGAGCTCACGAATTCCGCCCGTGCCGAGGTCGAGCAGACGCTCGAGTGGGCGCGTGCCCAGGCCGGCGCGGTCATGTCCCGGGCCCAGAAGGGCGCCGAGCAGCTGCTGACCGCGGCAGGCCTCGGAGAGCCCGCGATGTCCAAGGTGATCGAGGCGATCATGAGCGCGAACGACGCGGACAACATCCGCAACGAGAGCGTTCGCACCGAGGCCTCGCGTGTCGCCGCGGAGACACGACCCGCCCAGGCGATCGCCGCACCGCCCGTAGCGGTACCACCGATCTCCGCGCCGCCCGTCTCTGACGCTCCCGAGCAGGTCTCTCCCCCGCCGCAATCCGCTCAGCCGGAACCGGAGTCACCGCCGGCCACACCCTCCGAATCGGAGCACGTCCCGAACGCGGAGCCCGAGGGCGGCGACTCGGACACCGGGCCTCGGCCCGATCCCGACCACTAGGTCTCGCGCATGTTCCGCCGCACGTGGCCGCGCTTCGTGCTCGAAGCCTGCTTCCTCTTCGCCGTTGCGATCGTGGCCGGCTGGCTCGACTTCAGCATCGCGGCGATCGTCGCGGTCATGCTGGTCGCCTATCTCGCGACGGCCGCGATCGAGTGGGCCGTGTCGCGCAGTCAGCCGGCCGGAGACGTGCCGGCGCTCGCCGGCCATCCGCTCGAGAGTGAACTGGACGCCTCCAGCCCGTTCGGCGTCGATCCGACCCCGGTGAGCGCAGCCCTGGTCGTGCCGCCGGTCGACGACGGGGGCCGGGAGGATCCGATCGTGGCAGAGGTGAGCGTGGAACCCGACGACGTGCTCGAGGTCG
>DATLXM010000039.1:0-2565 GCA_035575835.1 Gaiellaceae bacterium
GTCTTGAACCAGCCGTCCGGCGTCCACCGCTCGGCCTGCTCGGGCGTCTCGTAGTAGGCGGACGCGACCCAGGGGCCACGCACCTCGAGCTCGCCCATCGCCTCGCCGTCCCAGGCGATCTCGTTCCCGTCGTCGTCGATCCCGCGCAGCTCCACGAACGGGAGCGGTAGGCCCTGCATCGCGACCACGTCGAGCTGCGTCTCCTCGTCGGCTGTCCGGAAGTCGCCGATGTAGTCGGAGGTGGTCGCGAGCGGGGAGGTCTCGGTCATCCCCCAGCCGTGCACGACCGTCTTGCCATGCCGCTGCCGGAAACCGGCGATCATCGCGCGCGGCGCAGCGGAGCCCCCCACGAGCATCGAATGCAGCTTGTCGAGGTTCCAGCGATCCGGCTCCTTGTCGAGCATCCCGAGGATCCCCATCCAGATCGTCGGCACCCCGGCGGTGATCGAGACGCCCTGCTGCTCGAAGTCGTCGAGCAGCGTCTCCGGGTCGAGGAACGGGCCGGGGAAGACGAGCTTCGCGCCGACCATCAAGCACGTATACGGATAGCCCCAGGCGTTCGCGTGGAACATCGGGACGACCGGAAGGAGGGTCTCCGCCTCGGTCACATGGAGGCCGAGCGGGGCCGCGAGTGCCTGGCCGAGCGTGTGCAGGACGGTCGAGCGGTGCGAGTAGAGGACGCCCTTCGGCATCCCGGTCGTGCCGCTCGTGTAACACATCGCCGCCGCCGTGCTCTCGTCGAGCAGCGGGTCCTCGTAGTCGTCGGGATCCGCGCCGGCGAGCAACTCCTCGTAGGAATCCTCGACGACGAAGACGTGCTCGATCTGCGTCTTGTCCTTGAACTGCTCCCAGAGCGGGAGGAGGGAGCGGTCGACGATCACGGCCTTGTCCCCGGCGTGGGTGGCGATGTAGCCGAGGTCGTTCGGGTGCAGCCGCAGATTCAGCGTGTGGAGGACGTAGCCGCCGCACGGGATCCCGAGATAGGCCTCGAGGTGCTGGTAGTTGTTCCACATCAGCGTCGCGACGCGGTCGCCGGGCTCGAGCCCGATCCCCTTCAGCGCCACGGCGAGCTGCCGGGCCCGCTTGCCGAAATCGGCGAACGTGTAGGTGTGGAAGCTCCGGTCGGGCATCCGCGTCACGATCTCCTGGTGCGGGAAGTACGTCTCCGCGCGCTTGAGGATCGTCGGGATCGTCAGCTGGAAGTCCATCATCAGGCCCTTCACGACGACGCCTCCTTCCCGAAGCTCTGGCGTCGCTCGAGGTCGTCCGGGTCGACGAGGTGGCCGTCGCGCTCGACGTAGCCGTCCTTCGCCCCGACGACGAGGAGCACGAGATCTGTGTCGCCCGCGTTCGAGATCTTGCGCGGGGTCGTCGACTCGACGTGGAAGAGCCCACCGGGCCCGAGCGTCTTCTCCTCGCCGTCGACCTCGATCCGGGCGGTGCCGCTGTGCACGAAATAGAGCTCATCCTGCTGGTCGTGGAAGTGGAAGAAGCCGTCGTGCCCGGGCGGGTAGACGAGCCCGTTGACCCCGAAGGCGGTGATCCCGAGCGGCCCTCTGACCTTTCTGAAGCCAGGCCCGTCGCCGAGCTCGTCGAGCGAAGAGAACGCGTGCGTCATCTCTACTGACCCCCTGCTTGTCGCGGCATGTCGGTGTACACGCGCTCGCCCTTGAAGCGTCGCGCGTCTCGATCCCACGGGAAGAAGATGGCGTTCCGCCAGGTCATCGTCTCGCCGGTGGGCTCGAGGTCGAGCCATTTGGCGCTGTGCGTGCCGGTCACGATCGCCTCCTCGACGACCCCTGCGGCCCGATCACGATGTTCTGGAGCTCGAAGACGATGTCCGGGAAGGCGGTCAGGAGCTCGGTGTAGAAGCGCGTCGCGCCTTCGTGGCCGTGCCAGGAAACGTCGTCCGGGTAGACGGTGTAGACGCAGTCCTCGGAGAGCGTCGCGAGGAGCCCCTCGATCGAGCGCGCGTCCTCGGCCTTGGAGTGGGCCTTCCAGAGCTCGCGGATCTCGTCGACCTCGACCGGGCCGACCTCCATCCGCATCAGCTCGAGCACGTCCGCCTTCGGAACCGGCATGACTCTCCTTCGTCGTCAGTCGAGGAGCGAAGCGGCGACGACGCGGCGCTGAACGGCCGCGTGGCCGCCGAACGCGTCGATCCACTGCGCGCGCTTGTAGTAGCGGTGGAGCGGGTGCTCCCAGGTGAAGCCGATCCCGCCGTGCACCTGGATCGAGCGCTCGCACGCCCGGACTGCGGTCTCGGCGCAGAATGACTTCGCCGCCGCTACCGCGACGGGGGCGCCTTCGTCCTCCTCAGAGACAGACCACGCGGCCCAGTAGGCGAGCGAGCGGGCGAGCTCGGTTTCCACGTAGGTGTCGGCGAGCGGGTGAGAGACGGCCTGGTAGCTGCCGATCTTCTTTCCGAACTGCTCGCGCTGGGAGACGTATTCGATCCCGAGCTCGAGCGCCTTCTGGGAGACCCCGACGGCTTCGAGCGCGAGAGCGGCGAGCAGCCGCAGTCGCACCGGCTCCCAGTCGCCGTCGATCTCGTCGCCGTCGGCC
>DATLXM010000040.1:0-17000 GCA_035575835.1 Gaiellaceae bacterium
GTCACCGGCTCGAAGGTCTCACCGGGCCTGTACGAGAGCCTGGCACTCCTCGGCCGCGACGAGTCGCTCGCCCGACTCAGACGCGGGGCGGCCGCAGCGGCTTAGGCGGTGCGAGCGGGTCGAGCGCCCGCTGGAAGTCGAGCCAAGCCCGGCGCCGATAACTCGCGGTCGGCTGGGGCGGGGTGAACTCCCGCTCCCGCTGGCGGAGCAGCAATTCCTTCACTTCGTGTGCCTCCCGGTTTGCCACTTGTAACGAACAAACGACGGAGGAGGCAAAACCGTTACGGCAGGCGGTGCGGAACGGTCGTGCTCAGTGCCACGAGGAGGAGGCCGCAGAGCCAGACCGGCCAGAGCGAGGCGAGCGCGCCGCCGAGGACCGCCGCCACGCCGGCGACCAGCAGGAGGAGCGGTGCGAGTGCCTGGCCGGGACCTGGGGACTCGGGGCGGGGCCCAGGCTCCGGTCGCTGCAGATCCCGGAGCGCGAGCCTGACGGCGAAGAGGGCAACGCGCCATTCCCACACGAGAGAGACCGCGCCGGCGGGCCCGACCTCCGCGAGCGTCTCGGCGACGTCTGCCGTCTCCTCACGGGCTGCGAGGAGAGCGTCTTCGAGCGCGCCACGAGCGACGTCGTGCCAGGGCCCGAGATCGAGGCCGACGGCGCGTTCGGAGGCGAGGTGGAGCGCGTGCTGGAGAGCCGGGAGCTCGGAGGCGAGATCGTCGAGCGCCCACGGATCCTCGGCGGCCCGGTCGAGCGCAGCGAGGGCGGGGGAAAGGTCGCGACGGAGCCGATCGAGGGCGCGCTGGTAGGGATGCGTCGCGCTCGATCCCACTCCCGACCCCACGACTCGATCGTACCCACCGTGCGGCCGGTTCACGCTCCGGTCGTGCCGAACCGCATCTACACTCCGCGACCCATGGCTGGCCCGAAACGAACCGTGCTCGTGGTGGACGACGAGCCGTCGCTGCGGCTGCTCTGCCGCGTCAACCTCGAGCTCGAAGGGCACCGGGTACTCGAGGCCGCGACGATCGACCAGGCCCGCGAGGTTCTCGCCGCCGAGTCGGTCGACGTCGTCCTGCTCGACGTCCACGTGGGCTCCGACAACGGTCTCGACCTCCTGGACGATATCGAGGCCCTCGAGCTTCCCGTCCGCGTGGTCATGCTTTCCGGGACGAGCGAGATCTCCGTCGCGATCCGGGCGCGCGTCGCCGGAGTCCTCGGGAAGCCCTTCGGGCTCGAGGATCTCGCGTCCGCGGTCTCGGACGAGGCCGTTCGGTAGCCTCGAACCCGTGAGCACGACAACAGTCCGCACACCCGTCGAGTACGAAGACCGTCTCGCGCGCTATCTCTTCGAGCGCTCCGAGGAAGGTCGTGCCGTGCGCGTGGGCGAGAAGGAGACCTCCGATCAGGCCACGATCGTCGAGCGCTACCGCGACCTCTTCACACCCGGCCAGCTCGACGCCCTCCGCGAGGCCGAGGAGTCCGCCTCGGGTGACTCTCGGGAGCAGCTCTACCGCCTGCGGAAGACCTGCGAGTCAGGGATCGTCGCGGCCGAGCTCTCGGCGCGGGAGGACGAGCTCGAGAACGCGATCCTGGCCACTCGCGTCGACTGGCGCGGGGAGGAGCTGCCGCTGCGGACCGCCCAGGCGAAGCTCGCGATCCTGCCCGAGTACCGCGACCGGGACAAGCTCGGCGCCCTCCACAGCGCCGCGAACGCCGAGTTCAACGAGGAGCGGCTCGGGCTGCTGAGCGCGAGCGACGCCCTCGAGGGCGAGCTCTCGGGGATCGCGGGCGCGATCGAGCGGAACGGAGAGGAGAAGGGCATCTCGTTACCCGCGCTCGAGCAGGTCTTGGCCGCGACGAGTACGCAGTCCGCGAGGGCGTACGACGTCCTCCGCGAGCGCTGGTTCGAGCGTATCCTCGGGTCTGAGCGCGAGCCGATCCCTACCTCCAACCACACGAGCTATCTCCGCCGCCTCTCCCCACTCGAGTCCACCTACACGAAGGAGCGCTCGGTCGAGGTCTGCGTCGCGACTCTGAAGAAGCTCGGCTTCGACATCCAGTCGATCGCCGGGATCAGGCTCGATCTCGACGACCGCCCGCAGAAGTCGCCGCGCGCCTGTGTGATCGCCTCGGATCCGCCGAACGTCGTTCATCTGATCACCAGGGCGCAGGGTGGCCTCCACGACTATCAGGCGTTTCTGCACGAGGCCGGTCACGCGCTCCACTACGCCGGCTGCGACCCGAGCCTGCCGTACACCTTCCGCAAGATCTCGCGCGACCACGCGTTGACCGAGATCTACTCCTACATCGTCGAGGCGATCTCGCGCGAGCCCGGCTGGCATGCCGAGCACTTCGGTCTCTCGGATGAGCAGGCGCAGGAGAACGCGGAGGCGACGGGCTTCCTCGAGGCGCTCCTCTTTCGCCGCTACGCCGCGAAGCTCCAGTTCGAGCTCGCCTTCTGGAACCGCTTCCCGGAGGACGGCGGCACCGCGACGGGCTATTCGGAGCGGCTGACCGCGGCGACCGGGATCTACTACCCCGCCGAGAACTTCCTCACCGACATGGACGCAGGCTTCTACTCCGCGGACTACCTTCGGGCCTGGATCCGCTCCGCGCAGCTCCGGCAGCACCTGATCTCCGAGATCGGCGAGGACTGGTGGCGGCGCCCGGAGACCGGTGAGCGGCTGCGCGACCTCTTCCGGGAGGGAACCCGCCCGACGAGCGAGGAGATTGCCGCCAGAATCGGCTACGAGCCACTCGACACAGCGCCCCTGCTCCACGAGCTGGGAACGTAAGGCCCGTTCACCAGCCCTTGACACGCGCGTGTGCGCCGTCATACCGTAGACCTGAATCGGGTCTCAGGTTTGAGTCATCTTCCGACGGAGGTCAGGGGCATATGCACGGAATCAGATTGAAGCTCGGAGTTGCGCTCGCGCTCGTCGTGTCGGTTCTCGGCGGGTTCGCGGCAAGCGCGGAGGCGAAGACGGCAGTCGGCACCGGTGCGAGCGCCGAGCCGTACAAGATCGGGATCGTCTACTCGCGGACGGGCCTCCTCGCGGCCTACGGGGCCGAGTACATCCAGGGCCTGCGCTTCGGGATCGCCTACGCGACCCAGGGCAAGGGCACGGTCAACGGGCGCAAGGTGGAGCTCACGATCGTCGACGACGGCACCGATCCGACGAAGGCCGTCGCGGCCGGCAAGGACCTGATCGGCAAGGGGTACAAGATCCTCGCCGGCAGCGTCTCCTCGGGCGTCGCGCTCCAGATGGCGCCGCTCGCCGAGCAGAACAAGGTGCTCTTCATCTCGGGCCCCGCAGCTTCGGACGCGATCACCGGGATCAACCGGTACACGTTCCGCTCCGGTCGTCAGACCTACCAGGACGTGAAGACCGCGGCGACGTTCCTCCGGGGCGGTGGCCGCAAGGTCGTCGTCTTCGCCCAGGACTCGGCGTTCGGGGCCGGCAACTTCTCAGCCGTGAACGCGGTCGTCGGAGGCCAGGGTCACACGGTCAGCCGTCTCCTAGTCCCGCTCTCGGCGCAGGACTTCACGCCGTTCGCGCAGCAGGCAAAGCAGGCGAATCCCGACCTGCTCTTCATCGCCTGGGCCGGATCGACGGCGCCCGCGATGTACCGGGCGCTGACCCAGCAGGGCGTGTTCGGTGTCTCCAACAAGATCGTCACCGGGCTCGCGGAGCGCGCGACCTGGACGGCCTACGGCGAGGCGGCGACGCGGATCGACTTCCTCTCGCACTACGTCTCGACCGGCCCGAAGAACAAGGTGAACGACTTCCTCGTCAACGCGATGCGGAAGCGCAACCAGGTGCCGGATCTCTTCACCCCGGACGGCTTCGTCGCCGGCCAGATGATCGTGCGCGCCCTCACCGAGGCGAAGGGCGACGACGTGGACAAGATGATCTCCGCGCTCGAGGGCTGGAACTTCGTCGGCCCGAAGGGTCAGCAGTCGATCCGCCAGTCCGACCACGCGATGATCCAGCCGATGTTCCAGGTGAAGTTGGTCGCAGGAGCGAACGGCAAGCTCCAGCCGAAGGTGCTCGCCCGGGTCAAGGGTCAGTTCGTCGCCCCGCCGGAGAAGCGCTAACGCAAAGACCCTGATCTCTCGGGATCGTGGCCACCTCCGCACCGATCCTCGCCACGCGGAATCTCGGGCTCGACATCGGCGGCGCCAGAATCGTCGCCGATGTCTCGCTCGAGGTCCGCGCGGGCGAACTCGTCGGGATCATCGGCCCGAACGGCGCCGGTAAGACCACGCTCTTCAACCTGCTCTCGGGGCTCCTCCGCCCGACCGCGGGGAGTGTCGAGCTGCACGGGCGAGACATCACAGGCGCACCCCCGTTCCGGCGCACGCGCGCCGGCCTGGGGCGGACGTTCCAGGTCTCGAGCGTCTTCCCGCTCCTCTCCGTACGGGAGAACGTGCGTCTCGCGGCCGACGCCGAGATCGGCGGGACGATGCGGATCTGGCGGCGCGCCCGCGGGGTCGGCGGCACCCACGCCGACGAAGCGCTCGAGCGGGTCGGACTCGCCGGCAAAACGGCGCTACCGTCGGGTCTGCTCTCGCACGGGGACAAGCGCAAGCTCGAGATCGCGATGCTGCTCGTCGGCAACCCGGACGTGATCCTCCTCGACGAGCCGATGGCCGGCGTCTCGGTCGAGGACGTCGACGAGCTCGTCGAGCTGATCCGCTCCGTCCACCGGGAGGAAGGCAAGACCGTTCTGATGGTCGAGCACCGGATGGAGGTCGTGATCGGGCTCGCCGAGCGGATCGCGGTCATGCACCACGGTGCGCTCCTCGCCTTCGACGAGCCCGACAAGGTGATGGCGAACGAGACCGTCCAGACCGCGTATCTCGGGGAGCCGCTCTAGTGGCCCTGATCGAAGTCCGCGACCTGAACGTCCACCTGGGCGAGTCCCACGTCCTCCAGGGCGTCTCGTTCGAGGTTCCCGAGGGCGGCGTCACCGCGCTTCTCGGCCGGAACGGGGTCGGGAAGACGACGACGCTGCGTGCCTTGATGGGCCTCGTCCCGCGCCGCGGCACCGTCACGCTCGCCGGAGCCGACCTGACCCGGGAGCCGACCCACACGATCGTTCGTCGCGGTGTCGGGTACGTGCCCGAGGACCGAGACGTCTTCGCCGGGCTCACCGTGGACGAGAACCTGCGGCTCGCCGAACGCAATGGGAGTCCGCGCTACGAGCTCGTCTACGAGCTCTTTCCGGAGCTGAAGACCCGCGGCGGCCAGCGCGCAGGCACCCTCTCCGGCGGCCAGCAGCAGATGGTCGCGATCGCGCGGGCACTGCTCAACGAGAACTCCGTGCTCCTGGTGGACGAGCCGACGAAGGGGCTCGCCCCGCTCCTCGTGACCGAGGTCGCCGCCGCGCTCGAGCGCGCCGGCGAGCTCTCGACCGTCCTCCTCGTCGAGCAGAACCTCGCCGTCGTCGCACGGGTCGCGCAGCAGGTCGTCGTCCTCGACGGCGGTCGCGTCGTCCACTCCGGCGGGGCGAAGGAGCTCCTGGGCGACCCGGAGCGCGTTCGCGCGCTGCTCGGGGTGCACGGAGGCCAAGTGAGGAGCGACCGGTGAGCACCTTCATCCTCCTGACGGTGACGGGCCTCGGCCTCGGCGCCATGTACTTCCTGATCGCCTCCGGCCTCTCTCTGATCTACGGGCTGATGGGTGTCCTCAACTTCGCCCACGGGGCGTTCCTCACCGTCGGCGCCTACGTGACCTGGTGGACCGGCACCCACGTCGGTGGCGGCCCGGGGATCAAGCTGCTCGTGGGCGCGCTCGCCGGGCTCGCCGTCGGCGCGATCCTCGCGGCGCTCGTCGAGCTCGTTCTGATCCGGCCGCTCTATCAGCGCCACATTGAGCAGGTGCTCGTCACCGTCGGGCTCGCGCTCGCACTCGGCGCGCTCGTCGAGGCGATCTGGGGCTTCGACGCCCGACCCTTCCCGGTCCCGGCCTGGCTGGTCGACACGACCACGATCTTCGGCGCCAGGATCCCGAACGACCGCTTCCTCGAGATCGGCGTCGCCCTCGCCGTCCTGCTCGCGCTGACCACGTTCCTCCGCTACACGCGCTACGGGCTGATCATCCGCGCGGGGGTCGAGAACCGGGCGATGGTGACCGCGCTCGGGATCGACGTGCGCAAGGCATTCACGCTCGTCTTCGCACTCGGCGGGATGGCAGCCGCCCTCGCGGGCGTCCTCTCGGGCGTCTACTTCGGCGCGGTCGACCCCGGTCGCGGCACCTCGCTCCTGATCTTCGCCTTCATCGTGGTCGTGATCGGCGGCTTCGGCTCGATCGGCGGGACCGCGATCGCGGCCGTCGTGGTCGGCCTGATCCAGCAGTACGCGAACTACTACGCCTCAAGCGGCCTCGGTGACCTCGCCGTCGTCCTCCTGCTCGCGATCGTCTTGCTCGCGCGGCCGGGCGGGCTCGCTCCCAGGGTGGCCCACTGATGACCGGCACCGCGAAGCGCCTCGCCTCGTTCGCCCTGCCCGTGGCGATCCTCGCCGTGCTCGCGCTCGTGCCGACGCTTCCGTTCGACATCCCGGTCGTCTTCAACGGGCCGCTCGACAGCCCGGGCACGCTCGGCCTGCTCGCGCTCTGCCTCGTCTTCGCCGGCGTCGCCCTCACCTACGACCTCCTCTTCGGCTTCACCGGCCTGCTCTCGTTCGGGCACGCGCTCTACTTCGCGCTCGGCGTCTACCTGATGACGATCGCGCTGACGAAGTGGGAGTGGGGGCTCCTGCCCGCGCTCGGGATCGTCGCGATCGCGGGCATCCTCGTCCCGCTCGTGCTCGGCGCGGTCAGCCTTCGGGTCGGCGGGATCGCGTTCGCGATGGTCACCCTCGCGTTCGCCCAGGCGGGTCAGGTGCTCGTCCAGAAGAACCCCGACGGCCTGACCGGGGGCGAGGAGGGGGTCGGGCTCAACTCGGACGCGCTCCCGGACTTCTTCGTCGGCGTCCTCCAGGCGAAGAACCTCTACTGGCTCGCGCTCGGCTACGCGGCGGTCGTCTTCCTCGTCGTCCGCTATGCCGTCTCGTCCTCGCCCGGGCACGTCTGGCAGGCGATCAGGGAGAACGAGCGCCGCGTGGAGGTGATCGGGCTGCGTCCGTTCGGGTTCAAGCTGCTCGCCTTCGTGCTCGCCTCGTTCCTCGCCACCCTCGGGGGCGTCGTCTGGCTGCTCGTGCTCGGGACGGGTGCGACGCCGACGGTCACGACCGCGAACTTCACCCTGACCCTGCTCGTGATGGTCGTGATCGGCGGCGCTGGAACACGCTACGGCGCCCTCCTCGGCGGCTTCCTCTACACGCTGGCCGATCAGCGACTCGGCTCGCTCTCGGGCTCCTCGCAGGTTCGAGATCTGCCGGCGGTGCTGGAGAAGCCGCTCTCGGAGCCGCTCTTCATCCTCGGCACGCTCTTCATCCTGCTCGTCTTCTTCATCCCGGGCGGGATCGCAGGCTTCGGGCAGAGGCTGCGCGTGCTTCGCCGGGCGGCCTCGTGAACATCTCCTGGGAGCGGACGGGATCGGGCCCTCCGCTGCTCCTGATCCAGGGACTTGGCTACGCCCGCTGGGGCTGGGAGCCCGTCGTGGAGCCGCTCGCCCGCTCGTTCGACGTGCTCACGTTCGATAACCGCGGGATCGGCGAGAGCGAGGTGCCGGTGACGCCGTACACGACGGCCGACATGGCCGGGGATGCCGCTCGGGTCCTCGAGGAGGCGGGCGTCGAGCGGGCGCACGTCGTCGGCACAAGCCTCGGCGGCATGATCGCGCAAGAGCTCGCGCTCGGCCACCCGGAGCGGGTGGAGAAGCTCGTGCTCACCTGCACCACGCCCGGCGGCCCGGAGGCGTTCCCGATGCCGCAGCGAACCGTCGACCTGATGCTCGCCCGGGCGACGATCGAGGAGTACACGCGAAACGCGCTCCACCCGGCGGAGCGCCCCGACCTCGTCTCGCGGATCCTCGCGCACCGCAAGCGAACCGATCAGGGCTACGAGGCTTGGGCCGCGCAGGCCACCGCGGGCGCGGGCTTCGACGCCTCCGCGCGACTAGGCGGCCTCGCCGTACCGACGCTCGTCCAGCACGGGGACGCCGATGTCGTCGTCGATCCCCGAAACGCCGAGCTGCTCGCGGAGCTGATCCCGGACGCGCGCGTCTCGATCTACGAGGGCGGCGGGCACCTCTTCTTCTGGCAGGAGCCCGAGCGCTTCGTCCGCGAGCTCGAGGAGTTCCTCGCGGGCGTAGGCTCGACGGAGCCCGCGGGAGCGGAGGTGCCGGCTTTGCCGGCGCCGGAGCGAACATGAACGAGCTCACGCTCGACCGCTGGATCCGCGACCGCGCCCGGGCGACCCCGAACCGCGTCGCGATCGACTTTCTCGACCGCGAGACGACCTACGCGGCGCTCGACGAGCGCTCGGAGAGGCTCGCCGCGGGCCTGCTCGCGGCCGGGCTCGTGCGCGGGGATCGCGTCGCGACCCTGACCGGGACGAACGCCGAGCACGTCGTCGTCTTCTTCGCCTGCGCCAAGGCCGGCCTTGTCCTCCTGCCGCTGAACTGGCGGCTCGCCGAGCCGGAGCTCGCGTATCAGCTCGGTGACGCGGAGCCGGCGGTCCTGCTCGCCTCTGTCGAGTTCGCCGAGCTTGCTGCCTCACTCCACGAGCGGAGTGTTGGACTGGAAGAGCTTGCAACAGACGATGAGCACTCTTCGGCTCCAGAGGACGACGACGGGCTCCTTCACGTCTATACGTCGGGCACGACTGGCCGTCCGAAGGGGGCGCTTCTCACCCACGCGAACTGCTTCTGGACGAATCTGTCCCTCGACCGGGTTGCAGGGCTGGCCGACGACGACGTGGCGCTTCAGGTTCTGCCCCAGTTCCACGTCGGCGGCTGGAACGTCCAGCCGCTCCTCGCGTGGTGGAAGGGTGCCCGCGTCGTCCTCGAGCCGTCCTTCGACGCCGGCCGCGCGCTCGCCCTGATCGAGGCGAAGCGGATCACGACGCTGATGGGCGTTCCCGCGAACTACCTCTTCATGGCCGAGCACCCAGACTTCGCGGACGCCGATCTCTCGAGCCTGCGCCGCGCGGTCGTCGGGGGAGCACGGATGCCCGAGTCGCTGCTCGAGCGCTGGCACGAGCGCGGAATCGAGATCGTCCAGGGCTACGGCCTGACCGAGGCGGCGCCGAACGTTCTCTGTCTGCCGCCCGAGGACGCGACCCGGAAGCGCGGGTTCGCGGGCAAGCCGTACCCGTATGTGGACGTGGCTCTCCGCGACGCCGAGAGCGGGACGATCCTCGCCGGCGAGGCCGAGGGGGAGCTGGTCGTCCGAGGGCCGAACGTGTTCGCGGGGTACTGGCGCAACCCGGAAGCCACGGCCGCCGTCTTCGCCGAGGGCTGGCTCCTGACGGGGGACATCGCCGCGCGGGACGCCGAGGGCTACTACCGGATCGTCGGCCGGCTGAAGGACATGGTGATCAGCGGCGGCGAGAACGTGTACCCCGCCGAGATCGAGAACGTCCTCCAGGAGCACCCCGCGGTCGCGGAGGCCGCGGTCGTCGGCGTTCCGGACGAGCGCTGGGGCGAGGCCTGCCTCGCAGTCGTCGTCCTCCGCGGCGAGGCGACCGCCGACCAGCTGCTCGCCTGGTGCGCGGCGCGCCTGGCGAAGTTCAAGGTGCCGCGCGAGGTTCGCTTCGTCGACTCGCTGCCGCGGAACGGGATGAACAAGGTGCTCAAGTCCGAGCTGCTGGAGGCCGCGCAATGAAGCAGCTGACCGCCCGCGGCGCCCGCACCCGCCAGAAGCTGCTGGAGGCGGCCGAGCGGATCTTCGCCGAGCTCGGCTACCACGACGCCTCGATCGTCAAGATCACCGAGGCGGCCGGGGTGGGGCAGGGCACTTTCTACCTCTACTTCGAGAGCAAGAAGCAGGTCTTCGACGAGCTCGTCCTCGACCTGAACACACGCGTCCGGCATGCGATGACCGAGGCCGCGGACGGCGGCACGACCCGCGCCGAGCGCGAACTCCTCGGCTTCGGGGCCTTCTTCCGCTTCACCGCCGAGCATCCGGCCCTCTACCGGATCATCCGCCAGGCCGAGTTCGTCTCGCCCGAGTCGCTCCAGCTCCACTACGAGCGGCTGACCGAGGGCTACGTCACGGGCCTGCGCCAGGCCATGGACGCGGGCGAGATCGCCGAGGGCGACCCCGAGGTGCTCGCGTGGAGCCTGATGGGGATCGGCGAGCTCGTCGGGATGCGCTGGATCCTCTGGAACGGCTCGACCGAGATGCCCGAGCCGGTCTTCGACGAGCTCGCGCGGATTCTCGTCCGGGCGCTCGGCGCCAAGGACCTCGACCCGTGATCGGGCTCCTTTGATCGGGCTGGCAGCGACCGCGTCGTACCTCCCCGAGAGATGGATGACCGCGGCCGAGATCGGGGAGGCGAGCGGGATCCCCGAGAACGTGATCGTGGAGAAGTTCGGCCTCCGCGGTAAGCACATCGCCGCGCCCGACGAGCACGTGAGCGACATGGCCGTCGAAGCCGCGTCGCGCCTCCTCGGCCAGAACGCCTTGGACCCGGCCGAGATCGACGTCGTCCTCTACTACGGCTCGATGTGGAAGGACTACCCGGTCTGGCAGGCCGCGCCCTGGATCGCGCACCGCCTCGGCTGCGTCAACGCGTATGCGCTCGAGTACGCAAACGTCTCCTGCGGGACGCCCGTCGCGCTGCGCCTCGCGCGGAACTTCCTCCTCGGCGAGCCGGAGCTCCGGAACGTCCTCCTCGTCGCCGCGTGCCGCGAGTCGTACCTGATCGACTACACGAACGAGCGCTCGCGCTTCATGTTCAACTTCGGCGACGGAGCGGTCGCCGGCCTGCTCGTCCGCGACGGCGGGCACGAGCTCTGCGGCGCCCACGCGCTCACCGACGGCTCGTTCTCGCTCCAGGTCAAGGTGCCCGCGGGCGGCTCGGTCGAGCCGGCCTCTGCGGAGTCCGTGGCGGCGCGGCGGCACTACCTGGACGTCGCCGACCCGGCCCAGATGAAGGGCGGGCTCGACGAGGTCAGTCTCCCGAACTTCGTCGCCGCGGCCCGCGGCGCGCTCGAGAGCTGCGGCGCCAGCCAGGACGACATCGGTTACCTCTGCAACATCCACATGAAGCGCTCGATGCACGAGGCGATCGCGGCGGAGCTCGGGAATCCGCGCGCCGCCTATCTCGACGACACCGGCCACATGAGCGGCGTCGACCCGCTGCTCGCGCTCGACCGGGCCGCGCGGGCCGGCGAGCTGAACGAGGGCGATCTCGTGCTGCTCCTCGCCGCCGGCACGGGCTACACCTGGGCGGCTACGGTGATCAGGTGGTAGTCGGAGACCTCGTCGGGCAGGAGCTCGTCTCGGAGTGGCTCGAAGTGACGCAGGAGCGGATCGACGAGTTCGCGCACGCGACCGACGACGAGCAGTGGATCCACACCGACCCCGACCGTGCCGCCGACGGTCCGTTCGGGACGACGATCGCGCATGGCTTCCTGACGCTCTCGCTGCTCGTTCCCCTCTTCGAGCAGGCGCTGCCGCCGCTCGAGGGCTACCGGCTGACCGTCAACTACGGGCTCAACCGCGTGCGCTTCACGGCGCCCGTCTCCTCCGAGACGCGGGTTCGGGGCCGGTTCACGGTCGAGAGCGTGGAGGACGTCTCGGGCGGCGAGCAGGCGATCGTGGCCGTCACGGTCGAGCGCGAGCACGAGGAGAAGCCCGCGTGCGTCGCCGAGTGGCTGGCGCGCTTCTACCACTGAGCTTCGGCGGCGTCGCTCGACCGCACCTGAAACAGTGGCAACCTCGTTTGTAACTCAGATGTTGCGGCTCTTCCTGCTCGTGCTGCTCGCATTCGCCTTCCCGGCGACGGCCGATACGGCTCCCATGGCGAGCTCGTTCCGGGTGGGCACCGGCGTCGTCTGCAAGCTCGCTTCCTCGAACCTGGTCGTCTGCTCCGGCACGCGATCCGGGTCGATGGCGATTCGCGCGGCGGGCACCCCGGTGAGCACAGGGATGCGCATCCTCCCGAGCGCATCGACTCCGCGCCTTCGGGCCGGAAAGACGTGGCGCCGGGGCGCGATCTCCTGTACCGCCGGGTCGGCAGAGGTCACCTGCAGGAACCGGAGCGGCGACGTGCTGATCCTGAGCCCGAGCCGCGTCGTCGTGCTCGCGGCCGACGCAGCGGTCTCGCCCTAGACCTCCGGGTTCGAGGCCTGCGCCTCCCGGGCGCCGACCTCGTGGATCGCCGCGATCAGCTCCGAGCGCTGCCGGACGATGTTCCGCTCGAGCTCCTCGATCGCATGGTCGCGTGCGTCGTACGAGCGCAGCGCCTGAAGGACCTCGTCGGTCGTCGCGAGCGTGCGCTGAACGTCCAGCATGAGAGAGGCCTCCCGCCTTCAGGCAGCGCCAAAACATGGAGACCGACCGTCCAGCCGCCGCTCGACGGGCGGTGGAGCACGGTGTAGCGTCGCCACCCGACTCGGTCAGGTGGCGACGTACGCCGCGAGGTGCTCGCCGGTGAGGGTGGAGCTGGCGGCGACGAGGTCGGCGGGTGTGCCCTCGAAGACGATCCGGCCGCCCTCGTGGCCGGCGCCGGGGCCGAGGTCGATGATCCAGTCGGCGTGCGCCATGACCGCCTGGTGGTGCGCGATGACGATCACCGAGTTCCCGGAGTCGACGAGCCGGTCGAGCAGGCCGAGCAGGTTCTCGACGTCGGCCAGGTGGAGGCCCGAGGTCGGCTCGTCGAGGACGTAGACGTCGCCCTTGTCGGCCATTCTGGTCGCCAGCTTGAGCCGCTGCCGCTCGCCGCCGGAAAGCGTCGTGAGCGGCTGGCCGAGGCTGAGGTAGCCGAGCCCGACGTCGGCGAGGCGGTCGAGGATCTTGTGGGTGGCCGGCGTGGACGCCTCGCCGTCGCCGAAGAACTCCTCGGCCTCGGTCACCGACATCGCGAGCACGTCGGCGATGTTCCTGCCGCCCAGCGTGTACTCGAGCACTGACGCCTGGAACCGCTTCCCCTCGCACTCCTCACAGGTGGACTCGACGGTGGCCATCACGCCCAGGTCGGTGTAGATGAGGCCGGCGCCGTTGCAGGCGGGGCAGGCACCCTCGGAGTTGGAGCTGAACAGGGCCGGCTTCACACCGTTCGCCTTCGCGAACGCCTTGCGAATCGGCTCGAGGCAGCCGGTGTACGTCGCCGGGTTGCTCCGTCGCGAGCCGCGGATCGGGGTCTGGTCGACCGATACCACTCCGTCTCGCCCCGACACGGAGCCGTGGAGCAGAGAGCTCTTTCCCGAGCCGGCCACGCCGGTCACCACCACCAGCACGCCGAGCGGGATGTCGACGTCGACGTCCTGCAGGTTGTGGGTGCGGGCGCCGCGCACCTCCAGCACCCCCGACGGCGACCGCACGGACGGCTTCAGGGAGGCTCGGTCGTCGAGGTGCCGGCCGGTCAGCGTGTCGCTCGTTCGCAGCCCGTCGACGGTCCCCTCGAAGACCACTTCGCCGCCCTCGGTGCCGGCGCGCGGGCCGAGGTCGACGACGTGATCGGCGATCGCGATCGTCTCCGGCTTGTGCTCCACGACAAGGACGGTGTTGCCCTTGTCGCGCAGCTGCAGCAACAGGTCGTTCATCCGCTGGATGTCGTGCGGGTGCAGGCCGATCGTGGGCTCGTCGAAGACGTAGGTGACGTCGGTGAGCGCCGAGCCGAGGTGGCGGATCATCTTGGTCCGCTGCGCCTCGCCGCCCGACAGCGTGCCCGACGGCCGGTCGAGCGAGAGATAGCCGAGCCCGATCTCGGCGAACGAGTCGAGCAGGTGCTGGAGCCCGGCGAGCAGCGGGACCACGGACGGCTCGTCGAGCGCTCTGATCCAGTCGGCGAGGTCGCTGATCTGCATCGCGCAGACGTCGGCGATGTTCTTCCCTTCGATCTTCGACGAGCGGGCCTCCTTGCTGAGCCGGGTGCCGTCGCAGTCGGGACAGGTCGTGAACGTGATCGCCCGCTCGACGAATACGCGGATGTGCGGCTGCAGCGCATCGACGTCCTTGGAGAGCATCGACTTCTGGATCTTGGGAATCACGCCCTCGTAGGTGAGGTTGATCCCCTCGACCTTGATTTTCGTCGGCTCCCCGTAAAGAAGCTTGTCGAGGTCTTTCTTCGTGTACTTGCCGATCGGCTTGTCCATGTCGAAGCCCGCGCCGCTGAAGATACGGCCATACCAGCCGTCCATGCTGTAGCCCGGGATCGTCAGCGCGCCCTCGCTCAGCGACTTGCTGTCGTCGTAGAGCGCGGAAAGGTCGAAGTCGGAGACCGAGCCCATCCCCTCGCAGCGCGGGCACATGCCGCCCTGATAGACCACGTTGCGCACCACGTTCTTCTCGACCCGGCCGGCCTTCTCGGTGCTCATGACCCCGCTCGCCGTCCGCGTCGGAACGTTGAAGGAGTACGCCGTCGCCGAGCCGATGTGCGGCTTCCCGAGCCTGCTGAAGAGGATGCGCAGCATCGCGTTTGCATCGGTGGCGGTGCCGACCGTGGAGCGAGGGTTGGAGCCCATCCGTTCCTGGTCGACGAGGATCGCCGTGGTCAGCCCTTCGAGCACGTCGACCTCGGGGCGCGCAAGTGTCGGCATGAAGCCCTGCACGAAGGCGCTGTAGGTCTCGTTGATCAGCCGCTGCGACTCCGCCGCGATCGTGCCGAAGACCAGCGAGCTCTTGCCGGAGCCGGAGACGCCGGTGAACACAGTCAACCGGCGCTTCGGAAGCTCGACGCTGAGATCCCTGAGGTTGTTCGCGCGCGCCCCGTGCACGCGGATCACATCGTGGCGGTCGGCGACGTTCGGAGCAGGCGACTGCGTGTCCGTCCGCTTGGGCTTGCTCATCGTGTCTCCATCTTCTACGCGGCGCCGCCTTCGCGTGTGGAGAACTCCGTGAAGGCCCATACGGGACGAACCCGTGTCCTCAGAGACCGAGGTGCCGGAGCCGCTTCGCCGGAAACTCGATGAGCTAAGGGCGCAGAGCAAGAAGCGGGCGGAGCACGGTGGCTGAGCGGACGACGCGCGGATCCCTAGGTGCGGTCGCGCGATCTACCTAGCTAGCGGTATCGACCGCCTCTGAGATTCAGCACGTCGCACCGTACACCCGCCCCCGGCAGACCGCCGCGTGACCCAAACAGTCCCCACGAGTTTCGTTGCATATTCAAGTAAAGGAAGAGCACCCGCGCGAAGCCCCGCGACCCGGCCGCGCGGGGGGCCACCCTCCGGGCGGCACCCCGCGCCAGCCGCGCCCCCGGCCACACCCGCCGACCGTCCACCCGTACCAGGCGTCAGCACGAACACTCGATCATTCGAGACTCCTTTACGTCTCGTCCCCTTGGGCAGCGGCGAGCACGTTTCCGAGCAGCGCTGAAGGTGGCTCAACTCCGAACCGCTCACGTAGGAGATACAGCTCGCGATAGTCCTTCTGAGTCAGTTCATAGCCCGCGTGGACCAGTACCTGAACCTCGGGGCTGAGGCAGCGCACCGGCCTCCCGTCCACGCTCCCACGTCCTTCGAACCCTTCGCTCGGATAAACCCATTCGTTGCCGTCATCCATCTGATAGAGGCCTCCGCCCTCGGCGTCGAACGTCACTGGATGGACATCGACCTGGCGACCGTCGCGATCGACAACCACGAAGCTCTTCGGAGGACCCCCTGCAACCACGGAATATCCGAGATCGGAGAGCAGCTCGATGATCCGGCTCGCGTAGTCAAGCTCGGCCACGAGATCGAGGTCGTCGTGTTCACGTGTTTGCCGCCCAAGCAGCGCGTCGACACCCCAGCCGCCGTCGAGCCAGACATCGATTCCGTCGGCCTCTACCAAGCCGATGACGGCCAGCAAGGTCTGTGAATCCATCGGGGCGCTCGGCTGGCGACCGCGGTAGGCCCTCTGTGTCACCCCGCGAGCTTAGCGACCCGTTTTCCTACGTCACGCCACCGAGAGCGACCCATCAGGAGTCACTGGCGCACACTCGCGCAGCCCATGGCGCTGCTCCCGGACCTTATTTCCGCCAGCGTCAGTCAGATCGAAGCCGGCACGTATACGCGGCGTAGATGCCGTTGTCGCTGTACCGGCGGTTTTCTATCGCGAAGCCGGCGCGGTCGAACATCGGTTCGAGCAGCCACGAGAACGTCGAGTGTTCCGTGCGGACGTGCTCGGCCAGCTGCTCCGCCGTCCAGCCGCGAGCCGGATCAGTCGGCGCGGCTTGAAGCCACGATTCGATCATACGCCCAGCGTCCTTCGGATCGAAGGAGTAGACGATGTCTTCGAGGATGAAGACGCCGCCGGGACGCAGCAACCTCCCTACGCGAGTGAGCGCCAGCGCCTTCCAGAAATCGGGCAGGTGATGAAGCGCGTTTCGACTCAGAACGAGATCGGCGGGTTCTCCTTCGTGCTCGTAAGTCAAGAAGCCGCCTTCGACTGCCTCGACGCCGCGGTCGCGCATCAGCGCGACCATCGTCGGCGACACGTCGACCGCGACGACGCGAGCAACGTGTGGCCGCGCGGCGACGGCGAAGGCCCCGGTTCCGGCTCCGATGTCGATGATGGTGCTTCCCGCTCCGATCCCGAGACGGGGCAGCTGTGCGATCTCGTCCGTCCAAAGCGTGGGTGACTTCGTGTCGTAGGCCGCGACGTACGTCTCATCGAGATGCTCCGACCCAGCGTGGGCCAGCTCGTCAAACCACCAGTGCGTACTCATACGCAAATCTTCCCAGAGACGCGGTTGCGCGATCAGCGCGGTCCGAATTCTCAGGGTGTTTTCCAAAACACTGGCCCAGGGTGGGCTCGTCCCGCCTGGACAGCGCAGAGCGATCGACAGGGCGTAGCGAGCGATAATGGTTCGCGATGTCCCCGCCAGTGGATGAGCCGGAGTTCTCCTTCATTCACATTCGGTCAGGGGAACTTGCTGACGGAGGGTCGTGGGTGTATGCGTGG
>DATLXM010000041.1:0-16028 GCA_035575835.1 Gaiellaceae bacterium
ATGGCAGCCGGAGTCAGAGTCGCAATCACGCTCGCCTGCACCGAGTGCAAGCGTCGGAACTATCAGACGAACAAGTCCAAGCGGAACACGCCGGACCGCGTCGAGTTCAAGAAGTACTGCCGCTGGTGCAGCGGTCACACCCTGCACCGGGAGACGCGCTAGGTGCCCCGTCAGGCGTTGTCATCCGCGCGCCTGCCGGCTGCAAAGCGGCGCGCGGCCGCGTCCTCAGTCGCGTCCATAGCTTCAGCTATGAACGCTCCCTGCGTCCTTACATTGCTTGCTTTTCGCTCGGCAGGCGCACGGCGACAACACCGGACGGGGCACTGATGGCGCGCGAGACCCGTGGCAAGCGCCGCGCCCAGAAGCGCGCGGCGAGAGGCGAGGAGTCGAAGACGGTCGCGCAGAAGCCGGCCGCCCAGCGCGCGCGTGTCCGTCAGGCGCAGCAGCGCCCGGGGATGCAGGCCCCCTCGGCCCAGACGGGCCGACGCGAGCCGCGCGAGCGGGGCAAGTTCGTCAAGGAAGCGATTGCCGAGCTGCGCAAGGTCGAATGGCCGAGCCGCGCCCAGGTGATCCAGGGAACGATCGTCGTGATCATCGCCTGCGTGATCGTCGGCGTCTTCCTCTACGGCGCCGACCAGGCGCTCAAGCCCTTCGTCCGCACCATCCTGCTCGGCCAATAGGGAGAACGTGAGAGCAATGTTCCACTGGTATGTGATCAACACCTATTCCGGGCACGAGAACAAGGTCAAGGCCAATCTCGAGCACCGGATCATCTCGATGAACCAGGCGCCGCAGTTCCGGCGCGTGGTCGTGCCGACCGAGCAGGTCGTCGAGACCAAGGACGGCCAGAAGGTGACGACGGACAAGCGCGTGCTCCCGGGCTACGTGCTCGTGAACATGAACCTGAACGACGACGCCTGGTCGGTCGTGAAGAACACACCGGGCGTCACGGGGTTCGTCGGCGCCGGCGCAAAGCCCGTGCCGCTCGCCCAGGCCGAGGTCGACAAGATCCTCCACACGCAGTCCGCAGCGGGCGCCGCAGCGGCGCGCTCCCAGGTGCTGTTCACCCTCGGCGAGTCGGTCAAGGTAACCTCCGGGCCGCTTTCCGACTTCGACGGCGAGATCGTGGACGTGAACGCGGATCAGCAGAAGCTCAAGGTGCTCGTCGATATCTTCGAGCGTCAGGTTCCGGTCGAGCTCAGCTTCGACCAAGTCAAGAAAATAGATTGACCAAGAAGATCGACTGATAGGAAGTCATGGCGAAGAAGGTCCTCACACTGATCAAGCTCCAGATTCCCGGCGGGCAGGCCAACCCGGCGCCGCCGGTCGGCCCCGCGCTCGGTCAGCACGGGGTCAACATCATGGAGTTCTGCAAGGCGTTCAACGCGCAGACCGCGCAGGAGAACGGCCGGATCACCCCGGTCGAGATCACGGTCTACGAGGACCGCTCCTTCTCGTTCATCACGAAGACGCCGCCGGCGGCCGTTCTGATCAAGGAGGCGCTCGGGCTCGACAAGGGCTCCGCCGAGCCGAACCGGCTGAAGGTCGGCAAGCTCTCGCGCGCCCAGGTGCGCACGATCGCCGAGATCAAGCTCGAGGATCTGAACGCGCGCGATGTCGACCAGGCGATGCTGGTGATCGCCGGCACCGCCCGCTCGATGGGCGTCGAGGTGGACAAGTGAGCGCGCACGGCAAGCGCTACGTCGAGTCCCGCGGCCGGATCGACCGGGAGACGCTCTACGCGCCCGCCGAGGCGATCAAGATCCTCAAGGACCTGCCTGCGGCCAAGTTCGACGAGACGGTCGAGGCGCACTTCCGCCTGGGCCTGAACGTCCGGCACGCCGACCAGCAGTTGCGCGGAACGCTGATGCTCCCGAACGGCACCGGCAAGTCGGTGCGCGTCGCCGTCTTCGCGGAGGGTGACAAGGCTCGCGAGGCCGAGGAGGCGGGCGCTGACGTCGTCGGCTCCGCCGACCTCGCGAAGCGCGTCGAGGAGGGCTTCACCGACTTCGACGTCGCGATCGCGACGCCCGACCAGATGGGCAACGTCGGCCGGCTCGGCCGCGTGCTCGGCCCCCGTGGCCTGATGCCGAACCCGAAGACCGGCACTGTCACCTTCGACATCGCGAAGGCCGTCCAGGATTCGAAGGGCGGCAAGCTCGAGTACCGCACCGATCGCGGCGCGAACGTGCACGTCTCGATCGGGAAGAAGAGCTTCGACGAGCGGCAGCTGCTCGAGAACTACGCGGCTCTGATCGAAGAGATCGTGCGGGCCAAGCCGTCCGCCTCGAAGGGGCGCTACATCCACCAGATCACGCTGACCACCACGATGGGCCCCGGCCTGCGCGTCGACCCGGCGCGTGTCCGCGGGATCCTCGAGGAACAGCAGGAGGCCGTCCCGGCCTAGGTTTTCCGTCCACAGCCCGTCGCCAGAGACAACCGGCAGCTTCCGCGAGGGAGCGTAGGCCCGGTCGAGGCGGCTTGGATGACTTGCACCTCTTCCGAGCCCGCCGACGTGCGGGCTCGATCGTTTTCCGAAGGAGGTGTGTGAATGGACAAGAGTGAGAAGGAAGGAGTCGTCGCGGAGCTGACGGAGCGGCTGCGGACGTCGGAGACGCTGATCGTCGCCGACTACCGCGGGCTCACGAACTCCGAGATCGACGGCCTTCGCTCCAAGCTGATCGAGCACGGCGCCCGTTTCTCGGTCGTCAAGAACACGCTCACCCGCCGTGCGGCCGAGGCCGCAGGTGCGGATGCGCTGCTCGCGCTGCTGCAGGGCCCGTCCGCGATCGCGTTCGTCGAGTCCGGCGGAGACCCCGTCGCGGTCGCGAAGGCGCTCGGCGACGCGGCCCGCGAGACGAAGATCCTCGCGATCCGCGGGGGCGTGCTCCAGGGCGCGTCGATGACAGCGGAACAGGTCGAGAGCCTGGCGAAGCTGCCCCCGGCCGAGGTGCTCCGGGCGCAGTTGCTCGCGACGATCATGTCGCCGCTGACGATGGTGGTGGCGCTCGTATCGGCACCGCTCCGCGATCTCGTCGGGCTGATCGACGCCCGGATCGAGCAGTTGCAGGAGCAGGGCGACACCAGCGGGGCCGAGGCGGCACCCGAGCCCGAGGCGGCACCCGAGCCTGAGGCGGCACCCGAGCCTGAGGCGGCAGCAGAGCCTGAGGCAGCGGCGGAGCCCGAGGCAGCGGCCCCCGAGACCGCGGACGAGCCGGTGGCCGAGGCGAGCACCGACGAAGAGTCAACCGAACAGACCACCGAGACGGAGGAGCAGAACTGATGGCTACGGATACCGCAAAGGTGCTCGAGACGCTCGGCGGCATGACCGTCCTCGAGCTCGTCGAGCTGAAGAACAAGATCGAGGAGGAGTGGGGCGTCACAGCCGCCGCTCCAATGGCGGTCGCGGCACCCGGCGCAGCCGGCGGCGGCGACAGCGGCGGCGCCGCAGCGGAGGAGCAGACTGCCTTCGACGTGATGCTGACCGCGACGGGCGACAAGAAGATCCAGGTGATCAAGGTCGTCCGCGCCGTCACCGGGCTCGGCCTCAAGGAGGCCAAGGACCTCGTCGACGGCGCCCCCAGCGCTGTCAAGGAGGGCGTGACCCAGGACGAGGCCGATTCGGTCAAGGCTCAGCTGGAAGAGGCAGGCGCCACGGTCGAGCTCAAGTAGCTCGCGCCGAACGCCGTCCGAGACGAGGGGCCGCCATGTGCGGCCCCTCGTCGTTTCCCCCGTACGGGGGAGCAGGTATTCGGAGCCCCGGTCGTCTCTAAGCGTGGAACGGGAACTTTTCGAGAAGGGACACCAGACCGAATGAAAATGAAGGCACTTCTGCTGACGCTCTTCACAGCCGGGCTCATGGTCTCCGTTGCCGTCGCGGCCTCGCCGCAGGACAAGGGCGGTCCCGGGAAAGGCAAGCCCGAGAAGGGCAAGCCGGGTGCCGTCGCCTCGACGACCACGGGCACGACGACCGGGGAGAGCGAGCCCGGCAAGGGCAAGGGTTCCGACAAGGCCCGGGCCTGCAAGAACGCCCGCAAGCTTCAATTCCACGGCGAGTTCGTCGCCGCCGGCGCAGGCGGCTTCGCGATGACGGTCAAGAAGGGAAACCGCCACGCCCGAGCTCTCGCCGGGAAGCAGGTCAGCGTCCTCGTCGATGCGAAGACGCGCTTTCACGGCAAGAAGCGCACGCTCGCAGCGCTCGTCGCCGGGGATCGCCTCTCGGTTCAGGCGTCCGCCTGCAAGAACGACGCGGCGGCGAACACGCTCCTGGCTCGCAAGGTCGGGGTCAAGGGCGCGAAGTCGGACGCGAAGGACGATGAAGACGACGAGGACGACGACGAGACCACGACCGGCTCGACGACGACGACCTCGACGACCACCGCAACCACGACGGGCTCCTAACCGTTTCGGAAGAGGGGTCGACCGCCAGGGGCGCCTTCGGGCGCCCCTGGCGTTTTCCCATCGACGTCAGCTACACTTCGATCTACTCGGCCCCGACCACCGCTCAGAGCTTGCGGGGGGAGGGGTGCGTCCGCTACTCTCCAGGGTTGCGCGACGTCTCGCCGTTCCGTTCCTGCACCGTCCACTTCCGCACGCCGTAAGGGAGGCTGTTACCCACCTTGAGCAGTACCGCTGTCGCGCCCAGAGCGCGTAAGAGCTTTTCACGTCTGAAGCACGTCCTCGACCTCCCCAACCTGATCGACATCCAGAAGACCTCGTTCGAGTGGTTCAAGAACGAAGGTCTCCGCGAGACGATCGCGGACATCTCCCCGATCGAGGACTACACCGGCACGCTCGCGGTCGAGTTCGGGGATTTCGAGTTCGGGGATCCGCAGTTCTCGATCCAGGAGTGTCGCGAGAAGGACCTGACCTACCAGGCCCCGCTCTCGATGACGGTCCGCTTCGTCAACAAGGACACCGGCGAGATCCGCGAGCAGCGGGTCTTCATGGGCGACTTCCCGATGATGACCGAGCACGGCACGTTCATCATCAACGGCACCGAGCGCGTGATCGTGACGCAGCTCGTCCGCAGCCCGGGTGCCTACCTGATGGAGCCGAAGGACGCGACGAAGCAGGTCTTCACCGCGAACCTGATGCCGAGCCGCGGCTCGTGGCTCGAGCTCGAGATCGACAAGAAGGGGATCGTCTACGCGCGGATCGACCGGAAGCGGAAGCTGCCGGTCACGACCCTCCTGCGCGCGCTCGCCCGTGAGGAGTTCGCGGATGGGCTCAAGCTGGACTCGAACGAGGACCTGCTCGCCCTCTTCGACAACTCCCCGTTCATCCAGAACACGCTCGACAAGGACACGACCACCCGCGAGGAAGAGGCGGTCGTCGAGGTGTTCAAGAAGCAGCGCCCGGGCGAGCCGCCCACGCTCGACAACTCGCGCAACCTGATCAAGGCGCTCTTCTTCGACCCGAAGCGCTACGACCTGACGAAGGTCGGCCGCTACAAGCTGAATCAGCGGCTCGGCGTGGACGTCCCCGACGACACGCGCACGCTGACGACGACGGACATCGTCGCCCTCGTCCGCAAGCTCGTCGACCTGCCGATGAAGCTCGGCGTCGACCTCGAGTCCAAGGACTTCGCGGCCGACTCGATCGTCCTGAACCGCGACCCGATCCGCTCGGAGCTCGACGAGTACGAGCACTTCGGCAACCGCCGTCTCCGGACGACCGGCGAGCTGATCCAGGAGGCGTTCCGCGTCGGCCTCTACCGGATGGAGCGCGTCGTCCGGGAGCGGATGACGACCGAGGACGTCGACACGATCACGCCGCAGACGATCATCAACATCCGGCCCGTGGTCGCGGCGCTGAAGGAGTTCTTCGGCTCCTCGCAGCTCTCGCAGTTCATGGACCAGACGAACTCGCTCGCCGGGCTCACGCACCGGCGGCGGCTGTCTGCTCTCGGAGCCGGCGGCCTGACGAGAGAGCGGGCGCCGATCGAGGTCCGCGACGTCCACCCGACCCATTACGGGCGGATGTGCCCGATCGAGACGCCGGAAGGCCCGAACATCGGCCTGATCGGCTCGCTCGCCTCGATGGCGACCGTCTCCGAGTTCGGCTTCATCCAGACGCCCTACCGGGTCGTCAAGGGCGGCAAGGTCTCGGACGAGATCATCTATCTCGATGCGGCCGAGGAGGCCCAGTACACGATCGCCCAGGCCTCGGAGCCGGTGGACAGGGCCGGCAAGTTCCTGAACGACAGCGTCCTCTGTCGCTCGAGCCTCGGTGAGGCCGTCACGGCGACGCCGAAGGAAGTCGAGTTCATGGACGTCGCCCCGGCCCAGATCGTCTCGGTCGCGACGGCCCTGATCCCGTTCCTCGAGCACAACGACGCGAACCGGGCCCTGATGGGCGCGAACATGCAGCGGCAGGCAGTGCCGCTGATGATCCCGCAGGCGCCGCTCGTCGGCACCGGGCTCGAGTACCGCGCAGCCGTCGACACCGGTGACGTCGTCCTCTCGCGGACGGAAGGCACGGTGATCGACCTGGATGCGGAGACGATCGTCGTCGAGGGCAAGGGCTCCCGCGAGGAGTACGACCTGACGAAGTTCATGCGCTCGAACCAGGGCACCCTGATCCACCAGAAGCCGGCGGTCTCGATCGGCGAGAAGGTGAAGAAGGATCAGGTCCTCGCCGACGGCAGCTCCACGGACGGCGGCGAGCTCGCGCTCGGCGCCAACCTGATGGTCGCCTTCATGACCTTCGAGGGCTACAACTTCGAGGACGCGATCGTCCTCAGCGAGCGGCTCGTCAAGGACGACGTGCTCAGCTCGATTCACATCCACGAGTACGAGATCGACGCCCGCTCGACGAAGCTCGGCGACGAGGAGGTCACGCGCGACATACCGAACCGCTCGGAGGAGTCGCTCGCGAACCTCGACGACCGCGGCGTGATCCGGATCGGGGCCGAGGTCGGCTCCGGTGACCTGCTCGTCGGCAAGGTGACGCCCAAGGGCGAGACCGAGCTGACCGCCGAGGAGAAGCTGATCCGCGCGATCTTCAAGGAGAAGGCCCGCGAAGTCCGCGACACCTCGCTCAAGGTCCCGCACGGCGAGGGCGGCAAGGTGATCGGCCTCAAGACGTTCTCCCGCGAGGACGGCGACGACCTCTCACCCGGCGTCAACCAGCTCGTCCGCGTCTACGTGGCGAAGAAGCGCAAGATCTCGGAGGGCGACAAGCTCGCCGGCCGCCATGGGAACAAGGGCGTCATCTCGAAGATCGTGCCCGAGGAGGACATGCCGTTCCTTGAGGATGGCCGCCCGGTGGACGTGATCCTGAACCCGCTCGGCGTGCCGAGCCGGATGAACATCGGCCAGATCCTCGAGACCCATCTCGGCTGGGCCGCTGCTCACGGCGTCTTCGCGCAGGACGGCGACGGCGGCGTCAACCCGAAGGCCCCGATCAACGCTCCCAACCCGCGCCCGGTCGCGACGCCCGTCTTCGACGGCGCCTCGGTCACGGACGTGGACAACGGGCTGATCGAATGGACGAAGCAGAACCCGGACTCGCCGATCAAGATCAACGTCGACACCTCGCGCGCCGAGGGCAGCAGGGCGTCGGGGAAGATCCGGCTCTTCAACGGCAAGACGGGCGAGCCCTTCGAGCAGAAGGTCACCGTCGGCTACATGTACATCCTCAAGCTGCTCCACCTCGTGGACGACAAGATCCACGCTCGCTCGACGGGCCCGTACTCGCTCGTCACCCAGCAGCCGCTGGGCGGCAAGGCGCAGTTCGGCGGCCAGCGCTTCGGCGAGATGGAGGTGTGGGCGCTCGAGGCCTACGGCGCCGCGTACACGCTCCAGGAGATGCTGACGATCAAGTCCGACGACACGATCGGGCGGGTCAAGGCGTACGAGGCGATCGTCAAGGGCGAGAACATCGCCGAGCCGTCGATCCCCGAGTCGTTCAAGGTGCTCCTGAAGGAGATGCAGTCGCTCGCACTCGACGTCCACGTCCTCTCGGACGAAGGTCGCGAGGTCGAGGTGCGGGAGGAGGACGACGAGCTGCTCCGCGCCGCGGAAGAGCTCGGAATCGACCTCTCGCCCGGCTCGCTCCGCGCGGCGGCGCGCCAGCCCACGGCCGAAGAGGTCGAGGAGGGCGCCGACCGGCAGGATCAGGACGGCGAGCTCGTGCTCGCGGCCGACGAGGATCTCGACGATCTCGCGGACGTCGTCCTGACGCCGGCCGAGGAGTCCGAGGAAGAGGCGCAGGCCCAGGTCGGCCCGGTCGCCGAAGAGGTCGCCGACCTCGAGCTGGACGACTGATCTCACCCCATTCCCAGAACTGAACTAGCGAAGTAGAGAAAGAGGCGCTGATCACTTGATCGACATCAACGATTTCGACGCGATTCGAATCGGGCTTGCCTCCAGCAAGCAGATCCGGGACTGGTCCTCGGGCGAGGTCACCAAGCCGGAGACCATCAACTACCGGACGCTGAAGCCGGAGCGCGACGGCCTGTTCTGCGAGCGCATCTTCGGTCCGACCAAGGACTGGGAGTGCTACTGCGGCAAGTACAAGCGCGTCCGCTACAAGGGAATCATCTGCGAGCGCTGCGGCGTCGAGGTGACCCGCCAGAAGGTGCGCCGCGAGCGGATGGGTCACATCGACCTCGCCGCCCCGGTCAGTCACATCTGGTTCTTCAAGGGCGTCCCGAGCCGGATCGGCTACCTCCTCGACATCGCCCCGCGCGAGCTCGAGAAGGTGCTGTACTTCGCCGCCTCGATCGTGACGGCCGTCGACGTCGAGGCCCGCGCGAAGGATCTCGCCGACCTCGAGGACAAGGTCAAGATCGAGTCCGAGCAGATCTACGTCGACCGCGACGAGGCGCTCGCCGCGCTCGAGGGCCGGCTCCAGCGCCGCCGCGACTACTTCGCGAAGGGCAAGGACAAGGACTTCGACGAGGACGACGACTTCTGGGCCCGCGGGCTCGGGAACTGGGCCGAGGAGCAGGTGCTGCCCCCGCTCGAGGAGGCACGTACGCTCGCCGGCAAGATCTTCCCCGACCTCTCGGGCAAGATCTCGACCGAGGATCCGAAGAAGCTGCGCGAGCTCGTCCGGGCGACCGCGACGCGCGAGGACCGCAAGCTGGCACCGCGCGAGTACGAGCAGGTCGCGACCGCCTCGCAGCAGATCGTCGAGGCGCTCGCTCCGCTCCGCGCCGAGCTCGAAGTGGCATCCGGCTCGAAGAAGGGCGCCCTCACCAAGCACGTGAACAAGGTGCAGGACGCGCTCCTGTCCGGCACCGAGCTCGAGGGCGACGATGCCGCGCTCGTCAGTGGCGTCGACCTGAAGAACCTCGAGAAGGCGCGCGCGGTCGGCAACGGCCTGCTCGCCGACGTGCTCGGGAAGGCCGATCCGGCCGGCGATCCCGCCGACGTGCGCGAGCTCGCCTACGACCTCTCGCTCGTCGAGGGTGCGAAGAAGGACGATCTCGACATCGTCGCCCAGTGGGCGCTGAAGGTGCGCGAGATGTACGCCGACATCGAGTCCCGCCGCGAAGACGCGCGCGAGGCCTCGGTCGACTCCGTCCGCCGCCTCGAGGAGGTCTGGAAGCGCTTCCGCGAGCTCGACGTCAAGTACGTCGAGAACGACGAGCAGCTCTTCCGCGAGCTCAAGGACCGCTTCGGCTCCCCGTACGGCTTCGGCGTCTACTTCCGCGGCGGCATGGGAGCGGAGTCGATCCGCGACCTCCTTCGCGATCTCGACCTGAAGAACGAGTCGCTCGTGCTCCGCGAGACGATCAAGACGTCCAAGGGGCAGAAGCAGCAGCGCGCGATCAAGCGTCTGAAGGTCGTGACCGCGTTCATCACCTCCGAGAACAAGCCGGAGTGGATGATCCTCGAAGCCGTCCCGGTGATCCCGCCGGAGCTGCGGCCGATGGTTCAGCTCGACGGTGGCCGCTTCGCCACCTCCGACCTGAACGACCTCTACCGGCGCGTGATCAACCGGAACAACCGGCTCAAGCGCCTGCTCGACCTCGGCGCTCCCGAGATCATCGTCAACAACGAGAAGCGGATGCTGCAGGAGGCCGTCGACGCCCTGTTCGACAACGGCCGCCGCGGCCGCGCGGTCACCGGCCCGGGCAACCGGCCGCTGAAGTCGCTCTCCGACATGCTCAAGGGCAAGCAGGGGCGCTTCCGCCAGAACCTCCTCGGCAAGCGCGTCGACTACTCCGGCCGCTCGGTGATCGTCTCGGGCCCGTACCTGAAGCTGCACCAGTGCGGCCTCCCGAAGCTGATGGCCCTCGAGCTCTTCAAGCCGTTCATCATGAGCCGGCTCGTCGAGCGGAAGGCCGTCCAGAACATCAAGGCGGCGAAGAAGTACGTCGAGTCGATGACGCCCGAGGTCTGGGACGTTCTCGAAGAGGTGATCGCCGAGCACCCGGTTCTGCTGAACCGCGCGCCGACGCTCCACCGCCTCGGGATCCAGGCGTTCGAGCCCGTGCTCGTCGAGGGCAAGGCGATCCAGGTCCACCCGCTCGTCTGTCACGCGTTCAACGCGGACTTCGACGGCGACCAGATGGCAGTCCACTTGCCGCTCTCCGCAGAGGCCCAGGCCGAGGCGCGAATCCTGATGCTCTCGTCGAACAACATCCTCTCGCCGGCACACGGCCGGCCGCTGACGACGCCGACCCAGGACATGGTCCTCGGCGTCTACTACCTCACCTACTCGGCGCTCGACCTGCCCGCGACCGAGCTCGGATCGCTCGATCCGCGTCCGCGGCGCTACGGCTCCGAGGTCGAGGTCGAGTTCGCGGTCGAGTCGAAGCAGGTCGAGCTCCAGGCGCCGATCGAGTTCCGCTGGCACGGCGAGCTGATCCTCACGACGCCCGGCCGCGTGATCTTCAACACGGAGATCGAGCGGTCGCTCCAGGAGGCCGTCCTGATCGGCGAGGCCGGCACGCACACGTTCATCAACCGCACGCTCTCCAAGCGCGAGATCGACCTCTTCATCGCGGAGCTCGTCGACCGCTACGGGGCGCACGCGATCGCGACGGTGCTCGACACGATCAAGACCCTCGCGTTCTCCTTCGCCACGAAGGCCGGAATCACGGTCTCGAAGAACGACATCGTGATCCCGCCGAACAAGGAAGAGATCCTCGTCGCCTACGAGGCCCGGGTGAAGGCGAAGGAGCTCGAGTACTCGCGCGGCCTGATCACCGAGGACGAGCGGCACGAGGCGATCGTCGGGATCTGGACCGAGGCGACGGATACGGTCGCCGACGCGATGCAGGAGAACCTGAACGAGCTCAACTCGATCTACATGATGGCCAACTCCGGAGCGCGTGGATCCTTCAAGCAGATCCGCCAGCTCGCCGGTATGCGCGGTCTGATGGCCAATCCGAAGGGCGAGATCATCGAGCGCCCGATCAAGGCCAACTTCATGGAAGGCCTGTCGGTCCTCGAGTACTTCATCTCGACCCACGGTGCCCGGAAGGGCCTCGCCGACACGGCGCTCCGCACGGCCGACTCGGGGTACCTGACGCGGCGTCTCGTCGACGTCTCGCAGGACGTGATCGTCCGTGAGGCCGACTGCGGCGCCGAGGATCACATCGAGCTCCCGATCTCGGGTCCCGACGGCCTGAACAAGAGCGTCGTCGGCCGGATCATGGCTGCGGACGTCTACAAGCCCCTGAAGGACGGCAAGCCAGGCAAGACGCTCCTCGCCTCGAAGGGCGAGGACCTGACGATGCCGCGGCTCCGCGAGATCGTGCTCGGGCTCGAGGAGCACGCCGAGGGCGGCATGCTGCCGGTTCGCTCGGTGCTCAAGTGCCGCGCGGAGACGGGTGTGTGCCAGGCCTGCTACGGCACCTTCCTCGCCACGGGCTTCGGCACGGAGATCGGCGACGCGGTCGGGATCATCGCCGCCCAGTCGATCGGCGAGCCCGGTACCCAGCTGACGATGCGGACGTTCCACACCGGCGGAGTCGCCGGCGCGGACATCACGCACGGCCTCCCGCGTGTCGTCGAGATCTTCGAGGCGCGGAACCCGAAGGGTGCCGCCACGCTCGCGGAGATCGGCGGCCGGATCGAGATCGAGGACTCCGACCGCGGCCCGAAGGTCACGGTCGTCCCCGACAAGCTCGACGAGGCCGGCGAGCCGATCCCGGCGAAGGAGTACCAGCTCCCCCGCCGCGCCCGGCTCCTCGTCACGAAGGGCGAGATCGTCGAGCCCGGTGACGCCTTCAACGAGGGCTCACGCTCCCCGTCCGAGCTCCTCGAGCTCCGGACGAAGGCCGGCAAGGGCTCGACCGAGACCGAGCTGTACCTCGTCGGCGAGGTGCAGAAGGTCTACAAGTCGCAGGGCGTGGACATCCACGACAAGCACATCGAGCTGATCGTCCGGCAGATGCTGAAGAAGGTGCGCGTCGAGAACGCCGGCGACGCCGAGCTCCTGCCCGGCCAGATGGTCGACAAGCTCGTGTTCGATCGCGAGAACGCCAAGGTCAAGAAGGCGAAGAAGGAGCAGGCCACGTTCGAGCCGCTGATCCTCGGGATCACGAAGGCCTCGCTCGCGACCGAGTCCTTCCTCTCCGCAGCGTCCTTCCAGGAGACGACGAAGGTGCTGACCGACGCCGCGATCGAGGGCAAGGTCGACCACCTGCTCGGCCTCAAGGAGAACGTGATCATCGGCAAGCTGATCCCGGCTGCGACCGGGCTCAAGCGCTACCGCCAGATCGAGATCGGCCCGTCCGATTCGGTTCCCGCGCACCTCTACGCGCGGCCGAACACGGAGGCCGAGCTGCTGGCGGCGCTCGAGGAGATCGGCTCCGGCGACGGCGACGGGATCGACCTGGAGGCGCTCGGCCTCTCGTTCGGCGGCGCACCCGACGCCAACGGCGACGGGTTGCCGAAGGAAGCGACCGAGGCGACCGAGACCCCGGAGATCGACAGTCCGCTCGACGAGAGCACGAGCTAGCGCTCTCCGACGCGACGAGAACGGAGACGGGGCGGCCATGGCCGCCCCGTCTCGTTCCGCTGCTACAACGAACCTCGCATGAAGAAGATCATCCTGCTCGCGCTCGCCATCGCTGCGGCTCTCCCCGTCGCGCCTGCGCCAGCGTCCGCCGCACCCTGCGTCGTCCCTGGCCAAAAGCCGCTCTGGATCGACTATGGAGCCCCGGAGTTCGAGGACGTCTTCGCGCAGGCGGGCGTGATCGTCGCCGGCTCTGGCGAGGGCTACCCGGCCCGGATGCGGGCGCGAGGCACGACCACGATCTACTGGGACATGCATCTGAACCGGCGCGTCGGCACGCCCTCCGTGCCCGCGGATCCGGCGATCCTGCCTCAGCGCGCGAACGCGCTCTTCGACTTCGCGGTCAAGACGCTCGGCTGCGAGACCCCGTGGATCGTGATGAACGAGCTCTTCGGTGCCTCGACCCCGACCCCTTGGACGCCGACGACCGCGCAGTACCGCGCGAACATCCTCCGCTGGGCGAATCTCCTCGCGGCACGAGGCGCGAAGCCGATCATGCTCGTCTCGAGCGACCCGTACACCGGAGTCGATGCGGCCCCGTGGTGGCGCGAACTCGCAGGCGTCGCCGACATCGTGCTCGAGAAGTACTTCGCCGCTCCGACCGTCCACAGGGCCGGCCCCGAGCTCGGCAGTCGCCGGATGCGTACGTCGATGCGGACGGCTGCGTCGAAGCTCTTCGCGATGAACATCCCGGCGGCGAAGGTCGGCTTCATGCTCGCCTTCCAGACGGGCCGTGGCACCGGCGGCCGGGAGGGGCTCGAGCCCGCGTCCGCGTGGTTCGAGGTCGCGAAGCTCCAGGCTCTGGCCGCACGCCAGGTCTCACGCGAGCTCGGGACGAGCTATGTCTTCTCGTGGGGCTGGGGGGTGTTCAACGAGGCGGGCAAGGATCCCGACAAGGCGGGCGCCGCGTGCGTCTGGCTCTGGACGCGGAACCCCGCGCTCTGCGACGCGCCGGTGCAGTACCGCTTCGACGACGACCTCCGGGCCGGGCAGATCGACCTGCCCGCCGGGGTCCGCTGCACTCTCGACGAGCGTTCGATCACGACGAACGAGATCGGGGCGCTGGCCGCGGTCACGCGCGACCCCGAGCTCGCCCTCTCCGGCCTCTACGCACGCCTCGTCGAGCAGCGGGCGGAGCCGCTCGGCACTGCGCAGGTGCTGGCGGCAGAGCGCGCGATCGTCCTTCGCCGCTTCGACGGCAGCCGGGCGCCGTATCTGGCCGCCCTCGCGCGGGGTCGAGCAACCCTCGCCGTCTCGAGGGGAGTGATCGGCGACGAGCTACGCCGCCGGGCGATCCAGGATCGGCTCACCGTTCGGGCTCCGGCCGCGGCACAGGTGGCCGAGTTCCTCGCTGCCTACGGCGCCGTCGAGGCGCGGGCGGTCGAGGTCGAGCCCGCTCCCTCCTGGCTCCCGAGCGGAAAGGGAGTCGTGCTCGCGACCCAGGCGCCCGAGCAAGTCTTTGGCTTGGCGACCGGCCGGCAGGCGAGTGTCCGCACCTTGGACGGCGTGCTCAGGGTTCGCGCGCTCGACGACGTGACTCCGCTCGCGGCGCTCCCCTTCGAGCAGGCGCGGCCCGCGATCGTCCGGGCGCTCCGCGCATCCGCGCTGGTGGATGCCTACCACGACTGGACGTGGCGGCGGCAGCATTCCGCCCTCGATCAGCTTCGCTGCATTCGCGACCGCCTGCCCGCGGTCGGCGCCGTCGAGCTGAGGAGCTTTCTCCCGTTCCTAGACCCGGCGTGACTGACGGGCGAGGCGGGCGGGCCGGAGCGATTCGCCCCGGCCCGGCCCGAACCGCCTCCTCGACTACCGCGCCGAGATCCCGATCGCCCCGGGCGGGATCCCGGTGATCGTTTCGATCGGGCGGAGGCTGCCGTCGGTCTGCACCTCGAACGAGCTCACCGTTCCATTGACGAAGCTGCGCGCGTAGAGGTAACGGCTGTTCTGCGAGAACGCCTGGTCCGATGCGACGAGACCGATCGTCGCGGCCACGGACTGGAGGAGCGTGAGCGTCCCGTCGGGATCGACGGTGTAGCTCGAGATGTCGCCGCTCTGGGCGTTCGTGGTGTAGGCGTAGCGCTGGTTGTCTGTGATCACGATCCAGCAGGTGTCGGAACGGAAGTTCCGCGCCGTCGGTCCGATCGGGACAAGCAAGCCGTCGACGATGTCATACGCCGCCGCTCCGCCCTGTCCGGCGAGGCCCTGGAAGTTCTCGGACGTGAGCAGCTTGCCCGTCTGGGTGAACGTGAACGCGAAGGGACCGTTGCCCGTTGTCTGGTTCTGGATTGGCCCGGTGGCAATCCCGTCGCGATCGACCGTGTAGGTCGAGATGGCGTCCGAACCGCGCTCGGTGACGACGAGCGTGTCTCCCTTCGGGTTGAAGGAGACCTGGGCGCAGCCGGAGAGCGTCCCGTTGCTGATCGTCCTGGCCGAGCCCGGGATCGGGGTCAGCTCGCCTCGGGCGTCGAGGCGGAAGCCCGTGATGTTCGGCACACCACCCATGCAGCTCGTTCCGCCCGCGTTCATCACGTACAGCACTCCCGAGTGGTAAGTCACGCTCGTCGGGAAGGTTCGCCTGAGCTCTCCACGTCGGTGAGCGCGAGTCCGTGCGGTCCTAGGCGGAAGACCGAGACGTCGCCGCTCGACGTGTTGGTGGCGATCAGAAACCGGTGGCCGCCGTTGAAATTGTTCGGCGAGGCCTCGCGTCCGGGCCCGGTGAGGATCAGCCCGTTACCGGACATCTCGAAGTTGCCGCTCCCGCGCCCTCCCGTCGGAACCGAAACCGGTGCTCCGAGAGTGCCGTCGGTGGCGCGGTCGTAGACGAGGATCCGGTTGCCGCTCGGCTCGTTCGTCATCACGTAGACGGCGCCCGCATTGCCGTTGCTCTCAGCTGCGGCCGGACCTGTGCTCGAAGAAGCCGGCTAGCTCGAAGCGGTGCCCGGGGCGGAACGCGGCCAGGGGCCGTCGTCCGTCGCCAGGGCGCCGACGGCCACGACAGTGCCCTTGCCGGCGCCCTTGGCGCGGTAGAGCGCCTCGTCCGCGCGCTC
>DATLXM010000042.1:0-24511 GCA_035575835.1 Gaiellaceae bacterium
GGTACTTCAGCCGACCGCCGATCGCTTCGATCTGCGCGATCGCGACGTCGACATCCTCGACGGTGATGTCGATGTGCGCGCGGTTCGCCGCCGGATCGAGCCGCCGCGCCACGTCGCCCGTGCCGGAGTCGGACGTCTTCGCCGTCGGCACGCGATGGAGGATGATCTCATGCTTCCAGGTTTTCTCGTCCTGGTATCCGAGATAGGCGAAGCGGTCCGGCCAGACGGACGAGATCAGTGGAATCCCGGTCACCTCGGACCAGAACGCCACGCCGACCTCGATGTCCTCTACGTCGATCACGAAGCAGCGCAGCGTCCCGATTGCCATGGTGCACGGGATTCTGACCGATCCGACTCGGGTGATGGCGAGGACCTCGTCGTCCCCTTCGACCGGCTCGCGGAGGCGATCGAGGAGACGCTCGCGATCGGCGCGCGCCACGACCTCGCCGCCTGCAGCGGGGCCACGCCGGCGACGGCAACCTTCACTCCACGTTCCTGATCGACCCCTCGGACGAGGGCGAGCACCACCGGGCTGAAGCCGCGGCCGAGGAGCTCTTCGACTTGGCGATCCGCCTCGGCGGCAGTATCTCCGGGGAGCACGGCCTCGGCCTCGTCAAGGTCGGCGGGCTCGAGCGGCAGTGGGCGCCGGCGGCCCTCGCGCTCCACGATCGGATCAAGATCGCGTTCGATCCGAAGTCGCTGCTCAACCCCGGCAAGAAACGCTGAGCACCAGCGGCTCGAAGTACGGCGCGTCCGCCAGAGATTCCTAAAGCTTGTCCGCGTACTCCTGGTTCTCGGACTTCAGCCGGTCGTCCGTGCCGAGGAAGGCATGCTTCGACATGTCCGCCGAGTAGTGGCTCGCCGCCGGCGTTCGCCCGAGGGCCTCCGCGACGCTGCGGATGTGGTGTGGGGCCGCGCCGCAGCAGACGCCGAAGTAGTTGACGCCGATCGCCTGGGCCTCGCGGGCGAAGTCGGCGAGCTCGTACCGGTTGCAGGTGAAGGGGTCGAGCGCCGTCGGAAACGGCCGGCCGTCCGGAAGCTCGTCGTAATCGGAGTCACGCAGGGACTGGAAGGTGGGCTGCTCGTCGTGGGTGCGGTAGGGCACCGGGAGGGCGGCGACGTACCCTTCGACGCTTTCGCGCACCGCGCGGATCATGGGCAGCATCGTCTTCGGTCCGCGGATGCAGTTCAGGCCTACGACATCCGCGCCTGCATCCTCGAGCCGCTTGCACGCGTCCTCGGGCGTCCAGCCTTCGCGGGTCACCGGCTCCTGGTGGATCGCGAGCGTGAGCACAGCGGGCAGCCCCGTCGCCTTGATCGACTCGAGCGCGATCAGAGCCTCTTCGCCCCACGAGAACGTCTCGCCGATCACGAAGTCGACGTTGGCGTCGACGGCCCACCCGACTTGCTCGTCGAACATCTCGCGGACCGCGCGGCGCGACTCGTCGTCGGCGACGAAGACGTTCGTGTTGCAGATGTCCCCGGCAAAGAGCGCGCCCGTCTCGTCGGCAACTTCCTTCGCGATCCCGAGCGCCTTGCGGTTGATCTCCTCGAGCAGATGCTCCTTGCCGACGAGCCGCATCTTCTCGCGATGAGCGTAATAGGTGAACGCCTCGACGACGTCCGAGCCCGCATGGACGAACTCGCGATGGAGCTGCGCCACGAGCTCCGGGTGCTCGAGCACGGCCTCGGGCACGAACGCGCCCGCCTGGAGATAGCCGCGGCGCTCGAGTTCGAAGAGATAGCCCTCGGCGCAGATCACGGGACCCTGCTCGAGGCGCTCCAGCAGGCCTAGGCGGTCGGTGGAGGATGATTCGGACACGCGGATCTCCTTCACGAAAGTTGTCTTCACTGCAACGGCAGTTGCGATTATCGTTCCCGGACGCAGAGAATGCAATCGTGAACCAGCTTTCAACCGCAACGGACGCCCCGCGCTCTCGCGTCTCGCCCGCCTACACGCGGCTCGAAGAGCTGCTTGCCGAGGGGGAGCCGGTTGTCCTCGACGGAGGCAACGCGACCGAGCTCGAGCGTTCGCAGGCGGGCGAGCTCCGAAACGGAGACCGGGGTCTCTGGGGGACGGGAGCGCTGTACGACGCGCCCTACGCGGTGCTCGACGTCCACCGCGCGTACGTCACCGCGGGCTGCGACGTCATCTCGACGAACACGTGGGCGATCCTCGCGGCTGCGGAGGTCAAGACGGGCGGCGCCGCAGCGGGGGGTCTCACGCACTGGATGGACGTCGCTCGGCTCGGGATCCGCGTGGCCCGCGAGGCCATCGAGGCCGAGGGCCACACGGAGTCCTGCGCTGTCGCGTTCAGCGTCAACGGCGATGTCGAAGGTGAAGAGCGCCTGGAGTCGCTGCGCCTTCTCACCCGCGTTCTCGAGGACGATCCGCCGGATCTGCTCTTGCTCGAGACGATGTCGCTCCTCCGCGAGGACACCACGGCCCGGGCGATCGAGATCGCTCTCGGCACCGGGCTGCCGGTGTGGCTCAGCTTCCGACGCTGCCGGCACGGTGTCTGCGGTGTCTACGGCCAGCACTGGGGCGGCCCGGAAGGCGACCTGTTCGGCCGCGCGGCGCAGCAGTTCGAGGCGATGGGAGTGGCCGCGCTGCTCGTCAACTGCCTCCCACCCGAGCACGTGGACGGGATGCTGCCGTGGCTTCGGGACTTCACCGACCTCCCGCTCGGCGCGTATCCGAATCTCGGCTACTACTCCGACTCGGGCTGGCGCCACGACGAGCGGATCGGGCCCGACGAGTACGCCGAGCTTGCGTTGCGCTGGCGGAGCCAGGGAGCGGAGATCGTCGGAGGCTGCTGCGGGACGACGCCCGCGCACATCGCTGCCGTGAAGCAGAAGCTGGCCGGGACGCGCGCCGGCCAGCGCCGGGGAACCCCGCCGGCGAGCGCAGAGCCTCCTCGCCCGGTGCAAGCGATCGCGCGCCCCTGGGTGGACGCGGACGACCGGCGCCTGTATCCGCTCCCGTTCCCGGAGCTCGAGCTCGGCCCGGACGTCTTCGTCCCGACCGTCGGCAGCCTGCTCGTCTGGAAGCACCTTCTTCGCGGGCGGATCGGCGCCGGCAAGCGGTGCCTCGACGTCGGCTGCGGGAGCGGCCTGCTGACGGTTCAGCTCGCTCTCAACGGCGCCGAGCACGTGCACGGGGTCGACATCGAGCGGGAGGCCGTCGCGACGACGCTTGCGAACGCGTTTCGCAACGGCGTCGCCGAGCGCGTCACCGGCGCCGAGATCGATCTCTACATGCTCGAGCCCGAGCGGCGGTACGACGTCGTCGTCGCGAGCCTCTACCAGATGCCCGTCGATCCGTACGAGCAGTTCACGGGGCACCGACCGCTCGACTACTGGGGGAGGAATCTCGTCGACCACCTGGTCGGTCTTCTCCCGACTCTGCTCGAGGAGGGTGGTGTGGCGTATCTGATGCAGCTCTCGATCCTCAGCCAGCTCGAGACCGCCACGCAACTCGAGGGCGTGGGCCTCGCCGGTCGCGTCGTCGACTTCGGCTTCTTTCCCTTCAGCGAGACGTTCGAGCGCAACCGCGCTCAGATCGAGCGCGTCGAAGAGCTCTCAGACGCCTACCACCTGCGGCTCGGAGACGCGAATGTGATGGTCGCTTATCTGCTGGAGATCGAGCGCGGGAAGGCGCCGTCATAGCGGTCGCGACGGACGCGACGAGTCTGCGCCGGGGACTGGCGATCCTGCTCGCAATCGAGGGCGAGGAGGCGCTCGGCGGATCGCCTCCGGGGGTGACGCGGATCGCCGGTCTGATCGGCAGCGACAAGTCCCAGGTCTCCCGCTCGGTGAGGATCCTCGCCGAGCACGGGCTCGTCGACCGCGACCCGGAGACGCTCGGTTACCGGCTGGGTTGGCGTCTGCTCGCGATGGCGGGGCATTCCAGTCGAGCCAGGCTCCTCGCGGCCGCCGAGCCGCTGCTCAGACGGCTCGTTCGCGACACGGGCGAACGCGCACACCTGTCGGTGCTGCGCGGAGCGACCGTTCTCACTGTGCTCTCGGAAGGCTCCGATCGTGCAGTGGAGGCGGCGGGCTGGGCAGGGCGGACGGTTCCGCTCCACTCGACCTCCGCCGGGCGTGCGCTCCTGCTCGACCACACGCGGGCCGAGATCGAGTCGCTCGTCGGCGACGCTCGCTTCGAGGGAGGAACGGCGAAAGCGCCGCGGAACGTGCGTCGCCTCCACGAGCGGATCGTGACCGCGCGCGCTCGCGGCTTCGCTCTCGTCGACGAGGAGTTCGAGCTCGGCCTCGTCGCCGTCGCAGCGCCGGTGCGCGACTTCAGCGGGCGAATCGTGGCGGCAGTGAACGTGTCCGCACCGAAGTTCCGCTTCGCGAAGGAGTTGCCCCGCGCCGGAAAACAGGTCACGGCCGCAGCCGAGGAGCTGTCGGCCGCGCTCGGCTGGGACGATCGCTCTATCCTCGCTCGATGAGCGTCACTCTTGTCCTCACCGAGCACTCGCGCGCGCTCCTGCCCGCGACGCTCGAGCGCTACGAGGCCGCCCGTGGACGACTCGAACACGTGGGCGGCGCCCCCGTGACCTCCGTCGAGTACGAGCAACTCGTCGATCTCCAGGGCGCGGATGCGGTCGTGCTGAGCGGCTCCTACGCCCCCTGGGCAGACCATGCGCCGGACGCGATCGAGCGGCTCGGTGAGATCGTGCGAGCGTACGACGGGCCTGTGCTCGGGATCTGCGCGGGGATGCAGCTCCTGGCGCGGTTCGCGCATGGAACGATCCGCCACTCCCGTTCGCCGCAGAACGGGTTTTCTCCGGTCGACGTGATCGAGCGAGACGGGTTGCTCAGGAACGTGCCGCCGCGGATCCACGTCTTCCACCACCACGGGGACGAGATCGAGGAGCTGCCAAGCGGATTCCGGGTTCTGGCGCGGAGCGCGGCGTGCGCGATCGAGGCGATCGAGGCTCCCTCCCGGCGCTGGTGGGGGACACAGTTCCATCCCGAGGAGTTCGACGACGCGCATCCGGAGGGGGAAGTGATCCTGCGCAACTTCTTCGAGCTGGCCCGCGACGCGCCGTGAGCACCCGTACGTGGCTCTAACCGAGCTGGAGCGGCGCGTGGTGGACGAGATCGGGCGCAGGAGCGACGATCTCGTCGAGCTCGCCTCGACGCTCATCCGCTTCGACACCGAGGCGCGCAGGCTGGAGGGGGCGGACGATCCGCCGCGTGACGAAGCGGCGCTCCAGGCGTACCTCGCGGGCCGACTCGCCGCGGTGGGTGCCGAGATCGACCTCTGGGAGCCCGCGCGGGAAGACGTGGCAGGGAGCCGGCTCGCTCCGCCGGGCGGCCTCGGCTTCGAGGGTCGGCCGCAGCTGGCGGCACGCTTCCGCGGTACGGGTGGCGGCCGCAGTCTGCTCCTGAACGGGCACATCGACGTCGTCTCGTCTGTTCCGCGCGAGGCCTGGACGACCGACCCCAACGAGCCCGAGGTCCGGGACGGCAAGCTCTACGGACGAGGATCGTGCGACATGAAGGGGGGCGTCGCGGCCATGACGTTCGCGGCCGAGGTCCTCGCGGGCCTCGGCGTCCGTCTCGCCGGCGACCTCGTCGTCTGCACCGTCACGGACGAGGAGTCGACGGGCGCCGGCGGGCTCGCCGCAGTCGCCCACGGCGTGCGCGCCGATGCCGGGATCGTCACCGAGCCGTCCGGCTTCGACGTTTGGACGTCCTGTCGAGGCAGCCTGATGCCGACGATCACCGTTCCCGGGCGCCCCGGGCACGCCGGTGTCGGCCAACCGGACTGGCGGCAGGGCGGCGCCGTGAACGCGATCGAGAAGGCGACGGTGGTCATCGCTGCGCTGCACCGGCTGAACGAGGAGTGGCGCGAGCGGCCCGACCACCAGCATCCGCATCTCTCGCCGGGCGACATCGTGCCGACGCTCGTCTCGGGCGGCGAGTGGATCGTCAGCTATCCCGCGTCGTGCCGGATCGCCTACCACGTCGCCTACCTCCCGGCGCACGCGGACGAGGGTGGTTGGGGGACGGCAGTCGAGCAGGAGATCGTCGACCGTGTCCAGCGGGCAGCCTCGGCCGACCCGTGGCTCGCCGAGAACCCACCGACGATCGAATGGGCGACCGACGTTCCCTCGAGCGAGGTGACGCCCGACGAGCTGATCGTCCGGACGATCCTCGGCACCGGCACCGACATCGGCCGGCCCCGACGGATCTCCGGCATGGACTCCTGGCACGACGGCGCCACCTTCACGCGCTTCGGCGGCACCCCGTGCGTCTGCTTCGGCCCGCGCGGACTCCAGGTCGCGCATACGATCGACGAGTACGTGGTCGTGGACGATCTCGTCGAGTGCGCTCAGGAGCTCGCGGTCACGGCCATCCGCTTCTGCGGCTGAGCGTTACGCGGGCACGACCCTCGGCTGCGGCAGGAGCATCCACACCGCCACCGCAAAGCCCGTGGCGGCCGTCGCCACGAACGCCCACTTGGCGCCCCCGACGCTCAGCGCGACCCCGGCCGCGAGTGGAGCCGCGAGGGCGGTCGCAGCCCAGGTGACGTTCATCACACCCACGATCGGCGTCGCGAGCGCCTCGCTCGGGACGTGCGAGCGGGCGAGGGCGTAGACGACGGTGTTGAGCACGGCCCTCGCTCCGGCGGAGAAGACGAGGAAACCGATCACCGCGACCGTGGAGAAGCTGGCCACCGGGATCAGGAACGTGGCGCCGAGCACCGCGGCGGTCGCTCCGACCAGGCGAATGTCGACACGCGCGGACGGGAGCCTCGTACAGGTTGCCCCAGTCGCCGTGAAGACGAGGGATGCGAGGGCGATCACCGCACCGATTCCACCGCCGGAGAGACCGTTGCCGGAGAGCACGAGCGGGGCCAGCAAACCGGACACGCCCGCCACCACTCCGAGAAGCGCGGTGACGAGCATCGCTCCGCCGAGCGCGCGCTCGTTCCGCGCGGCAGCGATCGCCTGGCCCAGGCGGGCCACCGGCGCCCGGTCGTCCTCGGAGCGGTCGGAGGCGAGCACGACGACGAGCGGCGAGACGAGAGCGGCGATCGCCAGGAAAGCGACCCCGTAGCCCCACACGTCGGTGATGGCGCCCGAGAAGACGGGCCCCACGAGCCAGCCCGCGCCCGCCGCGGCGATCAACCGCCCGGTTCCGGCGGCGCCGCGGCCCCCACCGGCCGCGACCGCAGGAGCAACGGTCCAGAGGATTCCGAAGCTGAGCCCGAAGAGCGCGCGTCCCGCCATCAGCACTCCGAGCCCGTTGGCGAGCCCCTGGACGACGAGCGAGACCGGAAGGAGCGAGGCGCTCGCGAGTAGCAGCCGGCGCGATCCGATCCGTCCGGCGAGCAGGCCGATCGGGATCGAGGTCATAAGAGTGACGATCGTCGCCGCCGAGAGCAGCGCCCCCGTCTCCGCTCCGGAGAGGCCGAACCGCTCCCGGATCGTCGGGAGAACGGGGAGCAGCGCCGAGTCCGTGACTGCGCCGGCGAACGCGAGTGCCGCGACGGCGAAGAGTGCTCGGTCGGCTCGCATCCGGCGCTGGAGTGAGTGAAGCATCCACTCAGGATCGGCCCGACCGACCGATAAGTAAAATACGAGTTGATGGAAGGTGTAAGAAGCAGTACTGATCGGTTGCTCGGGATCGAGTTCCGTCATCTCGCCGCCCTCGAGGCGATCGTCGACACCGGATCCTTCGCGGCGGCGGCGCGCCGGCTCGGGTACACCCAGTCTGCGGTCAGCCAGCAGATCGCCGTCCTCGAGCGGGCGACCGACATGCAACTACTGGCGCGCCCCGGGGGCCGCCGGCCGGTGACTGCGACCGAGGCCGGCGCGCGCCTCCTGCACCACGCGTCGCGCGCCACCGCAGCCATGCGGGCCGCCGAGGCCGATCTGAACGCGCTCGCCGAGGGAGACGCGGGCATGCTGCGCGTCGCCACGTTCCAGAGTGTCGGCGTGCGCGTGATTCCTCCCGTGATGCGCCTCTACGTCGCGCGCCGGCCCGCCATCGAGGTCAAGCTCGTCGAGGCCGAGCACGGGCGCCTGATCGAGCTGCTCACGCGAGGCGAGCTCGACCTGGCCTTCGTCGCCGATCCGCTCGAGCTCGCGATCGAGCGGATCGACGTGTTGACCGACCCCTATGTGCTTCTCGCCCCTGCGGACTCCGATCTCTCGCGAGTCGGGAAGAGCGTGAACATCCGAGAGATCGCACAGCTCCCGCTGATCGCGTACCGCCTCCCTTCGACCGGCGGCGAGGCCCATCTCCTCCGGAAGGGGATCGAGCCGAGAATCGTCTTCCGGTCCGACGACAGCGGGATCGTCCAGGGCCTCGTCGGCGCGGGTGTCGGGTATGCCCTCGTACCCCGGCTGACGGTCGATCGCAGCGACCCCGACGTCGTGATACTGGACGTTCGCGGCATCCCACCCCGGGAGATCGGGCTCGCCTGGCATTCCGACCGCAGGCTCTCATCGGCCGCCACCGCGTTCGTGGACGTCGTCGAGGAGGTGGCCGCCGGCCTCCGAGAGCGGGAGCCCGCGGCTTCCTAGCCCACGGCGGAGGGAGCGTCGACCTCGTGACCGGCCGGCGGCGCGCCATCCGCCTGGAGCCGGCGGAGCTCTTCGAGCGGGATGTGGCAGCGCATCAGATGCTGGGCCTCGACCTCGGCGAACGGAGGCTCCTCCTGCTCGCAGATCGCACCCAGCTTGCGCGGACAACGCGTGTGGAAGACGCAGCCGGACGGCGGCGAGGCGGCGCTCGGGATGTCGCCCTCGAGCCGGATCCGCTCGCGCTCGCCGCCGTCGACGCTCGGCACCGCGGAGAGCAACGCCTCCGTGTACGGGTGGTGCGGGCCCGAGAAGACGACCTCGGCGGAGCCGAGCTCCATCAACCGTCCGAGGTAGAGCACGGCGATTCGATCCGAGATGTAACGGACGACGCCGAGATCGTGCGAGATGAACAAATAGGCCACCCGACGCTCGGCCTGCAGCTCGACGAGCAGGTTCAGGATCGCCGCCTGAACGGAGACGTCGAGCGCCGAGGTGGGCTCGTCGCACACGACGAGGCGCGGGTCGCCTGCGAACGCGCGGGCGATCGCCACCCGCTGTTTCAGCCCACCGGAGAGCTGCCCCGGTCGAGCGCTGACGTATCGCTCGGCGAGCCGCACCGACTGCATCAGCTCGAGCAGGCGGAGCTCCGCGGGCCGACCGGTCAACCCGGCGAGCTTCTTCAGCGATCGGCGCAGGATCCTCCGCACTTGGTGGCGCCTGTTCAGCGCCGAGTCGGGATTCTGGAAGACGATCTGCAGCGCGCGCAGCTCTGCCGCCGAACGGCCCCTCAGCGCGGGCGAGAGGGCCTTGCCCTCCAGGCTGACGGCGCCCGAGCTCGGCTCGACGATCCCGAGGAGCGCTCGTGCGAGCGTGGTCTTCCCGCTTCCCGACTCGCCAACGAGGCCGAGCGTCTCGCCGGGCCAGATTGCCGTGGTGGCGCCCACGAGCGCGTGCACATCGTGTCCTTGCTGCTTGAACACCTTGCCGAGATCCTCGAACGCGAGCAGCGGCGCCGCCTCGCGATCGACGACGGGTAGGGCAAGGTCGGCCGCCAGCGCGCGGGGAAGCGTCTGCGCCCGCTCGTGGAAGTGGCAACGGCTGACGTGGGTGCCACCCGCGTCGTACATGGGCGGTTCCTCGACCCGGCAGATGTCCTCTGCAAGCGCGCAACGCGGCTCGAAGACGCACCCTGGCTGCACCTCGCCGAGGTTCGGCAGGAAGCCCGGGATCGTGTCGAGGCGGCCGTGGTCCTTGCGCGTGCCGCCACGCGGGATGCAGCGGAGCAGGCCGACGGTGTACGGGTGGCGCGGGTCGTGCAGGACCGTCTCGGTGACGCCCTCCTCGACGAGCCTCCCCGCGTAGAGCACGCCGACCCGGTCGCACATCTTCGCGATCACCCCGAGGTTGTGGCTGATGAAGAGCACCGAGGTCTGGAGCTCGGCCTGAAGCCCGGCCACGAGGTCGAGCACCTCGGCCTCGACCGTGGCGTCGAGGCCCGTCGTGGGCTCGTCGAGGATCAGGAGCGCCGGGTCGATCGCGAGCGCCATCGCGATGATCACCCGCTGCTGCATCCCGCCCGAGAGCTGATGCGGGTAGCGCGCCAGCACCGAGCCGGGGTCGGCGATCTGCACGCGGACGAGGGCCTCACGCGCCCGGTCGAGCGACTCGCTCCTCCCGATCCCCCGGACGCGGAAGACCTCCGCCACCTGTTTCCCGATCTGGATCGACGGGTTCAGCGCCGCGCCCGGGTTCTGGTAGACCATCGAGACGGACTCCGAACGGAGCCGGCGCAGTTCGCGCCCCGAGCGCGAGAGCACGTCGCGACCGTCGATCTCGATCTTCCCGGAGCGAACGCGGCCGTTCGAGGGCAGGTACTGGACGATCGCAAGCGCGGCCGTCGACTTCCCGCAGCCCGACTCGCCGACGAGCCCGTACGCCTCGCCGCGCTTGACCGTGAGCGTCACCCCGCGCAGCACCTGGCGGTCGCGGCCGCGCACGGTGTAGACGACGTCGAGGTCGCGCAGTTCGAGCGCGTGAGGTGCCGGCTCGGTGGCCCCTGCTGCGCTCACCGGTCGAGCACCTGTTGCAAGCCGTCGGCGATCAGGTTCACGCCGACGATCAGGGTGGCGATCGCGAGGGACGGGAAGAGCACCGTCCACTCGTAGGTGCCCGCGTTCAGGAGGGTGTAGTTGTCGCTGATCTGGAGCGACCAGTCCGGTGAGGGAGGCTGGACGCCGAAGCCGAGAAAGGTCAGGCCGGCGACGGCGAAGATCGCGTAGCCGAGCCGGACCGTCGCCTCGACCACGATCGGCCCCGCGATGTTCGGGAGGATCTCCGCGAACATGATGTACGGAGGCCGCTCCCCGCGCAGGCGCGCAGCCGCGACGTAGTCGAGCTGCCGCTCGCCCAGCACGGCCGCGCGAACGGTGCGGGCGACGATGGGCGTGAAGACGACGCCGATCACGGCGATCAGCGTGATATTCGAGCTCCCGAGCGCAACCAACGCCGTCACCGCGATCACGATCAGGGGAAGCGCGAGGACGGCGTCGATGACGCGGCTGATCGTCTCGTCGACCCAGCCCCGGAAGTAGCCGGTGACGAGGCCGACGATTGTGCCGCCGGCGATCCCGAGCAGGGTGGCGAGCGGGGCGACCTTCATGGTGTCGGTCGCACCTGCGAGCACCCGCGAGAGCACGTCCCGCCCGAGCTGGTCCGTGCCGAACCAGTGGTCTCCGCCGGGGCCGATCAGGATCGCGTCTGAGATCTCCAGCGGGTCGTCCGGCGTGAGGCGGGTTCCGACGATGGCCCAGAACACCCACCAGCCGACGAGCACGACTCCGACGACGAAGGTCTTCGAGCGGGCGAGCTGGCCGAGCGTCTCCCGGCGCGCGATCTGGGCCTCGCTCGCGACCGGGAGAGCGACCGGCGGGGTCGGAGCGGTGGCGCTCATTCGGCGGCTCCATAACGGATCCGTGGGTTGAGCAGGGAGTAGAGGATGTCGGCGATGAAGGTCGCGATCAGGTAGACGATTCCGACGATCAGGACGCCGCTCTGCAGGAGCGTGAAGTCCTTGTACTGGGCGGCTTCGTAGATCCGCCGGCCGATCCCGTCGTAGTTGAAGAGCTTTTCGATCACGAGCAGCCCGCCGATCAGGTAGCCGACCTGCGTCGCCACGACCGCGATCGTCGGCAGCAGGGAGTTGCGGAGCACGTGCCGGCCGATCACCCGGCGGGGCGTGAGGCCCTTGAGGTACGCCGTCCGGGTGTAGTCGGCGTCGATCGCCTCGATCACTCCGGCGCGCGTGATGCGCGCGATGTAGCCGAAGAGAACGGCGACGAGCGCGAAGCTCGGCAGCAGGAGGAACTCGATCTGCGTGAGGAAGCCGGCGTCGGGCGGCGCGGTCGCGTTGACCGGGAGCCAGTCGAGCACGACCCCGAAGACGACGATCAGGACGATCGCGGTCACGAACTCGGGAATGGAGGTGAGCGAGAGTCCCGTCACGGTGATGACGCGATCGGTCGGCCTGTTCCGGCGCAGGGCGGAGACGATCCCGCCGAGCAGACTGAGCGGGACGACCAGCACGAAGGCGAGGGCTGCGAGCTGGAGCGAGTTGACGAGCGAGGGGCGGAGCAGGTCGCCGACGGAGACCCTGTACTGGAGCGACATGCCGAGGTCGCCGCGGACGAAGTGGCTGATCCAGTCCCAGTACTGGGTGTAGATCGGCCGGTCGACCCCGACCTCGTGGTTGAACTTGGCGACGTCGGCCGGGCTCGCGAACGGCCCCAGGACGTTTCGGCCCACATCGCCCGGGAGGAGCTGCGACGCGGCGAACACGATCATGCTGAGCAGCACGAGCGTGATGAGCGAAAGCGCGAGCCGCTTGAGCAGGAATCGACCGATGACACTCCTCCATCCAGGCGCCACCGGGCCGCCGCGGTGCTACGCGACGGCCCGGCGAGCGACTGTGTCTAGGCGAACGAGGTCCGGCTGAGGAAGATCGTGGACTGCGCGTCAGCCCTGTAGCCCCTGACCCGCTTCGAGCCCGCCCCGAGGTAGTTGTAGTAGTACGGGACGATCACCGGCGTGTTCTGGAGCAGCAACAGCTGCATCTGCTTCTCGTACCGCTGCTGATCCTTGAGCGCGATCGCGCCGAGGAAGTTCTTCGCGGCCCTGTCGAACCGAGCGTTCGACCAGTGGGCCGCGTTCCAGACCCCCTTTGAACGGAAGGCGGCGGTGATCAGGACGTTCGGCACTGCCCGGTGACCCCAGTTCGTGATACTCACCGGTGCGTTCAGCCAGGGGGTCGTCCCCCAACCGAGAGGCGGACCCTCCTGTGACCCGGCGAAGTACGCCGTCGGGGTCAGGATGTTGAGCCGCATGTCGATCCCGATCGCCTTGACCGAGCGCTGGATGATCTGCGCCAGCTGTGGGATCTCGCCGAGCCGCTGGGTCGTCAGCGTGACCTTGAACCCACGCGGGAAGCCGGCCTGCGCCATCAACTGCTTCGCCTGCTTGAGATCCTTCTTGCGCTGCGGCACAGACCTGTCCGTCGATGGGTAGACGGGCGCGAACGGCGAGTCGTTACCGACATCGGCGAGGTTGTTGAAGAGCGTCTTGACGATGCTGGGCCGGTCGAGCGTCAACGCGATCGCCCGGCGGACGCGTGGGTCCTTGAGCGGGTTCTTCGCGTCGACTCGCATGCATACCTGGCGGTGCGTGGCTCCGCGTGCGTTGAAGATCTGCACGTTCGGGCTGTTGAAGAGGGCCCGGCCGGTCGCAAAGTTGACCTGGCCGACGAGGTCCAGCTGGTTCCCGAGCAATCCGGAGACCACCGCCGCGTCGTCCGAGTAGTACGTCACGTCGACCCCGTCGAGCGGCGCTCGGCCGCCCCACCAGTTCGGGTTCCGCTCGAACCGGGCTCCCACGCCCGGGTTGTACGAGACGAGCCGGAACGCTCCCGTCGTCTGCGCCGACTTGTCGAAGCTGCCGATCTTGTAATCGGCCGGGAGCATGATCGCCTGGTAGGTGGTCGAGCTCGTCAGGTACGGGAAGCTCGCCGTGGGTGCATCGAGGCGGAACTGCACCGTCAGATTGTCGATCTTCCTGACCCCGGCGGGCGAGAGGACGCCCTTGTACGCCGACAGCGCCTGGGAGCCCGTGCTCGGGTCGGTGAGACGCTTGAACGTCGCGACAACGGCGTCCGCGTTGAAGGCCTGACCGCTCTGGAACTTGACTCTGGGACGGAGCTTGAACGTCCACACGGTTGCGTTCGCGTTCGGGCGCCAGCTCGTCGCCAGCTCGGGCAGCAGCGACAGGCTCGGCGTCGCGCGGGTGAGGAACTCGCCCGCGATCCCGCCCGTCTCGAGATCGCCGATGTTGTTGTAGAGGTGCGGATCGAGCCCCGCAGCGACCGGGGGCGGGATGATCCCGACTCGCATGCGACCGCCGATCTTGACCGCTTCTCGGCTGGTAGCGCCGAAGGCGGGTGTCGCCGCGCCGAATGCCCCCAGTGCGGTGCCGATCATCGTCATCGACAGGCCGAGGACGCTGGCGCGTCGAATGAACTCCTGACGGTCCATCTCGCCGCTGGCGAGATCGTCGAAGAGTGAATTTTCGAGCGGTCCTGCCTCGTCGCGGCGGAACTCGTCCAGCCGCCTCATCTTGTCGCGATCCATTCGAACCCCTCTCCCTTCACAGCGAAACACTGACTCGCACCCTGTTCGACGTGAGGTACGGCGCGAAGTTGCGGCGTGCGAGGAGCCGCGGCACACCGTGTCTCGATGAATCGGTCTCTGATTTGCAAATACCGTCCGTTTATGTCACGCAATGGAGGAGCGGTCAAGCTCGTTGCCGTTCCCCGACGGGCCGGGACCGGGCACTTGTACGGAACGGGAGCTTGCACTACGTTGCCGGAGTGGCCGGTCGTTTCTGGAAGGAGAGGAGCGAGTTGAGGCCGGTGCCTCTCACGGCCAGCCGTCTCTCCCGTGCCGTCGCGACGACGACGCCGCTCGCCTTCGCCTCGGGGTCGGGGGTCGAGCTCGTGGCCGGCGACGGCACGCGCTACCTCGATTTCATCTCGGGCTACGGCGTGGTCAACACGGGCCATTGCCACCCGCGCGTCGTCGCGGCGATCCAGGAGCAGGCCGCGAAGCTGATCCACGTCTCGACCGTGGGCTCGACAGAGCCTGCTCGCGCGTACGCGGAGCGCCTCTGCTCGGCGGCGCCGATCGACGACGCCAAGCTCTTCTTCACGAACAGCGGTACGGAGGCGGTCGAGGCGGCGCTGAAGCTCGTCCGCTACGCGAGCGGGCGCCCGAACGTCGTCGCCTTCTCCGGCGGCTTCCACGGCCGCACCCTCGGGTCGCTCTCGGTCAGCACGTCGAAGGCCGCGTTCCGGACGAGGCACGAGCCACTCGGGGGCGGCGTCTACGTCGTCCCGTACCCGCGGATCGAGCTCGGCCCCACGCTCGCTGCGCTTTCCCGCCTCTTCCTCGAGCAGGTCGAGCCGGAGCGGGTCGCGGCCTTCATCGTCGAGCCCGTACTCGGAGAGGGCGGCTACGTCGTCCCGCCCGACGATTTCCTCCCCGCTCTCCGGGAGCTCTGCGACGAGCACGGGATCGTCCTGATCGTGGACGAGGTGCAGTCGGGCTTCGGGCGCACCGGGCGGCTCTTCGCCTGCGAGCACGCGGGAGTCGCGCCGGACCTGATGACGGTCGGGAAGGGGATCGCGTCGGGCTTTCCGATGGGCGCGCTGATCGGGCGAGCCGACCTGATGGACGCCTGGGAGCCGGGAGCGCACGGAACCACGTTCGCCGGCGGCCCGGTCGCGTGCGCGGCGGCCGAGGCGACACTCGACGTGCTCGAGGACGAGGATCTCCTCGAGAACGCGACCTTGCGGGGAGCACAACTCCTCGACGGCCTGCGACGCCTCGCTGCCGCCTACGAGAGCATCGTGGACGTTCGCGGCCGCGGGCTGATGGTCGGCGTCGGCCTGAGCTCCGCGGCGGCGGCCGGACGGCTCAGGCTGGAGCTCCTCGACCGGCACGTGATCGTGTCGGTGTGCGGGCCCGAGAGCAGCACGATCCGGCTCTCCCCGCCTCTGATCGTGGACGAGGGGCACGTCCGGCGCTTCCTCGACGCGGCTCAGGACGCGCTGCAGGCCGCGCGGACCGATGCGAGCAGCCGTCCCGACGCGAGTGCCTCGACGGCGACGCGCTCGATGTCCACTCCGAGCGGTCTGTCCGCCGAGAGCGGCTCGACGAGCTCGCTCACGACCGCGTAGGCCGCAGCGGTTCCGCGGCCGAGCGGCTCGGGTCGGGCGAGTTCGACCGCTCGCGCCGCGACGATGAGCTGCAGCGCGATCAGGAGTCGCAGGCGCTCGAGCATCGTGGCCAGCCGGCGGACCGCGAGCAGGCTCCCGGTCGAATCGTCCTCGACCGCGTCCGAGCCGCCGCGTGTGTCGATGCAGGTGGGTGCGGCGGCATGAACCAGCTCGCCGGCGAGGGCGTCGGCGACCTTGAGCAGCGGAGCCAGGCCCGCCCCGCTCGTCCCCGGCGCGGCCAGATTCGCAGCGAGGCCCGTCAGCGGCTCGACGAGCAGGCGGGCCGAGCGAGCGACCGTGAGGTTGCCGACCTGCGCGAGCCCGAGCGCGACGGCATCGGCCGCGAGGGCGAGGGCGGGGGCGTGGAAGTTGCCGGTCGATACGATCTCCCCGTCCTCCACGAGCACGAGGGGGTTGTCGCCTGCGCCGTTGAGCTCCGGCTCGAGGGCGGCTTCGAGCAGATCGAGCGCCGCAGCCAGGCTGCCGTGCACCTGGCTGATGCAGCGGAAGGAGAGCGGGTCCTGCAGGCGCCGCGCAGCTCCCGGTTGGAGGAGCGCGCCACCGGCAAGGAGCTCCCGGAGTCCGGCCGCACAGGCGGTCTGGCCGGGTGCACGCCGCGCGGCGGCCACCCGCGGATCGATCGAGGTCAGGTTGCCCCGAAAGCCCTCGAGCGCAAGCGCCGCGGCGACCTGGGCGGCTTCGAGCAGCTCACGCGCGTCGTGGAGCGCGAGCGCGCCGCAAGCAGCGGAGGCCGACGTCGCATTGATCAGCGCGAGCCCGTCCTTCGGCGCGAGCGCGAGCGGGTCGAGCCCAGCGCGCGCAAGCGCCTCGCGTGCGGGAAGAAGAACGCTCTCGCCGAGCTCTGTTTCCCCTATGTGGGCCTCTCCCTCTCCGATCAGCGCAAGCCCGATGTGGGCGAGCACGCAGAGATCACCGGCGCCGACCGACCCGATTCCCGGCACCACCGGCTCGACGTTCGCGTTCAAGAGGTCGACCAGTGCCTGGGCAACGGCAGGACGCGCCCCCGAGCCGCCGCCCGCCATCCCGTTCGCGCGCACGAGCATCGCCGCCCGCACCGCGTCCGAGGGCAGTCGGGGGCCGACCGCGTTCGCGCGGCCGCGGATCGTGTGCAACGAGAAATCTGCCAGCGCCTCCTCGGAGACTCGCACCCCGACGCGCGCGCCGAGGCCGGTCGTGAGCCCGTAGGCCTCGCGTCCCTCCACGAGATAGCGCTCGACGACGGCGCGTCCCGCTTCGATGCGCACGATCGCGTCTGGATGGAGCGCCACCGGAATCCGCTCACGGGCCACGCTCGCGATCGCACCGGGCGTCAGCCCGTGGCCGGTCAGCTCGAGCGGAGGCTCAGGTTCCGAGGGCACGCTTCTTCCGTGTGGTAAGACGCCGGAGGATGGAGCCGCTCGACCTTACCTGGCTCGGCGAGGCGGACGTCGAGCGCGTCGGCCTGACCAACGAGGAGATCCTTGCCGCGGTCGAGTCCGGCCTGCTCGCGCAAGCCGCGGGTCAGACGGTGATCGAGCCTCGCGTCCATCTCGAGCCCGATCCCGCGCTCAAGGGCCACTTCAACGTCCTCCGGGCCTACGTCGCGCCGCTCGGCCTGGCGGGCGTCAAGGTCATCGGCGACTACGTCGAGAACTACCGGCGCGGCCTCCCCTCCGAGCTCGGCCTACTCTGCCTCTTCGACGCGACCACCGGCGCTCCCGTGGCCGTGATCGCCGCGGCTGCGATCACGGAGATGCGAACCGGCGGGCTGACGGCGCTCGGTGCTCGCCATCTCGCCCGCCGCGACTCGCCCGTTCTCGGGCACGTCGGCGCGCGGGGTACCGCCTACTGGAACGTGCGGCTCCTCGACCACCTCTTCGACTTCACGGAGATTCGGGTTCACTCGCGGCGGCCGGAGAGCCGACAGGCGTTCGCAGACCGGCTGACGACGGAGCTGGGCAAGCCCGTCGCCGCCGTGGGGAGCTGGGAGGAATGCCTACGCGGAGCGGACGTCATGGTCGAGGCCTCCCGGCTCGAGCGGCCGGAACCGCACCTCCTCACGGAGTGGGTGGAGCCGGGCTGCCTCGTCATCCCGTACGGGACGATGAGCTCGGTCGAGCTCTCGCTCACCGACGTGATGGACAAGGTCGTCGTCGACGACTGGGGACAGGCGCGCGCCGGGAAGCTCGGCGCGCTCCGGGCTCACGTGGACTCCGGCCGCCTGAGCGAGGCGACGCTCTACGCCGAGCTCTGCGAGATCGTGGCCGGCAAGCGGCCCGGTCGCGAGTCCGACGGAGAACGGATCCTCTTCTGGCACCGCGGCCTCAGCTCGAGCGACGTCGCGCTCGGGCATGCGGTGCTCGAGCGCGCGCGAGCACTCGGGCTCGGCCAGCAACTGCGCGTTCTCTGAGCTCCCTGCGCGTAACGTTCGAGGATGCCCCGCGACGTCCACGCTGCGCTGGCCGACGACTCGTTCACTCTGCTCGACTGGAAACGGCGGATCTTCGGGCTCTACGCGAGCATCCGGGCCGACGACGACCCGGCGCACGCGTGGCGGCGCTGGTGCGCGATGCGCGACGAGTTGTTCGCCGAGCATCCGCAATCGCCGCTCGACGAGGAGCGGCGCCGCGATTTCGACGGCCTCGATCTCTACTCCTACGATCCGCGCTGCCGCGTTCTCGGAGAGGTCGAACCGTGCGAGCGCACTCCCCTTGCGATCGCCACGGGCGGCGGGGAGACGATCACCTTCGTCCGGTTCGCGGCCACCCGGTTCGCGCTCGAAGGCGACGAGTGCTCGCTCGACCTGTACTGGCTCGAGGGCTACGGTGGAGGCCTGTTCCTGCCGTTCCGCGACGCGACGAGCGAGAGCGAGACGTACGGCGGCGGGAGATATCTGCTCGACACCGTCAAGGGCTCAGACCTCGGCGAGTCCGGCGGTCGTCTCGTTCTCGATTTCAATTTCGCCTACAACCCGTCGTGCTCGTACGACGCCCGTTGGGTGTGCCCGCTCGCACCGCCGGGCAGCCGGATTGCCGGCGCTGTCCGCGCGGGCGAGCGACACCCGCATCGCGTGCGCACCTCCTCCGGGGAGGGCTGAGCGCGCCGCCCCGGAGACGGCGCGCTCGGATGGGCGCGATACTCGCTGTGTGCTCACCTACGACATGCACCAGCACCTGTGGCCGGAGGAGCTGCTCGAGGCCCTGCGTGCGCGGCAGGAGCGGCCGCGCCTGCGAGGATGCGTCCTGGAGCTCCACTCGGGAGACTGGCCCGTCGATCTCGACGCACACGTGCTGGAGACGCGCGTCGCACTGCTCGACCGGGACGAGATCGACGTCGCCCTGATCTCGTGCCCACCGACGCTCGAGCTCGACGAGGACCTCGTCGAGGCCTACCACGAGGGGATCGCCGTGGTCGTTGCCGCCTCGGGCGGCCGGCTGCGCGCGCTCGCCTCCGGCTCGGTTCGCGACGGTTTCGCGGGCGTCTGCGTCCCCGCGTGGGACCTCGTCGCCCTCGAGGCACTCGAGCCGTTGTTCGCCGAGCTCGAGCGGCAGGGCTCGCTGCTCTTCGTCCATCCGGGGCCTGCTCCACTTCAGTCGGGGGCGCCCGACTGGTGGCCCGCCGTCGTCGATTACGCGACCCAGATGCAGGCTGCGTACGCGGCCTGGATCGCGCTCTCTGCCGACCGCTGGCCCGACCTGCGCATCGTCTTCGCGATCCTCGCCGGCGGGGCGCCGTTCCAGCTCGAGCGGCTCGCCTCCCGGGGGATCGAGAGCCGGAACGTCGTACGACCGAACGTCTACCTCGACACGGCCTCCTACGGCCCGCGCGCGCTCGAACTCTCCCTCGCGACGTACGGCGTCACCCAACTCGTGTACGGCAGCGACGCTCCCGTGATCGATTCCGAGCCGACCTTGCGCTCTATCCGAGGTTTCGGTCAGGCTGTGGAAGACGCCGTGTGCCGGGAGAACCCGGCGCGGCTGCTGCAATAATGACCGAACTCCGTGACTGGATCCACGAGCGCGTCCCGGCCGGAGAGAACCTGCTCCGGCCGCAGCTTCGCGCGCTCGCCCTGGCGCTCGGTTCCGAGCCCCGGTTCTGGAGCGATCTCGTCCGGCACGACCCCGACACGCGCTACTTCAACCACCTCTACCGGGACGTCAACCTCGACGTCTGGCTGATCTGCTGGCTCGACGCCCAGGACACCGGGTACCACGACCACGACCTCTCGTCGGGAGCGGTGTACGTGGTCGAGGGGAACCTGAGCGAGGACTTCCTCTACAGCGACGCCTCCGGCTGGATCGACGTGCGGACGCGCGACCGGCTCGCGGGGGATGTCTTCGACTTCGACGCCTCCTCGATCCACGGGCTGCGCCATGCGGGCGGGCCGGCGGTCACCTCACTTCACGTCTACTCGCCGGCGCTCTGGCGCATGGGCTACTACGAGCCCGGCGAGGGCGGGCTGCGCCGGACGCCGATCACCTACGCGGACGAGATGGCGGCGGACGGGCACTCGCTGATACCGGCGCCAAGCTGATCGTCGTCGGCTCCACGGCTGCGAGATGACCGTCGTCCTCACGGGCTCGGCGCTCACACTGGAGAACGTTCTCGCGGTGGCCCGGAGTGGTGCCGGGGTCGAGCTCGACCCCGGCGCGCTCGAGCGGATGCGCAGGGCACGCTGGGTCGTGGAGGGGTCACTTGCCCGCGGCGAGTCGGTGTACGGGCTCTCGACCGGCGTCGGCGTCCGCAAGCGGGCACACGTCGGGATCGACGAGCAGTCGGCCTTCAACACCCGTCTGATCCAGAATCACCTGGTCGGCCAGGGGGACGCCGCGCCCGAGGAAGCCGTGCGTGCGACGCTGCTCGTGCTCGCAAACGGGTTCGCCCGCGGCGCCGGCCTCGCCGGCCCTGAGCTCGCACAGCGGGTGGTCGCCGCGCTGAACGAGCGACGGCATCCGCGCGTCCGGATGCTCGGCTCGCTCGGCCAGGCCGATCTCGCCCCGATGGCGGATCTCGCCCAGGGATTCCTCGGCGCCGGGGGCGTGCTCCAGCCAGGCGAAGGGCTCGCGCTGCTGAACAACAACGCGTTTGCGACCGGCCTCGCCGCGCTCGCCGTCGCCGACTACGCGCGCTTGCTCGACTCCTCGCTCGTTGCCGGCGCCCTCGATCTGGAGGCCTTCGCGGCGAATCTGAGCGTTCTGGATCCGGCCGTCGGCCGCGAGCGCCCGTACGCCGGGCTCGTGCAGGCTCTTGCGGGGCTGCGGGAGCTTCTTGCAGGCAGCGCGCTGCCCGAGGGAGCCGGCGCCCGGAACCTCCAGGACCCGCTCAGCTTCCGCTGCCTGCCCCAGGTGCACGGCGCCGCCCTGGACGCGCTCGCATTCGGCCGCTCCCAGATCGAGATCGAGCTGAACGCGGCCCAGGCGAACCCGCTCGTGGACGTCGAGACCGAGCGGATCCTTTCCGTCGGGAACTTCGACGCCCTCCCGCTCTCGGCCGCGCTCGACTTCCTCCGAATCGCGCTCGCCCCCGTACTGACGAGCGCCAACGAGCGAATGGTCAAGCTCCTCCAGGCGCCGCTCAGCGGCCTGCCGGAGGGACTCTCGCCGCGTCCAGGCCTCGCCGAGGACTCCCTGAGCGAGTTCGGACCGGCGGGGCAGGCGCTCACTGCCGAGGCGCGCCTCCTCGCCCAACCCGTCTCGTTCGAGCTCGCCAGCTCGGCGCACGCCGAGGGGATCGAGGACCGCGCCACGATGGCGCCCCTCTCGGCGCGCCGGCTCGCCGATATGACCTCATTGGGCGAGCGGATCGTCGCGATCGAGCTGCTCGTCGCCTGCCAGGCGATCGACTTGCGCGGGAACCGCCTGGGCGACGGCACGAAGCGAGCGCACGCCCTCGTCCGCGAGCGGATCCCGTTCAAGCGCGAGGAAGACCCGATCCCGGCGAGCATCGAGCCGCTGCGCGAGCTCATTCGTTCCGGCGAGCTGGCGAGCACACCGCCCGCGGGCTAGGCAGACCGCCAGCCGAGCTTGACCGAGACCGCGTCGGCGCGCTCGCGGAGCGGCACGAGCGCCGCCTCCATCGCGGCGGCGTCGAAGCGGAAAGCCGGGCCCTGGAGCCCGATGATCGCTGCGAGGTGGCCGCGATCGTCGCGGATCGGGGCGGCGAGGGCGTTGAGGTCGTCCTCACGCTCGCCGAGCGACTCCGCCCAGCCGCGCTCGCAGACTCGTTCGAGGTTGGCGCCGAGCTCCGTCGGGTCGACGATCGTGCTCGCGGTGTACGCCTCCAGCGGTGCGTTCGGCCGCTCGACGTCGGTGAACGCGAGCATCACCTTGCCGGTCGCCGTCGCGTGGGCCACGCTCGGCCTGCCGATCTGCGCGACACCCTGGACGGAGGACGGGCCCTGGACGAAGTCGATCGTGATCGCCACGCCCTCGCCCGGCGCGGACAGCGTCGCCGTCTCACCGGTCGCGCCGACGAGTGCCTCGAGCTCGCCGCGCGCGAGACCTCGCAGGTCGAGCCGGGCGAGTACGGCGTTGCCGAGCTGGAGGAGGCGGAGGCCGAGCCGGTAGCGTCCGGTCGCGTGGACGTGCTCGACGAGGCCCGCGTCGGCGAGCGTCGCGAGGAGCCGCGAGACCGTGCTCGCGTTGATCCCGGTCCGACGGGCGATGTCGTTCGTCCCGAGCTCCGCGGGCTCTTCCGCGAGCGCATCGAGAACGGTGACGGCGCGGGCGACCGAGGCGACTTGACGAGTGGCTGGATGACCGGTGCGGGCCATGATAGGTTCAGCCAAGATTTTGACACATCGTTGCCCAGTGGGCAATTAGCGCACATGCTGCCCTCCTCCTCTCCTTACGTAATCGTCGGTGCCGGGATCCACGGCCTGTCCACCGCGTACCACCTCGCCCGCGAGCTCGCCGCGCGCGGGCTCGGCTCGGGCGCAGACATCGTCGTCCTCGAGAAGTCCCGGCCGGGTGCGGGCGCCTCGGGAATCGCGTGCGGCGTCGTTCGCAACAACTATTTCCAGCCGGCGATGAGCGAGCTGATGCAGGCGTGCGTCGAGGTGTGGGAGTCGGATCCCGAGGCCTACCACTACAACCCGGTCGGCTACATCGCGCTCGGCCCACCCGTGCAGGAGCCGGACCTCGTCGAGATTCACGAACGCCACGAGCGGCTCGGCTACCGCTCGACGCTCGTCACCGGTGCAGCCGAGGTCGATGCCCACATGAAGGGGCTTTTCCCCGACTGGCGCGCCCAGGGCGTCACCGCCTGCCTCCACGAGCACCAGGGCGGTTTCGCGTTCAACCAGGACTCCGTCGACGGGCTGCTCGGGAAGGCGCAGGCAGAAGGAGTCCAGGTCGTGACGGGCGTGACGGTCACGGACTTCACGTTCGCTTCGGACGACTCCGCCAGCGGCGTCGTCACCGACGCGGGCACGGTCGAGGTCGGCGAGCAGGTCGTGATCGCCCCGGGCCCGTGGGCGCCGCGCTTCTGGGGGCTGCTCGGACTCTCCGATCGCATCGATGTCCGCACCCCCGCCGGGGAGGTCGTTCGAGATCAGCCGATGTGGACGTACCTGAACCTGCAGGAGGGCGAGATCACGGTCGATCCGACGATGTTCGCGACGGCCGACGGCGGGCCGCCCCCGGTGATCCATCTCGACACCGACGCGCCGCTCCTCACCGACGACGGCGACCTCGTCACCGACGAGCTGTGGGGGATCTACTTCAAGCGCGACCGGGACGGCGTCCAGGGTGGAGCAGAGCCGCTCGTCGTCGACGGCGACGTCGAGCTCGATCCGTATCCCTCGACGACGAACGTCGACCCGACCTTCGCGGACATGTGGTGTGCGGCGCTCTCGCACTCGATGAGCCGCTTCGAAGGCTGCCGCGCCCTGTACAAGAACGCGCGCTCGGGCGGGGTGGGCGCGTTCACGGTCGACAACTTTCCCGTCTTCGACCACGTGCGGCCGAACGTGTACGCGATCCTCGACTCGAACCACGGTTACAAGATGATCGGCGTCGGGCGCGAGGTCGCGAAGGCGCTTGCAGGGGATCACTCGAGCCTGCTCTACCCGTTCCGGTTCGACCGCTTCGCCTCCGGCGATCTGCACCCCGTCTCGCACTCTCCGTATCCCTGGTCGTAGTGGCTGCGAGCGGGTCGGGCGGCTGCCTCTGCGGCGCCATCCGGTATCGAGTCGACGGACCGCTGCGTGACGTCGTGTTCTGTCACTGCAGTCGCTGCCGGCGAGCGCACGGCCATTTCGCGGCGTACACCGCCTGCGCGCGCGCCGACCTGGAGCTGCTCGAGGCGCGTAGCCTCCGTTGGTACGAGAGCGACGAGCGCAGGCGCGGTTTCTGCGCCGAGTGTGGCGCGAGCGTCTTCTGGGAGCGCGACGGGAGCTCGACGATCAGCATCTCGGCGGGCACCTTCGACGAGCCGACCGGGCTCAGTCCCGGCCACCACATCTTCACGGCCGACGCGGGCGACTACTACGAGCTCACGGAGCTTGATTGACGAGCAGCAGCTGGTCGACGACGCGCCGGGCGGCCTCGGCCAGCTCGACTGCGGCGAGGGCCTCGCCGCGGAGCGCGCCCTTGGCTGTGTCCACGAGCGGCCCCGCCAGCGCGCGAACCTCGTCCGCCGC
>DATLXM010000043.1:0-27140 GCA_035575835.1 Gaiellaceae bacterium
CGCTCGATCGGAAGCACTACGCGGGCGGGGGCTCGGAGAGCAGCGACGGCGCCACGCTGAACTCGACCTCGAGCCGCTGGATCCGCGAGCCCTCGATCTCGACGACCTGGAGCATGATCCCGTCCGTCCGCACCTCGTCGCCCACCTCCGGCGCCCGCCCCAGCTGCCCGAAGACGTAGCCGGCCATCGTGTGGAAGTCCTCGAGCTCGATGTCCGTGTCGAACGTCTCGTTGAAGTCGTCGATCGGGAAGGTGCCGTCGATGCGGATGTGCGTCTCGTCGATCCGCTCGACCGACTCGTCGGGAAGGTCGAACTCGTCCTCGATCTCGCCCACGATCTCCTCGAGCAGGTCCTCGAGCGTGACGATCCCCTGCATCGCGCCGTACTCGTCGACGACGACGGCCATGTGCTGGTTCTGCTTGCGGAACTCGGCGAGCAGCGCGGCCAGGTCCTTCGTCTCCGGGACGACGTAGACCGGCCGGAGCAGGTGCTCGATCTCGACTTGGGCGATCCCGCGGTCGTGCAGGGCCGTGAAGAGGTCGCGGACGTGGAGGACGCCGATGATCTCGTCCAGCGAGTCGCGATAGACGGGATAGCGCGTGTACGGCGATTCGAGCAGCGCCGAGAGCGCCTCCTCGGAGGGGATGTTGGCCTTGATCGCGACCACCTGCGGCCGTGGCACCATCACCTCGTGGACTTCCTTGTCCGCGAAGTCGAAGACCTTGTAGAGCATCTCCTCCTCGGTGGTCGCGATCACTCCCGCATCCTCGGCGCCCGCGACGATGTGGCGGATGTCCTCCTCCGTGTGCGCGAGCTCGCCGGCGGGCGCCGGTCGGACCCCGAAGAGCCGCGTGACGACGTTCGCGAAGACGCGGAGCGACCAGACGAACGGCGCCGTGATCCGCTGGAGGACTCGCAGCGGCAGCGCGACCGCCTTCGCGAGCGGCTCCGCTCGCTGGAGCGCGATCGACTTGGGCACGAGTTCGCCAAGGGCGACACTGAGGTAGGTGAGGATCAGGAATGAGAGCGCGTAGGCGAGCCCGTTCGAGAGGAACGGGTCGAAGTAGCCGGACAGGAGCGGCTCACCGACGGAGCCGAGCGCGATTCCGAAGACCGTGATCCCGATCTGCACGGTGCTGATGAAGCTGACCGGATTGTCCATCAGCTTCAGCGCCGCCTTCGCAGAGACGCTGCCACGCTGGGCGTCCGGCTCGAGCCGCGCCCGCCGCGCCGTCACGAGCGCGTACTCGGCCGCGACAAAGATCGCGTTCCCGAGGATCAGCAGGAAGATCGCGAGGATCCGGAGGAAATCGCTCATGCCTCGGTCACGGCCGAGGCGCAGGTACTAGGCGGAAGCTCGTCTTCCAAGCTGGCGCGCAGTATAGGCAACGGCCCCGTCGTCATCATGGCGCTGCGCCCGCCCCTCGAGCACGAGTCGCTCCAGGTGCGAGAGCGTCTCGGCGACGGCGAAGCGGCGCGTGGCCGCCTTCAGATCGGCGCCGAAAAGCACGAAGGAGAGGTCGTAGCCGGAGCGAGGCGCATCGGTGAGCGACGCCTCCGCGACGCCGAGCCGCTCGCGGTGATGCTCGATCAGCTCGTGTGCGCGACCGACGGGATCCTCGATCGGCTCCCCGTGGCCGGGCAGCGCGAGCCGTGGCGCCAGCTCGATCGTCCGCTCGAGCGACTGGAGGAAGTCGCCGAGAGGGTCGGGGCGGCTCTCGGGCCAGAGCCCGACCGTCGGCGAGATCCGGCCGAGCAGGTGATCGGCCGAGACCAGGATCCCGTTCCGGATCAGGCAGAGCTGGCCGTCGGCATGGCCAGGCGCGTCGACGAGCTCCCAGCCGTCCAGCCGCTCGCCGGCTGCGACGATCGCCGGGTTCGGCTGGTAGCGGATGAACGGTGCGTAGATCGAGCCGGACTGGATCAGCTCCTCGGCATCGGGCCGGGGCACCCCGTGGGAGAGGAACCAGTCGGCGATTCGCTGCGGCCACTCGGGGTTCCCCCAGACCATCTGGCACTGCTCGTAGTCGAGGCCACCCTGATGGACGGTCGCCCCGGTCAACTCTGCGACGTCCGCCGCGGCGCCCACATGGTCGGGGTGGAAATGGGTGACGAGGATCCGCACGACCTCGATCCCCTCCAACTCGGCCGCCCAACGCTCCCTGGCGTCCGGCAGGCCGATTCCCGTGTCGACGAGCGTCCAGCCGTCCTCGCCGGGCAGGAGATACGCATGCACATGCCCTGGCCGCGTCGGCAGCGGGCACGTGACCCGGCGGATCCCCTCCGGCAACTCCACTCGCTCATCCAATCACAGACGAACATGTGTTCTATACTACGGCGGTGCGGGTCGAATACCGCGAGGAGCCGTGCCGGAGCGCACTGAACCGCGTCAAGGGGATGCCGTTCGAGTGGTCTCTGAACCCGTATATGGGCTGCGCGCACCGCTGCACGTTCTGTTACGTCCGCGCGTTCGAGCTGCGGGCGGAACGGCCGGCGGACGACCGCTACGGGCGCTCGATTCGGGTCAAGACGAACGTCGCCGAAGTGCTCGCTCGGGAGCTCGCGCGCCCATCCTGGCGGGGCGAGGGAGTCGCGATCGGTGCGGCGACCGATCCGTACCAGCCTTGCGAGGGCCGCTACCGGCTGACGCGGGCGTGCCTCGAGGTGCTCGCGAGTGCCGGTGCCGCGTTCTCGCTGATCACGCGCGGACCGATGATCGTCCGCGACGTCGACCTTCTCCAGGCGGCCGCCGCGCGGGCGGACGTCTCCGTCATGTTCTCGGTGCCGACGCTGGATCGTCAGGTCTGGCGGACGACTGAACCCGGAACCTCCCCGCCGCGCCAGCGGTTGCGCGCGCTGAAGGAACTCGTCGACGCCGGCGTCCGGGCGAGCGTGGGGATGGCGCCGATCCTTCCCGGCCTCTCCGACCGGCCCGAGCAGCTCGCCGAGGTGGTGACCGCAGCGCGCGAGGCGGGCGCGACCTCGATCTGGGCCAACCTCCTCTACCTCAAGCCTGGCACGCGCGAGCACTTCCTCGAGGCGCTCTCCCGGGACTGGCCGCAGGAGCTCGAGCGCTACGAGCGCCTGTACGCCGGCAGGGCCTACCTCCCGGCCTCCGAGACGCAACCCGTCCGAGACCAGGTTCGAGCCCTTGCGCGCGCCCACGGGATCCGCGACCGGCGGCCCGCACTGCCTCTTCCGCCTCCGCGCCAGGAGCAACTGACGCTCGCGATGTGAGCGGCCGCCGCAGCGGGGCATACAATCGTCCAGCCATGCCGGACGAGATCACCTGCCTGATCGTCGATGACCACGAGGTCGTCCGCGAAGGCCTGCGACTTTCGCTCTCCCGCGCCCCCCACATCCGGGTGATCGGCGAGGCCTCCGACGGCGCCGGCGCGGTCTCGCTCGTCGAGCGCCGCCGCCCCCAGGTCGTGATCATGGACGTGCGGATGCCCGGGATGGACGGGCTCGAGGCGACGAAGCAGATCAAGGAGAAGGTGCCGGAGACGGCCGTCCTGATCTTCACCGCCTACAGCGAGCGCTCCCTCCTCAGCCGTGGGCTCGAGTCCGGCGCGAAGGGCTACATCCTCAAGGAAGCTCCGCACGCAACGCTCCTCCGCGCGATCGAGAAGGTCGCCGCCGGCGAGAGCTTCGTCGACCCCGCTCTGATGCCGACCTTCCTGACCGGCAAGGAGCAGAACGACATGCTGACCGCGCGCGAGCGCGAGATCCTGCAGTTGCTCGCCGACGGGATGTCGAACGCCGACGTGGCCGCGAGGCTCTTCATCAGCCAGGAGACCGTGAAGAGCCACGTCCGCCACATCCTCGCGAAGCTCGAGGCGGACACGCGCACGCACGCCGTCGCGATCGCGCTGCGCGACGCGATCATCGATTGAGCGCAACGACTGCGGTCTGGGTCTCGCTGGCCGTGGTGGTGGTCGCGGGCGGCACGGCGCTCTATCTGATCATCAGCGAGCGGCGGCGACACGAGGACGTCGAGCGCGAGAACGCGCGGCTGCTCGCGGAGGCCGCGGTCCGGGAGGAGGAACGAAGCCGCCTCGCGGATCGGATCATCACCGCCGAGCAGGACGAGCGGCGGCGGCTCGCGCTCTTCCTCCACGACGGGCCTGTCCAGAACCTTTCGGGCATCGCGCTGATGATCGACGCTGCCGTGCACGCGATCGAGGACGAGCGTGGCCCGGACGCGCTCGGGATCATCCGGAGCGCGCTCGAGAAGCACCGGGAGACGATCCGCTCGCTCCGCGACCTCTCCTTCAACATCGAGCCGGTCGTGCTCCGCGACCAGGGCTTCGGGCCAGCGGTGCAGGAGCTCGCGGATCAGCTCGGGATCGAGCACGCGGTCAGGATCGAGGTCGACGTCGAGCGAGCCGAGCGGCTCGTCGAGCGGGAGCAGGTCGGCCTGTATCAGGTGATCCGGGAGTCGCTGAACCAGGCCGTGCTCCGCGGCCCGCCCACGCGGATCTCCGTCCGCATCACCGAGACCCCGGAGGGCGGCCTCGAGGCCGTGATCGCCGACAACGGCAAGGGCGAGCGGCGGATGCGGACGCTCGACGCGATCGAGGAGCGGGTCGCGACCCTGAACGGTCGCTTCTCGGTCGAGCAGGGCGCCGACGGCGGAACGGCGCTCCACGTCGTCTTGCCGCACTACGCCACCGGCGCCTGACTCAGGCTCCCGCGAGCGCCGACTCCGCCGCGATCCGGCCGAAGACGAGGGCTGCCGCGAGCCCGCTGCCGTAGCCGCCGGTGAAGATCCCGCCGGCGTCCGCCCCGGCGGCGTGGAGCCCAGAGATCGGAGAGCCGTCCTCCCCGAGCACCCGGGCTCGCTCGTCGATCCGGAGCCCACCGATCGTGTGCGTGACCCCAGCATGAACACGGATCGCGAGGAACGGAGGCTCCTGGAGCTTCGGCGAGGCCGGCACCGCGAACGGAAGCTCCTCGGCCGGGCGAACGTCGCCCCCGGCTCCGCGGGCCGCCTCGACGAGCTCTCCCACCGTTCGCTCCCGGATGTGCTCGCGCAGCGCCCGCGCGTCGACGAGGTACCAGGCCCGCCCGTCCGGGAACCGCTGGACGATGTCGCTCTCGTGCCAGGCCGGCTCGCCGAGGTCGTTCCCGGCGTCGTCGAGCACGAGCGCGTGCCGCGCGTAGAGCTGCGCCGCGCCGACGAACTCGCCCTCCTCCACCCCGCCGGGCAGCGCCCGCCCGTAGAACTCCTCCTGCCCCGGCGAGAGAGCAGCACCGCGTTCCAGGGCATACGCGAGTCCGTCGCCCTCGCTCCAGGGAGCCGCTCGGAGGAGGAGCCCCCGCTCGCGCGCGAGCCGGGCGCCGAAGCCGCCCGTGGCGAGCACGTCGGCTGCCGCGAACGGCTCCTGAAGCCGAACGTCACCGGCTGCGCTGACGAGCGCGTCGGTCAGGCCCTGCGGATCGAACCGCCGGCCAATCGCGCGCTCGTTCCCCGTCTCCGGCGCGGTCACCGGGGCGCCGAGCGATTCGAGCCAGTTCAGCGCGTCGTCCAGCTCGTCGATGATCCGTCCCTGGAGCGCGGCGTCCCCACCGGGGCACTCGGCCCGGAACTCCGCGAGCGACCGGTGTCGCCAGACGACCCCGCTCGAGAGCAGCATCGACCCGCCTGCCCGGTCGCCCTTCTCGTGGACGACGGCCGCAGCGCCGAGCTCGCGAGCCCGCGCTGCCGCGACGAGTCCGGCCATCCCGGCCCCTGCTACGACGAGCCGGCTCAGAACGTCAGCTGAGCGAGAACGACGCTTTGTGCTCGACGTACTCGAGCTTGACCCGGTCGGGCCCCCAGACGAAGAGCGCGACGGTGTTCGGCGCGTCGACGACATCGTCGATCTCGATCCCGCGATCGCCGGCCTCGGCGACGCTCTCCTCGACCGACTCGACCAGGACGCCGATGTGATTGAGAAGTGGCCGCTCCGGTGAGCCGGGATCGCCCTCGTGGAGCTCGAGAAAGGCACCTCCGACCTCGATGCGATTCGTGCCGGCGGGCGCGAACCCGTAGGCCTCCCACGCCTTCGCCGCCGCCGCGGGATCCCGCGAAAGCAGGGCGACGTGGTCGAGGTCGAAATCGGATTCGGTCTCGGCCTCCACGAGCACGAGCTCGAGCCCCTCGCCGAGATCGAGCCGTTCAGTGAGGCCGCCCAGCGATCCGACTCTGAGCCCGATCCGCTTCAGCGCACCCGGCTCTCTCGGCCCCTCCCCGTCGAAGAGCGTCAACTTGCCTCGCCGGGCATCGGCGCCGAGCAGCGTGAACCGATCGGTCTGTTCGATCACGCGGAGTGGCAGCGCCTCGGTCACGCGAGCAGCGACCGCCTCGCGGTCGCTGACGAAGAGGGCGACGTGGTCGAGCGTGCGCGGCCTCACGGCGAGAAGATAGCCGCGCCCGCGCTAGGCGAGCGGCGGGTTCTGGACGTTGTGCTCTTCGGCGTAGGCCCGGACGCCTGCATTGATCACGTCGGCGCCCTTGTCGTACGCGTAGTTGATCGTCACGAACGGCTCCCACTTGTCGGGAAGCGCGTCCTCGGGAAAGATCGCCTCGACCGGGCACTCCGGCTCGCAGGCGCCGCAGTCGATGCACTCCTCGGGATCGATCACGAGCATCCGCTCGAACTCGTGGATGCAGTCGACGGGACAGACGTCGACGCACGAACGATCCTTGATGTCGATACACGGCTCGGCGATGATGTACGTCACGGCGGCGAGTCTACCGAGGCGACTTACGCGGGCGGTGCGGTCAATTGGGCGACCAGATCGCCGCATCGCTCGACCAGCGCGGACTTGACGATCACCTGGTCGAAGCCGGCCGTGTGCGCCCGCTGGAGACCTGACTTGTCGGTGTGATTCGTGTACCCGAGGATCGGCACCTCGGGCCAGGCGTCGACGACCTCGTCCGGATCGATCCGGGCGATGTCCGCGATCACGAGGTCCGGCGGATCGACGCTGTCCGTCGTGACCAGACGGTGGTCGGGCAGCAGCCCCTCGAGCTTCCCACGGAAGAAGAGGTCGACGCCTGCCAACAGGATCGTCGCCACGACTGCAACGCTACCACTCGTGACGGCTGCCACCAATACTGGCCCAATGGGACTCGACGAGGGACTGCGGCTGATCCGAGCCGGCGAGTACTTCGCCGCGCACGAGGAGCTCGAGCACGAGTGGCGGGTCGCCCCCGGCGTGGAGCGCGACTTTCTCCAGGGGCTGGTTCACGTCGCCGTCGCCTGGTACCAGGCCGGGCGGGGCAACCGGGTGGGGTGCGAACGACAGCTCGAGAAGACGCTGCGGCGGCTCACGCCGTACGGATCCGAACATCGCGGTGTCGATCTCGACCGCCTGCTCGCCTCGGTCGCCGACGCCGCGGAGTGCGCTGCCGCCGGCGACCTCGAACTGAGCCCGCCGGCCCTCTAGCCGAACCCGAGGGACTCGAACAACCGGTTCAGATACACCCGCAGCCACCAGAAGCGGTCGAAGAAGAGGAGGGCACCGAGGGCGACGAGGATCGCGCCACTGACGAGTTGAATCGCCGTGTAGTGGTCTCGAATCCGGCGGAAGACGCCCATCGCGGGGACGAAGAGCGCCGCGGCGATCAGGAACGGGACTGCGAGCCCGAGCGCGTAGACCGCGAGCAGGAGCGACCCTTCGAGGACGGTGCCGGAGTCGCCCGCGAGGACGAGGATCGAGCCGAGGACGGGACTGATGCAGGGCGCCGCACACACCGCGAAGGCGCCGCCGAGCAGGAAGCCCGAGCCGCGCCGCCGCGCGCCCTGGACGAGCCCCGCTCCGAGCAGCCGCTCGGGCCACGGCAGGAGGCCCATGAACACGAGCCCGAAGACGATCAGGACGAAACCGGCGACCTGCTCGAGCAGGAACTGGTTCTCCGCGATCGAGAGCCCGATCGCCGCCGCCCCCGCGCCGAGCAGCACGAAGACGGCGACGAGGCCGCCGACGAACGGGAGGCTCGAGAGGACGATGCGCCGGGAGGCACCGGGCTCGCCGAGCCGGTCGGCCTCCACGGAGGAGACGGCCGAGAGGTAGCCAGGGACGAGCGGGAGCACGCAGGGGGCGAGGAAGGAGATGAGCCCTCCTGCGAACGCGGCTGCGAGCCCGGCAGGGCTCATTCGAAACGAGCCAGCTCGACGTCTAGCCGCCGCTCGGCGTCGGGATCGAGGGGCGGGTCGTCCGGCGGTCGCGTCCGGCTCCAACGCCAGGCGAGCGCACCGAGGATCACGCCCGCGACCGCGATCCCGCCGAGCGGAAGCAGCCACGCGAGCCAGTCGAACCCCTGGCGCGGCGGAACGGCGAGGACACGTGGCCCGAACTGCTCGACGAGCGAGTCCTTGATCTCGCTCTTCGTGTCGCCCGCCGCGATCCGGATCCGGATGAACCCCTTCATCCGCCGGGCGATCTCGGCGTTCGAGGTGTCGAGCGTCGTGTCGCAGATCGGGCAGACGATCTCCGATTCGAGCTCGGCCGAGGTCGGGCGCTCCTCGCTCGCCTGGGCGGACGACGCCAGCGCGAGCGCGAGCACCGCAACGAGCGCCGCCCCAGCCCTCATTCCGGCGCGAGCGCGCGCTTGATGCCGTCGTCGAGCTCTGCGGCGTCGTCGACGGGTCCCGCGATCCGGTAGACGACCTGGCCGCGCGCGTCGATGAAATACGTCTCCGGGAAGCCGGTGACTCCGTACCGGCCGACGGTCGATCCCTTGCCGTCGTACACGTTCGGATAGGTGACGCCGAACCTCTTGACGAACGAGCGGGCGTCGCCGCGGAAGTCCTTCACGTTCATCCCCACGAAGACGACGTCCTTCCCCTCCCAGCGCTTCCAGCTCTCCTGGAGCAGCGGCGTCTCGTCCTTGCACGGGCCGCACCAGGAGGCCCAGAAGTTGAGCACGACGACCTTGCCGCGCAGCGACTCGAGCGCGAGGTCGCCCGTCCCGTCCAGCTTCGCGAGCTCCCACCCCGGCGCCCTCACGAGCTTGCCCTGGCTCAGCGAGCCGGTGACCGCGTTCGAGTCCCCCTTGGCCACCTTCCAGATCAGGAGCCCGAGCAGCGCGACGACGACACCGACGGCGAGCATCTGACCGCCGAGGCGGAGGCCGCCGGTCACCTGACGATGAAGACCGGGGTGCCGATCTCGACCTGCTCGAAAAGCCACTCGACCTCCGGGATCAGCATCCGGATGCAGCCGTGCGAGGCGGAGTAGCCGATCGAGGCGGCGTCGGGCGTCCCGTGGATCCCCACCGCCGGCGAGGAGATCCCCATCCAGCGGGTGCCGAGCGGATTGCCCGGGCCGGGCGGGATCGGCACCGCGTCCTTCGCCCAGTCGGACGCCGGTGGATACCACCAAGGGTTCCGCCACTTGACCACGATCCGGAAGCTGCCGAGGGGGGTCGGGTACTGGGGCAGGCCCGTTGCGACCCCGAAGGTGCGCCGGAGCTTGTTCCCGTCGTAGAGGAAGAGCTTGTTGATCCCGCGGCGAATCACGATCACGTCGCCGATCGACTGCCGCGTCTCGGCAGGCGCGAGCACGGCGAAGCGGAGCGGAATCGGGCCACGTGTGTGCGCCTTCAGCGCTGCGAAGAGGGCACGGGTGGCGGCCAACTGCTGCAGCTGGCGGCCGGCCCGCTCCTCGGTCACGAACGGCTTCGCGCCGCGGAGAAGCAAGCGCGAATCGATCCTCGCGCGATCGAAGCGCGTCCCGAGCCGCTTGACGTAGCGCTCGATCGAGGGCAGCGGCGCCGCGACCTGCAACGGCACGTTCGCGCCCGGCCTGACGGTCCGGGCGCGCTTGACCGCGTCGCCGACGAACGCGGCGGCGCCGAGCGTCTTCGGCGCGATGCGAACGGACGAGCCGTTGGCGCGGATCGTGAGCGGGCGCGCGAAGAACTCCTTGACGGCTCGCGTGGCCCGCGCGGGCGAGAGGCCGCCGACCAGGACCTTGCCGGCGATCGTGACCCCGGCGGGGATCGTCGAGGGCCGCGGCCGCGGCCGCGGCGGCGGCAACGGAGTCTTCGTCGTGGTGGTGGTGGTCGTGGTGGTCGTCGTCGTCCCGGTCGTACCCGTGCTCGTCGTGCCCGTGCCGGTCGTCCCCGTGACCGTCGTTCCCGTGTCCGCGATCGCCGCTGGACTGGCCGCGAGGAGGAGCGCGCTGAGCACGCCGGCGACACCGCATGCGGCCAGGGAAACTGCTGCGAGGCCTCGACGTCTCACGGATTCAGTGTAGCCACGAAGATTCCGGGATCGTTCGTGATCACGGCGTCCACACCCGCTGCTTCCATCCGGGCGAGCTCGTCGGGCCGGTCGATCGTCCAGGCCCAGATCGCGGCGCCTTGGGCATGCGCAGCCTCGACGGTCGCGCGCGAGACGACGGCCTGGTGGAGCATCAGCGCATCCGCGCCCGCGGCGGCGAGCATCGCCGGAACGCGGCGCGGAAGCGCGAGCCTGAGCAGGCGAGTTCCCGCCCTGATCGCGGGATGGAGGACAGGGCGGCGGGCGATCCCACGCCGGTCTTCCGGATAGGTGAACCCGATCTGCACCGTGGGCGCTGCCCGCGCAACGGCCGCCAGGCTCGCGCGCTGGAACGAGCTGACGACCGTGCGCCCGGAGAGGCCGTGCCGCTCGAGCGCCAGCGCGACCTCCTCGAGCCGCTCGCTCAGCTTCAGGTCGACGTGCACCGTCACCTCCGGACGCTCGGCGAGGAACGCGAGCGCCTCGTCGAGCGTGGGCAGGTCGGGCGAGAGTTCGCGCAACTCCGCGAGCGAGCGGTCGCGAACCGTGCCGGCCGCCACGCCGTGACTGACCTCGAGCAGGTCGTTGGAATGCGCAAGGACGAGCGGCCCGCCGACCAGATCGAGCACGTCGAACTCGATCGCCTCCATCCCCGCGTCGAGCGCGACCTCAAATGCCTCGAGAGTGTTCTCGGGCGCGAGCGCGGCCGCGCCTCGATGGCCGACCCGGATCGGCGGTCCCTCTCCGCGCAAGAGCCTCATGGAGCAGTCGGAAGGAAATCCTCGTCGAGATCGCCGCCACTGGCGGCGAAGCTGACGATCATCTTGTCGGTCACCCACTCGACTGGTGCGTGGTCGTCCGTCCAGGGGTCGGCGGAGGGGCGCACAGGCGGCCGCCGCAGGTCGCGGGCGAGGAGGCTGGCGACGGACGCGAGCCGCGCGGGCGGAGTGCCGAGTCGCGGCGCGCCGTCGGAGAACCCGATCACGATCCGGTTGAAGCGGAGCGCGTCCCAGACCGCGACGCGCGGGAAGACGGTCGCGAGCGTGCCGGACACCTCCTGAACAAGCGAGTCGTCGTCCGGGACCGTCGCCACGTTCAGCGCCACGATCCCGCCGGGCGCGAGCCGGTCGCGCACGAGCTCGAAGAACTCCTGGGTCGCGAGGTAGAAGGGCACGTACGGCTGGTGGTAGGCGTCGACGTAGATCACGTCGTAGCGGCGATCCACCCGGCGCAGAAAGGGCCGTGCGTCCTCGTCGTAGGTCGTGACGCGCGGGTTGTCGCCGAGCCCGAAGTAGCGGTAGCCGACGTCGGTGACGGAAGGGTCGATCTCGACGCCGTCGATCTCCGCCTCGGGCCAGAAGACGCCGAAGGCGCGCGCGAGCGTCCCGCCCGCGTTGCCGAGAATCGCAACTCGCTTCGGCGGCGCTCCGCGCACGACCGGCACCGTGAGCATCGCGTCCCAGACGCCGCCCGTCAGCACGGTGTCGCGGCGCCAGACCGAATGGACCGCGACGCCCTCGTTCAAGCTCAGCAGCCGCTTGCCGTCGCCGCGCTCGAGCACCTGGATGAACTGGTAGCGGGACTCCTCCTCGTGCAACAGCCCGTCCTCGGCCTTGACCGCGCCCGGCGGGATCGCGACGAGGACTGCGAACGCGACGGTCGCAACGATCGCGCGCCGCCCGAGCAGGAGCGAGGCCGACGCGGCGAGCACGCAGGCAGTCCCGAGGAGCGTCCGCTGCGTGCCGACGAGCGGGATCGTCAGCAGCGCGGGCAGGAAGGCGCCGAGAAGCGAGCCGGCGGTGGAGAGCGCGTAGAACCGGCCCGCCACCGCACCGGCTGTCTCGACGTTCGAGATCGCGAGCCGGATTGCGAACGGGGAGACCATCCCGAGCAGGACGACCGCCGGCGCGAAGAGGAGCAGGACCGCGAAGAACGAGCCCACGACCGCACCGGCCGAGGCCTCGTCGAGGCTGCTCACCGTTGCGTCGAGGAGCGGCCGGGCGACGAACGGCGTCACAGCGACCCACGCCGCAGCCGCGAGCACGATCAGCCCGAGCAGGCGCGTCTCGGGCCGCCGATCCGCGAGCTTGCCGCCGAGCCAGTAGCCGAGCGCGAGCGCTCCGAGGACGATCCCGATCAGGTTCGCCCAGACGATCGTGGACGAGCCGAAGTAGGGCGCGAGCAGGCGGGAGGCCGCAATCTCGGTCGCGAGCGAGCCGGTCCCCGCGCCGAAGACGAGCGCGGCGAGCGCTCGTGGGGACGTGCTCACGCCGCCCGCTTGATCACGACGACGGCGAAGTCGTCGGTCAGCTCGCCGTCCGTCCACTCGCGGCAGGCGGCGAGCGCGTCGAGCGCGATCTGCCCGGGTGCCTCGATGCGCCTCTCGGAGAGGAGTGCGTCGAAGCGCTCGGTGCCGTACTGCTCGCCCCCGCGGCGGGCCTCGACGACGCCGTCCGTGTAGAGGATGACGCTCGCACCGGGTGGGAACTCGAGCGTCACGGGCTCGTAGAGCTGGGGCGCGTCGATCCCGAGCGCGAGCCCGCGCGCGTCGATCGCCCGCACCTCCCCGTCCGGGAGAACGAGCCGGGGCGGCGGATGCCCGGCGCTCGCGCAGACGACCTGCCCCGCGGCGACGTCGATCACGAGCTCGACCATCGTGATGAACTTGCCCGGTGCGATCTCGGAGGCCACCACCTCGTTCGCAGCCGCGAGGAACTCACCGGGGTCGACGTGGACGCGGGCGAGTGAGCGGAAGATGAACTTCGCCATCGCCATGTCTGCGGTCGCCTCGACGCCATGGCCCGTGACGTCGCCGAGGACGACCGCGAGACGGCCGTCCGGGAGCACGAGATAGTCGTAGACGTCGCCGCCGACCTCGACGCGCGCGGCGGACTCGTAGACGTCGCCGATCTCGAGCTCCGGGAGATCGGGAACCTCGCGGGGCAGGAGTGAGCGCTGCATCGTGTCGGCGAACGCCTTCTGCTGTGCGTAGAGCCGGGCGTTGTCGATCGCGAGCGCTGCCTGGCCGGCGATCGAGAGCGCGGTGTCGGCGACCACGCCCGCGACTGGCCGCCATGGGTGGAGGGAGACGATCGTCAAGGTTGCGAGCAATTCGGACGCGGTCGAGATCGGGATCAGTGCCGCTGTCGAGCCCTTCTCGAGAAACGGGGCGAGCAGGGCGAGCGAGCCCCCGAGCTCGGCCGCGGTGGCGGAGTCGAGGATGAGCGGCTCGCCTCGCTCGAGCAGGTCCCTGAGCAGCTCGCGGGGAAGCATCTGGGGCCGGGAGAGGAGCACCTGTGCCGCGGCGTCGACCCGCTGGTCGTTCACATGCACGGCACGCGCGACGAAGTCGGTCGCGCGCTCGTCCGGCATCCGGATCACTGCCGCATCGACTTCGAGGAGCGTCACGATCGACTCCGCGAGCACTTCGAGCGTGGTCTCGAGCGAGAGGCTCTGGGCGAACGAGCGCGAGATCTCGTAGAGGGCGCGCAGCCGCCGGGCGTTCTCACGCTCCGAGCCCAACGACGCCTCGAGCTCGTTCCCGAGCCGCTTCTCTCGCTCGTGCAGCCGTGCGTTCTGAACCGCGACGGCGAGCTGTCCCGCCAGCGCGACGAGGAGCGCCGACTCGTTCGCCGTCAGGCTCCTCGGCCGCCGCGGATAGATCGCAAGCAGGCCGATCGGTTCGTCCTGGACTCGGAGCGGAATCGCGAGCACCGGCCCGATCTCGGCAGCAGCGGCAGCGTCCGCGGCGGCGAGCTCCACGTCCACGGTTGCATCCTCGACCTCCACGACCCCCCGTCCCCGCCCAGCCGCCAGGGCCAGCCGGAGGACGGCGCGAGCGACGTTTTCGTGCGGACCGTCGATCGCTCGCGAGGCCGCCGCCGAGAGGACGCCGTCGTCCTCGAGGTAGAGCGCGACGCGGTCGGTGTCGAGGAGCGCCGCCACCCGTTCGACCGCGGTCTCGAGCGTGTGTGTGAGCGACAGGAGCGAGATCGCCTCACCGACGACCAAGAGTAGCGCCCTGCTCCGTTCGAGCTCGAGCCCGAGCTCGGTGGCCCGCTCGGCCTCTCTGAGGGCATGCGAGACCCGGACTGCGAGGCTCGTCAGCGTGGTCAGGGCCGGGGCACGGCCGGCCGGAAACAGGAGCTGCAGCGCGCCGACCGCCGGCTGGCCGAGCTGCAGCGTCACGAGCGCGCCCGCGGGGGTTTCGATGACGTCCCCCGTCGAGCGCTCCCCCACGATCGACTCGGCCGCGGCGATCACCTCTGCCGTCGCTGCGATCGGACCGTGCGAGGCGCCTGCTTCCAGCCCGTCGGCGGTGAGCCGCCAGAGCAGAGCGGCCTCGGCCCGGGTGGCGATCGCCGCGATCCGGGCGACGTGGGCGGCGGTGCGGTCGTCGCTCGAGACGGCTGCAAGCGCGTCACCGACGACGTCGACGAGCGACTGCTCCAGGAGGCCGCCGCGGCGCACGTCCCGGCAGACGGAGGTGGCGACCGCAGCGAGGTCGGCCGCGAGCTGGGCAGCCTGGCCGGGGTCGCCGTGGAACCGGAGGAGCTCGAGCGTCCCGAGCTTCTCCTGACCGAGCGCGATCGGATACGTACGAGCGCTCACGGCCTCACCGAGGCGCTGAGCGAGAATCGCGGACGCCGCCTCCGGACTCTCGACCCGCAGCCCTTCGAGCTCGGCCCCGAGCGCGGCCGAACTCGACCACACCGCTCGCGCCACGAGCTCGTCGCTCCGCTCCCTGAGCCAGATCAGCGCGACCGCGGAGCCACTCGCGAGCGCCGCGCCTTCCGCGATCAGCTGCAGCGTCGATTCGAGCGGATCCCCGGCCGCGATCGCGCGCCCGGCCTCCGCGAGCACGGCGAGCGCCTCTGGCAGCTCGGCGGGGGCTGCCGTCGCGGCGCTCACGTCACAGCCCGAAGAGTCGCTCGATCTCGTGCCAGATCGTTACCGTGAGCACGATGCTCGCAGCCACGAGAATGACGAGAACGAGCCAGAACCGGAGGCCTGCACGCTTGCGCTCGCGCGAACGCTCGACCCGTGCGCGACGACGAGCCCGTTCGTGCAGGTAGGCGCGGTCGACGGCGACGGGATCGAAGGTCGGCACGTCGTCGCCGGCCGGGTGGCGCGTCGCAGGCTCGGCCATGCGCGGAGTGTAGTCCGGGTCTCAGGTTCGGGCGCGAGCGTACGGGCTCGATGCGGCGGGCTCCCAACTCGTTCCGGCGCACATGGGACAGACCGGCAGCACTCGGGTGTGGCGATTCCGTAGCCGCAGCTCGAGCAATGGTGGGCGCCCACAACGGGGTCGCCCGCTCTTACTTGTGTCCTGCGTCGCGTCCTCGTGACTCGGGTTGACGAATATGCCCATACTCTCGTCCGTGGAGACGCCCGAGCCCTACTACGACCCCGAGGACGACTTCACCGCGGAGCCGCGTCCCGCCACGCGACTCCGGGCGCCGAAGCTCTGGGGCCTCGGCGGCAAGATCACCTGGGTCGCCGGCCTCGCTCTCGCACTCTCGGCCTTCACGGGCTGGTACTCGGGAACGGGTGCCGACGAGGGCGTCGCCGTGAGCGTCCTCGGCTGGGACACCGGCCTCCTCGGCAAGCTCGTCTTCGTTCTCGGGATCGCAGCGATCGTGCTCGTCCTGCTCCGCGAGGCCGGGATCGAGCTGCCCGCCGCGGTGCCCGAGAGCCTCGTCGTGATCGGGCTCGGAGCGCTTGCAATCGTCTTCGTGCTCGTACGTCTGATCTCGATCCCCGACGAGTTCTTCTTCGCCGGCCGCGGCATCGGCCTGGCGATCAGCCTGGTCTCGGCGCTGGCGCTCTTCGTCGCCGGCGTGCTCGAAGCAGCCGAAGAGCTCTGAAGAGGGCTCAACGCTCGGTGCGATCCCGGGCGCGCGCGAGTGTCCTGATCCCGATCCCGGCGTAGCGAACCGCGAAACCGAGCGCCACCCCGAGTACGGCGCCGGCCAGGACGTCGAGCGGATAATGGACGCCGACATAGACGCGTGAGAAGGCGATCAGGGCCGCCAGCGTGAACAGGGGCCAGCGCAAACGCGGCACCGCGAGCGCGAGCGCCGTCGCACAGGCGAAGGCGACGGTCGCGTGACCCGAGGGGAACGAGCTCGTGTGCGGAAGCTCGACGAGCGTCGCAGGGTCGGGGTCGTTCAGGGGTGGCCGGTCGCGCCCAAGGCGCTCCTTCAGCAGCCCAGAGACGGACTCTGCGACGAGGATCGTGGCGCCGACCCGCGCGAGGAGCCACGGCCGCCGCCACGAGAAGCCCGCGATCGCGAGGGAGAGCACGAGCCAGATCGCCCCGAACGACCCCGCGTAGGTGAGCCCCTCGAAGATCGGATCGAGCACCCCGACGCGATGGTCGACGACCCACTGCTGGACGGAGTGGTCGAGCGAGGTCAGCGGAGCGCTTCCGCGCTAGACCGGGACGAGCTGCTTCGTCGACTCGATCAGCGCCCGCGGATCGAACGGCTTGCCGATGAAGCCCTGCGCCCCACGGGAGGCCGCGTCCTCGGCGGAGCGCTCGTCGACCTTGCCGCTGAACATGATCACGGGGATCGCGCCGACGCCGTGCTTCTCCTGGACGCGCCGGAGCATCTCCCAGCCGTCGACCTCTGGCATCATCACGTCGAGCAGGATCAGGTCGGGAGATTCCTCGTCGAGCGCTGCGAGCCCCTCCTCGGCGCTCCCCGCCTCCCGGACTACGTAGCCCTCGGCCTCGAGGTTGACGCGGATGTACTCGCGCAGCTTCTCGTCGTCGTCCACGATCAGGACGAGCGGCCCGTCGGTGGAGGAAGCGCCACCCCGGCCCGAGCGGTCGAGGAACTGATCCAGGTCTCCACGCCGGTAGCGCCGATGACCTCCGGGGGTCTTGAAGGACGAGACCCGGCCCGAGTCCGTCCACTTGCGCATGGTGCTCTGCGCGACCCCGACGTAGGTCGCGGCCTGCCCGAGCGTGAGCCACTCCGGCTGCGCGCCGCCGCCTGTCCGCCTGCGTGTCCCCCCGTACGCCATGACGCCAGGAACCTACCCAAACTTGGCGGTATCTCAAACAGGGAAGCGGTTTATCCACTCCCAACCGTCACGGTCACAGTTTTCGCAGCAGGAGGAAGCGGTTGCGGTTTCAGCGTCCTCACGCTCGTCCGGGTTCCTCCGGGCTCGGGCCCGTCCTCGAGCGCCCGCCCGATCGCGATCCCGACGATCAGCACCAACAGTCCCGCCGCGACTGCCGCGAGCGGGCGCCAGATCGGGCTCCGCCGCCGGCGGCGACGCGCGAGCCTGTCCTCGGACGTGCTCATGGCTCGTAGTCCAGTGCGCCGCGAGCGTAGAGGTGAAAGGCCGTCGCCTCGACGAGCGACAGCGTCCGCGGCCACCCTGGAGCCGGCGCGCGCTGGGAAACGATCTCGCGGCTCCACGCGTCGGCGCCGGCATATGCCCGCGTCAGCTCGGAGAGCGTGAACGTGCCGCCGACCCGGCGGCGCAGCTCCTCCGTGACCGCTTCGACCTGCGCCAGCAGCCGCTCCCGCTCCCGCGGGTCGTCCGCCTGCTCGCGCAGACGCCGTTGCCCGTCGTCCCACTCCCGGCGAGCGCTTTCGATCTCGACCTCTGACACGCGGCCGATGCTACTGGCCCTCAGGAGCGAGGCGTGCAACAGCTTTCCGGCGGCCAGAGAGGCTCGAGCTCGGCCCGGATCGCGTCCCCGAGGAGGTAGCCGGGTCGGGCGAGCGCGTAGGCCACGTGGGCGTGAAGGCATTTGAGGCGACGAGGATTCGCGCTCCCTCCGATTCCGAGATCGAGCGAGCTGCCTGCGTCGCGGCCGGTTCGTCCAGCGGCGAGCCCGTGCCGCACGTCGCGCTGCTCGGCCGTCGCTCGCTCGAGATCCTCGGCCAGTCGGGCTTCCTCCTCGACCACTGCGCTCCAACGCTCGACGCCGCCTGCCGCCTCGAGCCGGGAGACGGATGCGACGAGGTGCGGGCAGGTCAGGTAGTAGGTGGTCGGGAACGGATCGCCGGCGTCGTCGTAAGGTGCCTGCTCGGTGACGGCCGGGCGCCCATAGGGGCACCGATGGGCGACGCGGCTGAACGCGCGGGGCGGCCTGCCTAGCTGTTGCTCGACGAGCGCGCGGTCGTCATCCATCCCGCCCGATCGTAGCCTTGGCATCCCGGCTCGCTCGCTGGGCCCGACGCCATTCCGCGATCCCTCGGACGACGTAGAGCCGCTCCCCGGGCCGGACGAGGCTCATCTGCCGGGCCTCGCGGGTCAGCGCGACGAGCGTGGTCGAGCGTTCGAGGCGGGCCTCCAGCCGCGCCTTCTCGGCTCGGAGCTCGTTGACCTGAGCCTGGCGTACGTTCAGAGCGGACCGCGTCTCGACGTAGCTCGAGAGCGGCCGGTAGTAGAGGAACGCGACGAAACCGAGCATCCCGACGACGCACCAGCGGAGCAGGACGGTCGAGCGCTGTGAACGCGTCCGGCGCTTCGGTCTCTTCTTCGCCGGCGTCGCCGCCGGCCTGCGGGTGTCCGCGCGCTGTGCCCGTTTCGCCACGGCACTCGTTTTCCGCGCCCGAGGCCCCGCTCCTGCTCGAACCCACCCGAATCTCGCTCCACGTGCCCCCAGGGGGCCAGTTCAGGACCCCTGGTCGAACGCTAGCCGCAAAGGGCCGGCGCGAGCGTCACGGCTTCGTCGCGAATGTGTGTCGACCGCGGGCTGGACGGATCAGGCCAGCTCGACCTTGATCACGTTCGTCGTCCCCGGCATGTTCACCGCGGTCCCGGCGGTGATCACGACGCGGTCGCCGGCCTCGATGATCCCTGTGCTCCGCGCGGCCTCGAGTGCCGTCGACCACAGCTCCTCGACGTCGGCGGCCTGCGGGATGTACACCGGGGTCACGCCCCACTCGAGCGCCATGTGCTGGCGCGAGTGCAGGTGGTGGGTAAGGCCGATGATCGGCCGGCGTGGGCGCAGGCGCGCGACCGCCGAGGCAGTCCGACCCGTGAACGTCGGCACGAGCAGCGCCTTCGCCGCTAGAGCCTCCGCGATGTCGCAGGCGGCGTTCGACATCGCCTGCCCGATCGTCGGCTCGTCCTCGGCCGCCGGAATCTCGTGCCGGTAGTCCAGGTGGGGCTCGACCGCGAAGGCGATCCGATCCATCAGCGCGACGGCCTCGACCGGGAAGTCCCCGATCGCAGTCTCGCCGGAGAGCATCAGGGCCGAGGTTCCGTCGAGGATCGCGTTCGCGACGTCGGAGGCCTCGGCGCGCGTCGGCTCGGGAGAATGGATCATCGACTCGAGCATCTGAGTCGCCGTGATCACGGGCTTGCCGCGTTCGAGCGCCCGGTGGATGATCCGCTTCTGCAGGAGCGGCACGTCCGCGGCGCCGATCTCGACGCCGAGATCGCCGCGGGCGACCATGACCGCGTCGGCTTCTCGCAGGATGTCGTCGAGCACCGCGACCGCTTCGGCCTTCTCGATCTTCGCGATCACGTGCGCGGTCGAGTCCGCGGCCTCGATCAGCGTCCGCAGCGCCTGGACGTCGGAGGGCGTGCGCACGAACGAGAGCGCGACGTAGTCGACCCCGAGTTCCAGCGCGAACCGGAGGTCGTCGATGTCCTTGCGGGTCAGCGAGGGGATCGGCAGCGGGACGCCGGGAAGATTCACCCCCTTGTGGGAGCTCACCGTGCCGCCGACGAGCACCTCGCAGTGGGCGCGGCCCCGGTCGACCTTCTCGACGCGCAGCCGAACCGACCCGTCGTCGATCAGGATGTCGTTGCCGACCTGGAGGATCGAGCCGAGCACGTCGGGCGCGACGGGCAAGTCGTCCGTCTGCGCGACGTTCTCGCCCGCGATCGTGACGTGCTCCCCGCGTACGAGCTCGACCGGTTCGGGGAGCTCGCCGATCCGGAGCTTCGGGCCCTGAAGATCGGCGATGATCGCCACCGGCCGACCCACCTGCTCCTGCACCTCCCGGATCGCCTGCGCCGTCGCCGCATGATCCTCGTGGGTGCCGTGCGAGAAGTTGAGGCGCGCGCCATCGATCATCTGCATCAGACGCTCGAGCACGTCCGAGGCACGGGAGGCGGGCCCGATCGTCGCGACGATCTTCGTCCGGCGAGGATTCACGGCCATGCGGACAGGCTAGCCGCGGTCGGCGCGCGGGAACGCAGACCAGCCCGGGTACTCCGCCCGAGCCCCGAGCTCCTCCTCGATCCGCAGGAGCTGGTTGTACTTCGCAACGCGATCCGAGCGGGCCGGGGCGCCCGTCTTGATCTGCCCAGTCCCGAGCGCGACCGCGAGATCGGCGATCGTCGCGTCCTCGGTCTCGCCCGATCGGTGAGACATCACGGCGGTGTAGCCGTTCGCGTGCGCCAGCCGGACGGCCTCGATCGTCTCCGTCAGAGTCCCGATCTGGTTCACCTTGACGAGAATCGAGTTGCCGACGTGCCGGTCGATTCCCTGTTGCAGCCGCTCGGGGTTGGTCACGAAGAGGTCGTCGCCGACGAGCTGGACGCGGTCGCCGAGCCCGCGGGTCAGCTCGGCCCAGGCGTCCCAGTCGTCCTCGGCGAGGCCGTCCTCGATCGAGACGATCGGGAAGCGATCGAGCAGCTCCGCCCAGAACGCGGGCATCTCGGCGCTCGTCTTCTCCCGGCCTTCGAAGGAGTAGACGCCGTCGGTGAAGAGCTCGCTCATCGCAGAGTCGAGCGCGATCGCAATCGCGTCGCGGTGGCCGGCGCGCTCGGCTGCCTCGAGGATCGCCTCGATCGCTGCTTCGCTCGAGTCGAGGTCTGGCGCGAAGCCGCCCTCGTCGCCGACGCCCGTCGCAAGCCCACGGTCGGAGAGGACGCCCTTGAGCGAGTGGTAGACCTCAGCCCCGATCCTGAGCGCGTCGGCGAAGGTCTCGGCGCCGACCGGGACGACCATGAACTCCTGGAGGTCGATCGAGTTGGCGGCGTGCGCGCCGCCGTTGATCACGTTCAGCATCGGGACGGGCAGAGTGGCGGCGCTCTCGCCCCCGAGGAAGCGGTAGAGCGGCTGGCCCGCAGCAGCCGCGGCCGCCTTCGCCGTCGCAAGCGAGGCGCCGAGGATCGCGTTGGCTCCGAGCCGGCCCTTGTTCGGGGTTCCGTCGAGCTCGATCAGGCGCCGATCGACCGCCTCCTGGTCGTTCGCGTCCATGCCCCTGAGACCGGCTTCGATCTCGGTCACGTTCGCGACGGCCTGCGTCACACCCTTGCCACCCCACTCGCGGCCGCCGTCGCGCAGCTCGACCGCCTCGTGGACGCCGGTCGACGCCCCAGACGGCACGATCGCGCGCCCGAGAGCGCCCGACTCGAGCTCCACCTCGACCTCGACGGTCGGATTGCCCCGCGAATCGAGCACCTGACGGCCATGGACGCGCGTGATCGAGCTCATTCAGTCTCCTTTTTCGCGAGGTCGTAGTAGCGGTCTTGGTCGGCGAGCGGCAGCTCGCTCCAGCGCTCACCGCGGCCCGCTGCGAGCTCCTCTGCCCGCTCGACCCGCCGGACGAACCGCGTATTCGTACCTCGTAGAGCCAGTTCGGGGTCGACGTTGAGTCGCCGCGCCAGGTTCACCACGGTGAAGAGGAGATCTCCGACCTCGCTCGAGACCGCGGAATCCGGCTCGGTCTCCGGGCTCGGCTCCCCGGTCCGCGCGATCTCCCGCTCGAGCTCCTCGAGCTCCTCGCGCACCTTCGCGAGCGGGCCTTCGAGGTCGGGCCAGTCGAACCCGGCCGCGACGGCCCGGCGCTGCACCTTCCGGGCCTGGAGAAGCGCGGGCAGCGCGGCCGGGACGTCGTGGAAGATCCCAGCGCGCCCCTCCTGCTCGGTCTTCACGGACTCCCAGCGCTCGCGGACGCGCCCGGCCGTCTTCGCCTCCACGTCGCCGAACACGTGCGGATGGCGGCGGACGAGCTTCGCGTGCACAGCGCGCGCGACCGCCTCGAGGTCCCCGTCGCCCTGCTCTTCGAGGAGTAGCGACAGGAAGTAGACCTGGAAGAGGAGGTCGCCGAGCTCGTCGAGGAGCTTGGCGGGATCACCCCCCGCAGCCGCGTCGGCGACTTCGTAGGCCTCCTCGAGCGTATGCGGGACGATCGTCAGCGCCGTCTGCTCGCGATCCCAGGGGCAATCGCGGCGCAACCGCCGCGTCAGCTCCTGCAGCTCGACGAGCGCGTCGCCCAGCCCCGGTCGACCGGGCGGCACTACCCCTCGGTGTCGGTCGTGGCGCCCGTCGTTGCGGCCGGGGGCGGCGTGAAGCCGACGGCGTACGAGATCTGGTCGTCGTACTCCTTCTTCAGGTCGTCGACCCACTTCGTCATGGCCTCGTTCTTCTTCGTCTGCTGCAGCTGCTGGCGGATCGATTCCTTGACCTCTTTCAGCGGCGTCACTTTGGCGGGCTTGGCATCGGACAGCGGCTGGATGATGTGGTAGCCGAACTCCGTCTTGACGGGCCCCGAGGTGACGTTGTTCTTGAGCAGGAAGGCGGTCTGATCGAACGGCGCCACGGTCTGGCCCTTCGAGATCGTCAGCTTGCCGCCGTTCGCCTTCGAGCCGGTGTCCTGCGAGAACTTCTTCGCGAGCTCGGAGAAGTCGGCGCCGCCCTTGAGCTGCGCGGAGAGATCGACAGCCTGTGCTCGGGTCTTGACGAGGATGTGGCGGACCTCCCGGCTCTCGGGCTGGCTGTACTGCGCCTTGTTCTTGGCGTAGTAGTCCGAGATCGCCTTGTCGTCGACCTTCGCGTCCTTCGTCACCTTGTTGAAGATCTCCTCGGAGACGATCTGGGCGCGGATGTCGGCGCGCACCTGCCCGTCGGAAAGGCCCTGGTCGGCGAGCTGCTTCTCGTACTTCTTGGCGTCGCCGCCGAAGTACTGCTTCTTGATCTGCTCGAGCCGGGCGTCGACCTGCTTCTCGGTGACCTCGATGTCGAGATCCTTCGCCTGCTGCTCGAACTCGACGCGCTGGACGAGGAACTGGACGGCCTGGTTCTTGAGCGTCTGGAACTCCTGCGAGCCGGCCTTCGGGAACTCGCGCTTCTGGGTCTTGTAGCTCTTGCGAGCCTGGTCGACCAGCGCGTTGAAGTCGGACTTAGCGACGGTCTGGCCGTCGACGACGGCGACGGCGTCGTCCGGAACCTTGTCACTGCCACCGCCGCAACCGGCAGCGACGAGCGCAACGACGAGGGCAGGGAGAAGAAGCAGGCGTGAGATGGTCATAGGTGAGGAATACTCCAGTGCTCGAGACGGGGTCGGCGTCCAGTGTAGCCTCGAAAAGGTCGCCCGGCGGAGCCGCGTCCGTCGGAATCGGTGTAGTTAGGGTTAAGAGTGAGGCGCTCCTAGGCAGCTCGACGGGCGGTGACGAGGGCGTCGACGAGGTCGAGCGCGCCGGTCAATTCCTCGGTGCGCTTCGAGACTTCACGCTTCGCGCTCGTGTAGACCGCAGTGTCGGTGACGTCGCGGAGGGCTCGGAGCTCGGACGATCCGAGCACGAGCGGGCCGACCGTTGCGCGCCCACCGCGGAAGATCAGATAATCCGCTCCGAGCCGGGCGAGCTTCAGCTTCGCTTCCTGGATTGCGAAGAGGTTCTCGACAGGCTCCGGTACGGGCCCGTACCGGTCTTCGAGCGCCGCATGGAGCTCGCGGAGCTCGTCCTCCGACTCTGCGAGGGCGAGCCGGCGGTGGATGTCGATCTTCAGGGCCTCCGAGGCGACGTAGCTCGCGGGCACGTAAGCGTCGACGCGGGCGTCGACGCGAACCGGCCGGGTCGCAACGCGCCTCTGGCCCTGGAGCTCCGCGACGGCCTCGGCCAGCATCTCCACGTAGAGCTCGAACCCCAGTGCGGCGACGTGGCCGGACTGCTCCGCGCCGAGGAGGTCACCGGCGCCGCGGATCTCGAGGTCGCGCATCGCGATCTGGAAGCCCGCACCGAGCTCCGTGTGGTCAGCGAGGGTCGAGAGCCGGGCCCGGGCCTCGGGCGTCAGCTCCTGCGCGTCGGGATAGAGCAGGTAAGCGTGCGCGGTCACGTCCGAGCGGCCGACGCGGCCGCGGATCTGGTAGAGCTGGCTCAGGCCGAGCTGATCGGCGCGCTCGACGATCAGCGTGTTCGCCTGCGGGATGTCGATCCCCGACTCGATGATCGTCGTCGAGACGAGCACGTCCGCATCGCCGCGCAGGAACGCGTGCATCTTCTCCTCGAGCTCGCGCTCCCGCATCTTCCCGTGCGCGACGATGAAGCGGAGCTTCGGGCAGAGCTGTTGCAGCTTCTCCGCGGCCTCCTCGATCGTCTCGACCCGGTTGTGCAGGTAGAAGGCCTGTCCCTCCCGCTCGATCTCCCGCTCGAGCGCCGTTCGGATCAGCTCCTCGTCGTACTCGCCCACCGTCGTCCGGATCGGGCGCCGGCCCTCCGGCGGCGTCTCGATGATCGAGATGTCGCGCAGGCCCGAGAGCGACATGTGGAGCGTGCGCGGGATCGGGGTCGCTGAGAGGGCGAGCACGTCGATCTCGAGCCGGAGCGAGCGGATCAGCTCCTTTTGCGCCACACCGAAGCGCTGTTCCTCGTCGAGGATCACGAGCCCGAGATCCTTCGGGATCACGTCACGCGAGAGGACGCGATGGGTGCCGATCAGCACCTCGACCTTGCCCTCGGCGAAGTCCTTCAGGACCGCCTTCGTCTCGGCCGCGGTGCGGAACCGGGAGACCATCTCGACCCGAACGGGGAAGTCGCGGAAGCGCGCCTTGAAGGTGTTCCAGTGCTGCTCGGCGAGAATCGTTGTCGGGCAGAGGACGAGGGTCTGCTTGCCGTTGACGGCGACCGCGAACGCGGCCCGGACGGCGACCTCCGTCTTGCCGAAACCGACGTCGCCGCAGACCAGGCGATCCATCGGGCGGGGCGCCTCGAGGTCTTCCTTGACCGCCTCGATCGCCCGAGCCTGATCCTCGGTCTCCCGGTAAGGGAAGTCCGTCTCGAGGCGCTCGAGCCACTCGTTCTCGAGCTCGTACGCGTGGCCGGGCGCCTGCTGGCGTTGGGCATAGAGGCCGATCAGCTCGGTCGCGAGCTCGCGCACGCCCTCCCGCGCCCGTGCCTTCAGATTCGCCCAGGCCTTGCCACCGAGTTTCGAGAGAGCCGGTGCGCTCGCGTCGGCGCCGATGTACTTCGAGACCTTGCCGAGCTGCTCGTGCGGGACGTAGAGGCGGTCGTCGCCCCGGAAGCCGACGAAGAGGTAGTCGCGGGTGACGCCCGCGACCTCCTTCGTCTCGAAGCCCAGCAGCTTTCCGACCCCGTGGTCCTCGTGGACGATGTAGTCGCCGCTGCGGAGGTCGGCGAAGGTCGCGAGCGCCCGCCCGAGCCGCCGGTCGGCGCGCGGCGGCCGCTTCCGGAAGACCTGCGTGTCGGGCAGGAGGACGAGGCCGAGCTCACGCCAGACGAAGCCGCGACGGGCCGGTGCCACCGCGAAGACGAGCGCCGGATCCGCAGGCAGGTCCGCACCCGGCTCGAGCATCTTGGCGTCGGCGCGCTTGAGCAGGTTCTGCGTCCGCAGCGCCTCGCCGGGGTGCGGGAAGGCGACGACGACGCGGTTGCCGCCCCGGACGAAGCCGTTCAGCTCCTGCTCGGCCTCCGAGAGGCCGCGGGCGGCGAGGGCCGGCCGCTGCGCCTCGAAGGCGAACGGCTGCGACTGGGGGAACGGATCGAGCTCGGACGTCCCCTTGAGCGTCACGGGGGCTAGCCCTTCCTCCGCCCAGACCCGCGTCACCTCGTCGGGCTGCCAGACGAAATCGGGGACGCGGTCGAGGGCACGGACGAGGTCGTTCGGGATCTCGACTGAGACCGGTTGGCCCCACTCGTCGTCCGGGAGGGTCGGCTCGGTGAGGGTCGGGCGCCGCTCGGTCGCCGGGTAGACGACCGCGTTCTCGACCGGATGAAGCGCACGCTGGGTGAAGGGCGAGAAGACCCGGACGCCCTCGATCTCGTCGCCGAAGAACTCGACCCGAAGCGGCTCGCGCCCCGTCGTCGGGAAGACGTCGACGATCCCGCCGCGCACGGCGAACCGGCCGCGCTCCTCGGCGCGGTCGACGCGCTCGTAGCCGGCGAGTGCGAGCGCCTCGGAGAGGCCGTCGATTCCCGGCTCCGCGCCCACCTCGAGCAGCACGGGCTCGGGGCGCAGGCGCGCGGGCGGCATCCCTTCGGCGAGCCCCGTCGCGGATGCGCAGACGAGCCCCCCGCGGGCGAGCACGTCGAGGGCACGCGCGCGCTCGCCGACGAGGTGAGGCGGCGGCTCGAGCCCGGAGCCCCAGCGGACTCCGCGGCCGGGCAGGAGCGCGACCCGGTCGGCACCGATGAACCAGCCCGCGGCCTCGGCCGCGTCCCGGGCGTCGGCGTCCTCCGGAAGCAGGCAGACGACCCCGCGGTCGCCTGACTCGAGATTCAGGTGCTCGTGCAGCGTCGCGAGTAGGAGCGGAAGAATCGGCTCCGAGACGCGGGCGCGGGCGGGCAGCGCCGCGGCGAAGGCCTGCAGGCGCTCGAGCTCGAGCAGCTCGCGGACGAAAAGATGAAGAGGAGGCCGGTCCATGACGAAGGCCGGAACCACGGGTTCCGGGGCGCCCATGGTAACCGGCGGCCTAGCGTCCGCCGTGCCAGGACTCCCAGAGCGCGGCGTAGGAGCCGTCCTGCCCGACCAGCTCGTCGTGGGTGCCGAGTTCGGCGAGCTTGCCGTCCTCGACGACCGCGACCCGGTCGGCGTCGTGCGCGGTCTGGAGCCGATGCGCGATCGCGATCACGGTCCGCCCTTCGAGCACCGAGCCGAGCGAGCTCTCGAGATGGCGGGCGGCGCGGGGATCGAGGAGCGACGTCGCCTCGTCGAGCACG
>DATLXM010000044.1:0-4751 GCA_035575835.1 Gaiellaceae bacterium
TAGCGCACGGCGAGATGGAAAAGGCCGGTCGTGCCCGGCGGCGGCGGCGAGCCACGCTCCGACTCCCACGTGTTCAGGCCGATGTGATGGTGATAGCCGCCCGCCGAGATGAAGGCCGCCTGCTCCCCGAAGCGCTGCTGCAGCTCGAAGCCGAGCACGCCCGTGTAGAACGCGAGCGCGCGGTCGAGATCGGCGACCTTGAGGTGGACGTGGCCGATGTCGACGCGCGGATCGATCGCCATCGGGCAATCGTATGCCTGCCGCTACACCTCGGCGAGGAAGGCGCAGGCGAGGTTCGAGCGTCCCAGCGGCGACGGGCCGAGCCTCGCGACCACGAGCGATCCAGGGCTGTCCTCGACCTCGACCGCGTCGCCCGGATCCGGGACGGGACCCGGTCGCTCGAGCAGGCGGTAGCCGGCGGGCGAGGGGACGAAGATGAGATGAGAGCCTTCGTCGTAGGCCCGTTCCGTCCTCGTCGCCGGCGCCGCCGGCCGGGCGGCCAGCGCGGCCTCAGCCTCGGCAAGGCGGGTGGAGAGATCTGCGTGGTCGGCGGCTGCGCCGCGCTCGAGCGCCGCGACCGTCTCACGGCCGGCGTCGCGCTCCGCGGTCAGCACCTCGAGCCGCCCCTGCAGCTGGTGGAGCTCCGCGCTGTCCGCGGCGAGACGCTCGAGCTCGGCGTCGCGACCGGCCGCAGCCGCCCGTAGCTCGGCGAGGGCGCCGTCCTGCCGGTCCCGCTCTGCGATCAGCTCCGCGACGCGGCCCCGGAGTTCGTCGCGCTCGCTCTGGACGGCACCGAGCTGCGCCTCGAGCTCGGCGAGACGGCCGGAGGCCGTGCCGAGCTCCGCGACGTCCTCGGCCTGCGCACGTGCAGCCGTCCTCAGCTCCTCGGAGGCGGCGAGGTACTGCTGTCGCTCGCTCTCGAGCCCCTGCACCCGCGCGGCGAGCGTCTCGCGCTCCGCTGCGCCGGTGCTCAGGTCGGCCGCGGCCGACTCGACCCGCGCGAGAGCGGACGCGAGCTGCTCCTCACGCTCGGCAAGAGCGGCCCTGAGCGAGTCGCCGCCGGTCTCACGGCCCGCGAGCTCGGCTTCGAGCTCCCCGATCCGCGTCGCCGCCGCCGCGAACTGGGGCGTGATCTCGGCGATCTGATCGTTTCGCAGCTGGAGCTCGGTCCGGAACCGCTCGATCACGGCGTCCCGCTGCTCGACCGCCGCCCGCCAGGCCTCCAGCACGTCGGGGGGCAGACCAGGCTCGGACGGCTGCCTGGGCTCGACCGGACCGGTGCCGCCGAAGCCCGCGCTGACGCCGTACTCCGTCTTCAGCGGCCCGCCGTGCTGCTCGGCGAGTCCGTTCGCGACCACCCCGGGCGAGATGAAGCCGAGCGTGACGAGCACCTCGCCGAGCTGCTTCTCGGTCTCGACCTGGACGGCCAGGGCCTCCTCGAGCTGGCTCGCGGAGATCAGGCCCTGGTCGACCAGGACCTGTCCAAGAGGTCGCCGAACGTTGTGGGCCGCATCCACGGAACCAGTATCGGCTGCCGCATGCCGCGGCTCAAGCGTCTTCTAGACGGAGTCGCGGATTCTCGCGAGCTCGGACTCGAGCAGAGCGACGCCACGGCGCAGTACCTCGCATTGCTCGCGGAGGGCGTCGAGCTCGCCGACGAGGCGGCGACGATCGAGGTCGCCCACCTGAGCGGGTGCGGGTTCGGGCTCGGGAACCGGCGGCGGCCGGAGGAGACCGGCGCTGACGCCGTACTCGGACTTGAGCAGGCCGCCGTGCTGCTCGGCTAGCGCGTTCGCGACGGCGCCGGCCGAGACGAGCCCGAGGTCGACGAGCACCTGGCCAAGCGGCCGCGACGACCGGTGCTGCTCCACGAGCGCCTCTTCGAGCTGCGCCTGGGTGAGGAAGCCCTCCTCCAGCATGATCGTGCCCAGCTGCCGCCGGATCCCGTGTGCAAGCTCCATGTCGCACCTATCGGCTTGACGCGCTTCTGGCTAAAGATGCGATATTTGCAGGGATGTTCCGTCACTCTCAGCGCTTCTACGATCTCGTCTACGGCTTCAAGGACTATCCCGCCGAGGCGAGGCGGCTCGCCGAGCTGGTCGACGAGCGGCTGCCGGGCGCTCGATCGCTCCTCGACGTCGCCTGCGGAACCGGGAAGCATCTCGCCGAGCTGAGCCAGCGGATTCCGGACGCCGAGGGCCTCGACCTCGACGAGGGCTTGCTTGCGATCGCGCGCGAGCGCCTGCCCGGCACCACCTTCCACCTCGGAGACATGACCGGCTTCGAGCTCGGTCGTCGCTTCGACGTCGTCACGTGTCTCTTCTCCTCGATCGGCTACGCGACGACGGAGGAGGGGCTGCGTGCTGCGATCGCGGCGATGGCGAGCCACCTCGAGCCGGGCGGCGTCCTCCTCGTCGAGCCGTGGCTCGAGCCGGACGTCTGGAAGCCGGGGCACCTGCACCTGCTCACGGTCGACGAGCCGGACGTGAAGCTCTCACGCGCCACGATCGCCGGGCTCGAGGGAACCGTCTCGATCATGGACTTCCACTACCTCGTCGTCACGAACGACGGCGTCGAGCACTTCACCGAGCACCACGTGGCCGGGCTCTACACCCGGGCGCAGATGGTCGGCGCGTTCGAGGCGGCGGGCCTCGGCGTGGAGCACGACGAGGAGGGCCTGACCGGCCGCGGCCTCTACATCGGCACGAAGCCGGGCTAGTCCGGGGGCTCTTCGTCCGGGACGACTCGCTCGGTGGGCGCGGCCGCGGTGCGGGTGGTGTCTATCTTCTCCTCCGTCTCGGCCTCGACCTCCGCACGCTCGCGCTCCTTCGACTCGATCGCCGCGTCTGCGGTCTGCACGTCCCCCCGCAGCCGCGCCACCTCGCTCTCGTCTTCTCGAAAGACTGCCTCGCCGAGCTCGACGATCCCGCGCGCCCGAGCCTCGCGGAGTTGGGTCAGATCGGAGTCGAGCTCGCCCAGCCGCTTGCGGGCGCTGGCGCGGATCGCGATCGAGTCGATCGTCGCGCCCGCCCGAGCTCGCACCCCGTCGTAGGAGCGGACGGCGTGGCGGGCGACGGGGCTCTCGCCAGGCCGGCGCGCGATCTGGGGGAAGCCGCTGAGGAGGAAGAGGGCGGCGACGAGGAGGACGACGCCCACGATCCAGTGACCGGTTGCAAGGAGCGCGACCGAAAAGCCGAGCAGCAGCCCGCCGAGGACGAGCAGGCCTGTCGCGGGCGGGACGCCGAAGACGTGGCGGTCGGAGTGGACGTTCACGGTCTGGCGCTGAAGAGGGATCTCGCTGCCGCACCAGCCGCAAAACTGCATCCCGGGCGGGACCTCCTTCTGGCAGCTGGGGCAGGTCTCGACGGCCACGGGGCGATGCTATCCGGGCGCCAGCGGCTGCAAACGGCTCACGAACGCTCCCCGGCCAGCGTCCAGAGCACGAACGCGAGCCAGTGGACCCCGAGCACATCGGTCTGGATTCCGAGTGCGAGCACGGCGGCGAGGGCCGCCCCGAGCCACGGCGCCCGCGGGAGCACGCGACGCATGAGGGTCAGGTTCCAGGCGATGAACGCGAGCATCCCGAGCAGGCCCAGCTCGACTCCGAGCTCCGTGTAGGTCGACTCGCCCGCCTTGATCTCCTCGCCGGTGCGCTTCGCGGTCACGCCGGCGTTCCCGAGCCCGAACCCCTGCGGGTGGCGGACGACGGTGTCGATCCCGCCGCGAAGGCTGTCGAGGTGGCTGTCGACGGAGGACTCTCCGATGCTCAGCGGATCGTCGTCGGTCGCCTCCTCCTGGCCGCCCGCCCGCTGGATCACGAGCTCGTCGGCGGTGAACGTCGTACGCGGGCCGATGTCCGGGTAGGCCCTGACGAAGAAGATCCCGATCGCGACGAGGACGACCGCGGCCGCGAGCGGCAGCCAGCTCCGGAGCGCATAGGCGAGCACACCGAGACCGAGCGCGAGCGCGGAGATCGAGGTCCGCGAGTTGGTGAAGAGGAGGCCGGCTAGGAGGAGCGCGGTAACGGCGCTGAGCCAGCGCGCGCGCTGGCAGGTCGTCGCGACGAGGAGCGCCACGAGGAGGAGGTAGCCCGTCGCGAGGGGGCTGAGGAAGGTCGAGACGAGCCGGCGCAACGGGCGCTCGTCGCCCGGGTTGTAGACGAAGTTCTCCGGCAGGCCCGAAAGCCCCTTGTACTCGAGCCCGAGCTGCTCCCGGAACCAGCCCGGCGCGCCCGAGTGCCGCCAGGCGTCGAGCGGAATCGCGTAGACGTCGACGAGGCCCCAGGCCGCCACGACCGCCGCGGTGCCGAGGATGAGGAGGCCGACCCGCCGGAGGTCTTCTCGATCCAGGTGGAGGCTGCGGCCGAGGACGTACGCGGCGACCGGAGTGAGGTCGTGCCGCGCGGCGAAGAGGATCCCGTGCGCGGAAGCGTCGCCGTCGAGCCACCCTTGCGGGATCAGAGCGTAGGCGAGGACGAACGCCGTGTAGGCGAGCGCGAGCCAGTCGGTCGACGTCGACTTGAAGGGGATCCCGCGGTGCCGGACGACGACGGCGACGAGGGCGGCGGCGAGGAGCACCTCCTTCCAGGCGGAGATCACGTCGAGCGCGGCACCCCGGATCCCGAGCTCCCAGAGCTCGGCCATGACGACGTTGTGGAAGGGAAGCCCGACGATGAAGGCGTAAAGAGCCCACCTCGGCAGGCGCTCAGCCAACGATCGCCGCCAGCGTCATCCCCAGGTTGACGATCCGGG
>DATLXM010000045.1:0-66317 GCA_035575835.1 Gaiellaceae bacterium
CCCGTGTCCGGGTTCTTCGTCTCGAGCACCTGCGCGAGCTCGTTGTAGGTCATCGCCGCTGCTGCGTCGATCTCGCCGTTCAGGAACAGGTTCATGTCGAACGGCTGGTTGACGATCGTGACGTCGTCCTTCGACGTCGGATCGATCCCGTTCTTGACGAGCGCCGCGTAGAGCTCGTTCTCGTTCCCGCAGCACCAGACGCCGACCTTCTTGCCCTTCATTCCGGCGACGTCGGTGATCCCGCTGTCGGCGCGCGTCACCTCGGTCATCCCGCTCTGGTTGAAGACCTGCGCGATGTTGACGAGGTCGCCGCCCTGGTCGCGCGCCGCGAGGAGCGCCGGGAGCCAGTCGATCCCGAACTCGGCCTGGCCGCTCGCCACGACCTGCTCCGGGGTGATGTCCGGGCCGCCGGGCTTCAGCGTCACGTCGAGGCCCTCTTCCTCGTAGTAGCCCTGCTCGAGCGCCGCGTAGTAGCCGGCGAACTGGGCCTGCGTGACCCACTTCAGCTGGAGCGTCACCTTGTCGGCCTCCGCAGGCGTGCTCTCCGTGCTCTCGGCAGCGGTCGAGTCGCCCCCGGCGCTCTCGTCGTCATCTCCTCCGCAGCCTGCCGCCACCAGCGCGAGCGCGGCGATGATCCCTGCGAGTACGAGCCATGCCCGACCCTTCATGCGACCTTCCTTTCGATGTGGTTGCCTTCTGATCTGGTCAGAACTCTCCACCTACCCTCTCACTCTCCACGGGCGGACGCATGCCAGCCCATCGTCAGCCGCTCCACGAGCGCCACCGAGGCGTAGAAGAGAATCCCGATGACGCTCGCCACCACGATCGCCGCCCAGGCGAGCTCGAACTGGAAGAGCGCTGCGGAGTTCCGGATCTGGAACCCGAGCGCCTCCTGCGAGCTGAGGAAGTACTCGCCCACGATTGCGCCGATCATCGCGAGCACGGTCGCGACCTTCAGGGCCGAGAAGATGTACGGGAGCGCGTTCGGCAACCGCACCCGCCTGAAGATCTGGATCTCGCCGGACGCATACGACCGCATCAGCTCGATCGAGGAAGGCCGGACGGAGGTCAGCCCCCGCAGCGTGTTCACGAGCACGGGGAAGAAGACGAGGATCGCGGCGATCGCCATCTTCGACGTCTTCTCGAGCGGCCCGAACCACTGGTTCGTGATCGGGGCGAACGCGATGATCGGGACCGCGTTCGCGGCGATCGCAAAGGGCATCAGGGAGCGGGCGAGCCTCCGAAAGCGGGCGAGCCCGATCGCGGCGAGCACAGCCAGGGTGCAGCCGATCACGAAGCCGCCGAACGCCTCCGTGAACGTGTAGATGCCGGCGTCGAACAGGGGGCCGCGCCGCTCCCAGAGCGTCTCTGCGATCGCAGACGGAGCCGGCAGGAGGAAGCGCTGGACGTCGAGCGCGCGCACGAGCCCTTCCCAGAGGGCGATCCCGCCCACGAGCACGGCGGCGGCGGGAAGCCAGTCGGTCACCCGCCGCCCGACCCGGCGACCGAGCGCGCCACGCGGTACCGCGGTCACTCCGGCCGAGCTCACAGTCCCTCCTCGGCGACGTACAGCGGCACTTCGGTGTCGCCCTCGATCGCTTCGTCCGCGTGCCCCTCGCGAAGCAGGCGGCGAACCTGGGTGATGTGCTCGGCGAAGAGCGGATGCTCCCGCGTCTCCGGCCCGCGCGGCTGTGGCAGGTCGATCTCGACGATCCCGGCGATCCGGCCGGGCCGCGCCGACATGACGACGACCCTCGTCGAGAGGAAGACGGACTCCGCGATCGAGTGGGTGACGAAGACCACCGTCGAGCCCGTCTCGCTCCAGATCCGGAGCAGCTCGTTGTTCAGCCGTTCCCGCGTCATCTCGTCGAGGGCGCCGAACGGCTCGTCCATCAGCAGGAGCGCGGGTGAGAACGAGAGGGCGCGCGCGATCGAGACGCGCTGCTGCATCCCGCCGGAGAGCTGCCAGGGGTGGTGCTTCTCGAAGCCGGCGAGCTCTACCAGCTCGACCATCTCGCGGATCCGCTCCTCCCTCCGCCCCTTGTCCCAGCCGGCCATCTCGAGCGGGAGGCCGATGTTGCGGGTCACATTGCGCCAGTCGTAGAGGACGGCGTCCTGGAAGACGATCCCGTAATCGCGGTCCATCCGGGCCTGGTGGGCCGACTTGCCGTTCACCTGCGCCGTTCCCTCGCTCGGCTCGATCAGGTCGCCGATGATCCGGAGCAGGGTCGACTTGCCGCAACCGGAGGGCCCGATCAGCGAGACGAACTCGCCCGGATGGACGTCCAGGTCGATCGTGTCGAGGGCGAGCACGTCGCCCCGCTGGAACCTTTTCGAGAGCCCCTTGATCGAGACCGCGGCTGCACCGTCACGACTTCTGGCACGACTTCCGGCACGACTTCCGGCGCCGCTCATGCGACGTTCTCCGGCGCCCGGCGCACGAGCACCTTCTCGCCGAGTGCGACCACCGCGAAGAAGGCTATCCCGAGTCCTGCCGCGACGATGTTGGTGGCCCAGAGACTCGGCGGCGAGCTCGAGTAGTACTGGTTGAAGTTGAGGATCGCACCGGCGAGCCCGTCCTGGATCGAGGAGGGCAGCTCGCCGATGATCGCACCGACCACGGCGGCGGGCGCGGCGATCTTGAGCGCCGAGAAGAGAAACGGGAACGACGCCGGCACCCGGAGCTTCCAGAGGATCGCCCAGCGGCTCGCGGCATACGAGCGGAGCAGCTCGACTGCCCGTGGATCGGCCGACTGGAGCCCGCGCAACGTGTTGATCGCCACCGGGAAGAAGGTCAGGTAGGCGGAGATCACGGCGACGGCGCCCCAGCCCGCGAGCGACTCCGGCAGCTTCGGGTTGACCCAGACGACGACCATCGGCGCGATCGCAAGGATCGGGACGGTCTGGGAGGCGACGATGTAGGGCAGAAAGCCCCGCTGGAGCAGGCGCGACTCGGACAGCGCCACGGCGATCAGGAACCCGACGGAGGCGCCGAGGAGGAATCCGACCGCCGCCTCGCGGGCGGTGAAGGCCGCTGCGTCGAGGAGCACGTCGATCAGTAGCGGCCCGTTCCGGCGCGACGGCTCGAACAGCTGCCCGACCATGTCGTAGACGTGCGGCATCGTCCGCTCGTTGACCGGGAACGGCCAGCGGATCTCGAACCGCTCGCCGATCCACTTGTAGGCCTCCCAGACCACACAGAGACCCGCGAGCACGAGCGCGGAGAGACCGGCGCTGCGCAGGGCGGGGACGACGGACTCCCGCCGCGAGCCGACACTTCCCCCGATTGCCGCTGCGCTGGCTCCCCCTGGACTGGCCACCGCTACTGCTTACCACACTCTCGGATCCGCTGACATGCCAGCGGTATGCTCGCCGCGTGGCGCTCGAGCCCTCCCGGACCGTCGCCGAGCTACTCGAGCTACGCGAGCTGACGGGCGACGAGAACGGCGCTCAGAGAGTGGCCTGGACGGAGACGTGGACGGCTGCGCGCGAGTGGATGCACGGGAAGCTCGAGGGGTTGCCGCTCGAGCACGCCTTCGACGAGGCCGGGAACCAGTGGTGGACGCTCCGCGGCGATTCCGACCGGGAGCTCGTCCTCGGCGGGCATCTCGACTCCGTCCCGAACGGTGGTTGGCTCGACGGCTGCCTGAACGTCGTCGCGGGCTCCGAGGTGCTGCGGCGGATCGCGGCGGAAGGCACGCCGCCGGTGACCGTTCGGCTCGTCGACTGGGCCGACGAGGAAGGAGCGCGCTTCGGCCGCTCGCTCTTCGGCTCGTCGGCAGCGGCCGGATCGATGGCCGACCAGGACGAGCTCCGGGAGCTACGTGACCGCGATTCGATCTCGCTCCCCGACGCGGTTGGCGCGCACGGCGTCGACCTCGATCGTGCGCTGAAGGCCCACTCCCAGCTCGCGAACACGGCCGCCTATCTGGAGCTGCACATCGAGCAGGGACCCGTATTGGAGTCGCTCGACCTGCCTCTCGGTGCCGTGCTCGGGACCTTCGGAGTCGAGCGGCACCGCTTGACCTGGCGAGGCCAGGCGGCGCACGCCGGCTCGACCCCGATGGATCAGCGCCGCGACGCGCTCGCCGGCGCGGCCAAGCTGGCGCTGGAGCTGCGTGAGATCGCGAAGCGCGTCGGTGGTGGCGCCGTCCTCACGAGCGGCGGCCTCGTCACGAAGCCGGGGATCGTCACCTCGGTCGTCGAGACCGCGGAGCAGCTCCTCGACATGCGCCATCTAGAGGCCGGGAAGCTCGCGGCGATGTGGGCGGACGTGCGCGCGAGCAGCGAGCGCTTCGCGGTCGAGGAACGGCTCGAGCTCGAGGCCGAGAGAATCTGGGAGATCGAGCCGATCCTGTTCGACGAGACGCTGATCGGCTTCGCCGACGAGGCGATCGCGGAAGTCGCCGGGCAGTCGCACCGCCTCCCCTCCGGGCCTCTCCATGACGCGGCCGAGGTCTCGCGCTCAGGAATCCCCACGGTGATGGTCTTCGTCCAGAGCCTGCGCGGCCTCTCGCACACGAAGCTCGAGGACACGAAGCACGAGCACCTCGAGCTCTCGGTGCGCGCCCTCGACCGGCTCGCCGATCGCACGATCGCCTGGATCGCGTCCTGAGCTCCGCGAAGGCCGAAGAGCTGCGGCGGCTGCACGAAGGCCCCGAGCCTCTGCTCCTTCCGAACGTCTGGGACGTCGCGAGCGCGCTCGCCGTCGCCGCCCACCCCGCGGCGCGAGCCCTCGCGACGACAAGTGCAGGGGTCGCTCGCTCGCTCGGCTGGGAGGACGGTGAGGAGATCCCGCCCGAGCGGATGCTCGACGCCGTCGCCCGGATCGCCGCTGCAGTCGAGTTGCCGGTCACCGCCGACCTCGAGGCGGGCTACGGCGACGCCGTCGCGACGGCCCGGGCGGCGTGGGACGTCGGAGTGGTCGGGCTCAACCTGGAAGACGGGAACGGGCCGGCGGAGGCCCAGTGCGAACGGATCGCAGCCGTGCGGGCCGCCGTCCCGGAGCTCGTCGTCAACGCGCGAATCGACGTCTTCATCGGCGGCTCCGGTGAGCTCGACGAGGCGATCGAACGCGGGGGCGCCTATCTCGCCGCGGGTGCCGATTGCATCTACCCGATCGGCCTGGCGGACGACGCGGCGATCAAGCGGCTCGTCCGCGAGGTCGGAGGTCCGGTCAACGTCCTCGCGTCCAAGGAGGTACCTCCCGTCGCCGAGCTGGTCCGCCTCGGCGTGCGCCGGATCAGCGTCGGCTCCGGGCTCCACAACGCCTCGCTCGCGACTGCCCGAGCCGGCGCAGACGAGCTCTTCGAGCACGGCACGTACGGCTTCCTTCCGTGAGAAAGGCGCCAGCGCCGCCGACCGCGATCGTCTTCGACTGCGATGGCCTCCTCCTCGAGACGGAGTCGTGCTGGTCACTCGCCGAGACCGAGCTCTTCGAGCGCTACGACCGCTCGTTCGGAGACGACGAGAAGCGGGCGCTGATCGGCACGTCGCTCTTCGACGGCTCGCTGATCCTGGAGCGGCTCCTCGACCAGCCAGGTCGAGCAGAGTCGCTCGGTCGGGAGCTCCTCGACCTCGTCGAGCGGCGCCTGCTCGAAGAGGCAACGGCCTTCCCGGGGGCGCTGGAGCTCGTCGTCGAGCTGAAGGGGCGCGTTCCGATCGCGGTCGCCTCGAACACGCCCGACCGCCTCGTCCGCGGCGCGCTCGCCTGTGCCGGGATGGCCGAGTATTTCGAGATCGTCGTCGCCGGCGACCAGGTCGGCCAGCCGAAGCCGGCGCCCGACGTCTACCTCCGCGCCTGCGAGCTCCTGAACGCCGACCCGGCCGGCGCGATCGGGCTCGAGGACTCGCCGACCGGGATCGCCTCGGTTCGGGCGGCCGGGATGTACGCGGTCGGGATCCCCTCGTCCCCGGGTGTCGTCCTCGACGCAGACCTGATCGGTACGTCGCTGACCGATCCGCGCGTGCGCGCAGCGCTGGGCGCCTCGACACTGGGTCGCTAGAAGCTGGGTCGCTAGAAGCTGGGTCGCTAGAACACGCGGACGAGCACGACGCCCGCGGCGACGAGCCCGATCCCGACGAGCCGACCGGGCGTGACGGGGTTCTCCGTGAAGCCGACGAGGCCGAAGTGATCGACGGTGAGCGAGGCGACCGCCTGCCCGGCCAGGATCAGCGCGACGAGGGTCGCGGCGCCGAGCTTCGGTGCGGTCACGACGCTCCCGAGGACATAGAACGCGCCGAGAAAGCCTCCTGTCCAAACCCACCATGGCGCTGCGCCGAGCCGCTCGGACGTCGGCAGCCCGCGCGCGAAAACGAGCGCAGCCGCAGCGAGAACGAGCAGCCCGACTGCGAAGGAGACGAGCGTCGCGCGGAGCGGGCTCTCGACATGACGGGCGAGAACGGCGTTGATCCCGAACTGGAACGGGAGCATCGCGCCGGCCGCGACCGCGAACAGGTAGTAGGGCGCGTTTGCCACCCGGAGGCTTTCGAGCGAGAATCACGGTCTTCCTGCCTTCCCGCCACACTCTCCTGGGGGTCCAATGCTCAGCTTCGGCGTCACCGTCCTCCCCGACCCGCCCTACCAGCGCCTGATCGAGTTGATGAAGCTCGCCGAGGGTCAGGGCTTCGAGTACGGCTGGACGTACGACTCGCACGTCCTCTGGCAGGAGTCGATGCCGGTGATGGCGCTCCTCGCCGACCAGACCTCGACGATCAAGCTCGGCCACATGGTCACGAACCCGGCGACGCGCGACCCCACGGTCCTCGCGAGCGCCTACGCGACCCTCCAGGACATCTCGAACGGACGGATGATCATGGGCGTCGGCCGCGGCGACTCGGCCGTCCGCACCGTTGGCCGCCAGCCGATGAAGGTCGCCGAGTTCGAGGAAGCAGTGAAGATGATCAAGCCGTTCATGAACGGCAGGGAAGTGACCTGGAACGAGAAGCAGCTTCAGCTCCAGTGGGTGAAGCCGGAGCAACCCGAGATCGAGATGCACGTCGCCGGCTACGGCCCCAAGGCGCTCGCGGTCGCAGGGCGGCAGGGCGACGGGGTGATCATCCAGCTCGCCGACCCGGACATCATCCAGTGGATCATGGCGACCGCTCGTGCGGCTGCCGAGGAGGCCGGCCGTGACCCGGCGGCGCTCAAGTGCATCGTCAGCGCCCCGAGCCACATCTCCGACGACCTCGCGGACGCGCGCGAGCAGGTCCGCTGGTTCCCGGCGATGGTCTCGAACCACGTCCAGGACCTGATCGACCGCTACGGCACCGACGGCACGATCCCGCAGGCGCTGACCGACTACGTCGCCGCCCGCAAGTTCTACGACTACAGCGAGCACTCCCGGGTCGGCGCGAAGCACGGCGAGTTCGTGACGGACGAGATCTGCGATCGCTTCTGCGTTCTCGGCACTACCGAGCAGGCGACGCAAAAACTGCGCGAGCTCGAGTCGATCGGGGTCGACCAGTTCAACATCTACCTGATGACCCACGGCCAGGAGGAGACGCTCGAGGCCTACGGCCGGGACATCCTGCCCCAGTTCTCCGGGGTCGCGGCGTAGAGGCGAACGCAGAGGCACGGCGGCGATGGGACGTCGCCGCGGAGGGATGGGAGACCGAGCGGGAGCTGGTCGCGGCCGTCAACGCGCCTGTCACTGCCGCGCTCGTCGCGGCACTCGATGCCGGGCCGGACGACGTCGTTCTCGATCTGGCAAGCGGAACGGGAGACCTGACCGAGGCGCTCGCGGGAACCGTCGCCCACGTGCTCTCGACCGACCTCTCGCCGGCGATGGTCGAGGCGGCACGCCGCCGCGGGATCGCCGGCGCCGAGCACCGGGTGATGGACATGCAGGCCATCGAGCTCCCGGACGCGAGTGTGGACGCAGTCGTCTGCAGGTTCGGGTACATGCTCGTCCCGGATCCGGCACTCGCCCTCCGCGAGACGAGGCGCGTGCTCCGCGCCGGAGGACGACTCGCGTTCGCGACGTGGGCACCCGCCAGAGAGAACCCGTGGGCGACGGCTTACGGCCCGGTGCTGCTCGAGCGCGGCCTCCTGGAACCGCCGCCACCCGGGGATCCCGGTCAATTCGCGCTCGCCGAGCCGCAGCAGATCGAGACTCTCGTCCGGAGCGTCGGCTTCACAGATGTCGCCGTCGAGGAGGTCGCGGTCGAGTACCGGTTCGCGGACTGGCCCGGCTACCGCCGCGTCGTCACCCGTCTCGCAGCCAGTCTGCGCGAGACGCTCGACGGTCTCCCTGACGACGTTCGCGCGGAGGTCGACGAGGCTGCGCGCGTGCGGCTCGAGCGCTATCTCGGCCCTGAGGGCTACGTGCTCCCCGGGCTGACACTGGTCACGACCGCGCGCTAGAGGATCGTCTTGCCGAGCGCGCTGGCGACGAGCTCGACGGCGAGCTGCGCCGTTGCGTTCTCGCGGTCGAGGATCGGGTTGACCTCGACCACCTCGATCGAGCCGGCGAGCCCGGACTCGGCAACGAGCTCGAGCGCGAGGTGCGCCTCGCGATAGGAGAGCCCGCCGCGCACCGGCGTGCCGACTCCAGGAGCGACCTCCGGGTCGAGCACGTCCATGTCGAGCGAGACGTGGACGAACCCCGGGCCCGCGATGTGCGAGAGCGACTCCCGGATCGCTCGCTCGACCCCGATCCGGTCGATGTCGCTCATGGTGAAGATCTTCACCCCGAGCTCGCGGATCCGCCGGCGCTCGCCGTCGTCCAGCGAGCGAACCCCCACGAGCGCGACCCGCTCGGGAGTGACGGCCGGCAGCACCCACTCGTCGCTCTCGAAGCGCTCCCCCGCCATTCCGAGCGCAGCCGCGAGCGGCATCCCGTGCACATTCCCGCTCGGTGACGTCTCGGGCGTGTTCAGGTCGCCGTGAGCGTCGATCCAGAGAACCCCGCCGGGCGCCCCGTGCGCCTTGGCGAGCCCGCCGAGGGTGCCGAGGGCGATCGCATGATCGCCGCCGAGCACGAGCGGCACGTGCTCCTGCGCGAGCGCGAGCGCGACGAGCCGCGCCACTCGGGCGCACGCAGCCTTGATCTCGGGCAGGTAGCGCGCGCTTTCGTCCTGCACGTCCGTCGCCTCGAGCACCGCGGTCTCCACGTTGCCCCAATCGAGGCAGGCGTAGCCGAGGCCTGTGAGCCGCTCTTCGATCCCCGCGTACCGGATCGCGGACGGCCCCATGTCGACGCCTCGCCGACCGGAGCCGAGGTCGAGGGCGGCACCGATGATCGCCACCTGTTTCGCTGCAGCCACGACCGCGGACCCTAGCGCCTGTCCAACGAGTCCTCGCCACTGGGCCGTGAGCCCGCCGCAAAGCGGCCGATCAGGGATCGTCGCGAGCGCAGATCCGCCCCCAGGCGGATGTGCGCTCGTGCGGAAAAACATGGCGAGAGCCGGACTTGAACCGGCGACACCACGGTTTTCAGCCGTGTGCTCTACCAACTGAGCTACCTCGCCACGAGCCGGGGCAGTCTAGCGAGAGTTTCCTGTCCGACGTCCCGGCCATTGTCTCCCCGACGGGGTCCCTCGAGGCAAGGAGGCAGGAATGTCAGAGACTGCGGCTCCGCTCGGCACCGGAGGCTCCGGACTGCTCGAGCGCCGCTTCAAGTTCGCGCAGAACGGAACGACGCTCGCGCGCGACAGCGTGGCCGGCCTGACGACCTTCATCGTCATGTCGTACATCATCTTCGTCAACCCGCAGATCCTCAGCTTCGCGGGAATCGAGGGCCTGCAGGACAGCGGGCTCCCGTTCAACCAGGTCCTTGCGGCGACCTGTCTCGTGGCCGGGGTGATGACGATCCTGATGGGCCTCTATACGAACCGCGCCTACGCAATCGCACCGGGGCTCGGGCTGAACGCGGTCGTCGCCTTCAGCCTGGTCGCGAGTGAAGGCCTCTCGTTTCCGGCCGCAATGGGCCTCGTCGTCGTCGAGGGAATCGCGGTCACGATTCTCGTCCTCACCGGCACCCGCGAGAAGATCATGGACGCGATCCCGCTCGACCTGAAGAAGGCGATCGCGATCGGGATCGGGCTCTTCATCGCGTTCATCGGCCTCGTCAACTCCGGAATCGTCGTCCGCGGCACCGGGACCGTCGTCGATCTCGCTCCGCTGACCACGTGGCCGCTCTTCGTCACGTTCTTCGGCCTCGTCGTCACGATTGCCCTCCGGGCTCGTGGCGTGCGAGGTGACCTCCTGATCGGGATCATCCTGACCACGATCCTCGCCACGATCATCAACGAGGCGGTAGGCAAGGACATCGGCTTCGGGAACGCCGCGAGCTGGCCGGGCGACATCTACGAGACGCCCGATCTCTCGCTCCTCGGGAACTTCAACTTCAACGCGTTCACCGAGCTCGCGTTCATCTCGGCCGTCGTCTGGGCGTTCTCGCTCTTCCTCGCCGACTTCTTCGACACCATGGGCACGCTCGTCGGCGTCGGCAAGCCGGCCGGCTACCTCGACAAGGACGGCAGGCTCCCGGAGATCCGGAAGCCGCTGCTCGTCGACTCCCTGGCCGCCGTGGCAGGCGGGGCCGCATCGACCTCGTCGGCGACGACCTACATCGAGTCCGCCTCCGGCGTCAGTGTCGGCGGTCGGACAGGCTGGGTCGCGGTGGTGGCGGGGGCGCTCTTCTTCCCGTTCATGTTCATCGCCCCGATCATCGGGATGGTGCCTCCTCAGGCAACGGCGCCCGCGCTGATCATCGTCGGCTTCCTGATGATGTCCGCGCTGACCGAGGCGGAGGAGCTGGCCGAGGACGAGGAGCACGGGATCGCCCCCGGCACCAGGCGCAAGCTTGCCGGAATCGACTTCTCGGATCTCGGGATCGGGCTCGCGGCGGCGCTGACGATCATGATCATGCCGTTCACCTTCTCGATCACGGACGGAATCGGAATCGGTTTCCTGACCTTCGTCCTCGTCCGGTCAGCGCAAGGACGCTTCCGCGACGTCCATCCGTTTATGTGGGTCGCCTCGGCGGCATTCCTCCTCTACTTCCTCGTCCCGTTCCTCCAGCAACAGTTCAGCTGGGTCTAGGCCCTGCCGGCCTCTGGGCCGCGGGAGCGAAGCGACCCTTCAGGGGTCTTGGCGCGATCGGGGGTCGGCGAAAGCCGATCCCCGATCTTGTTGCGCCCCTAAAAAGAAGGACGTCCGGGCCGGTGATACCGTGCCGCGAACGCCCTTGTGCGAAGAGTTACAGACCCGCCGCTCGGATGCAACTACGGTCCGCCGACATTGATCCGGAGCGATTGGCCGGCGCGGGCGTGGAGCATCTCCGCTGCATTGCCGCCGCTGATCGCCACCGACATGTTCCGATAGCTGTCCTCGTAGAGGATGATGTCGCCGGGCCGGGCGTCGGCGAAGGTGCGCGCCGCAACGGCGTAGACGCGCTCGCCGCCGAGTTCGAGCTCGACCTGGGTTCCGGGGACGATCCCGACCCCGGTCGCGTGCTCGCGCGTCAGATTGAGGGCGATGTTGCCGAAGCTGTCCACGTAGAGGACGCAGGCGCCGACCCGCGACTGGCCGATCTCCGGCTCCGGCAGATCCAGGCGGACGAGCGCGTCCGGCGTCAGCTCCGGGCCCAGCTCGCCGAGCGCGACCCCGCGCGAGAGATGCGCAGCCGCCGGGGCGAAGAGGTCACGGCCGTGAAAGGTGCGTGAGACGGTGTCGAGCGCGTACTCCGGATTGGCGAGCTCGTGCGCGGCAGTGATTCCGGCCCGCTCGGCCGCAGGCACGAGCAGGCCGTTGTCGGGCCCGACGTAGAGCCGTCCCTCTCCGTCCTGGAGCGCGAGCGCCCGCCGCTGGCTCCCCACCCCTGGATCGACGACGGCGAGATGCACGCCCACAGGCATGTAGGGGACGGTGTTGGCGAGGACGAGCGCGCCCTGGAGGATCTGCATCCGGGGGATCCCGTGGGTGATGTCGATGATCTCGGTCTCGGGTGCGATCCGCTTGATCACCCCGTGGCAGGTGCCGACGAAGTCGTCCTGCAGCCCGAAGTCGCTAAGGAAGGTCACGACCACGGCCGGAGGTTAACCCGCGGCGCGCGCGATCGCGGCGACGAGACCGTCGAGATCGTGCGTCTCTGCCTCCGCGACGATCTCGATGCCGACGGCGCGGGCAGTTCTGCTCGTCTCCGGCCCGATCGACACCGCGGGGATCAGGGCGCCGGACGCGGCGAGCGCCCGGGCGGCCGAAGGTGAGGCCAGAACGACGAGGTCACCGGCCGGCGGCGCTGCCGGGATGAGCTCGACGGTTCGGTAGAGCGCCACGAAATCTGCGTCGAGCTCGTCCACGAGTAGGCGGCGGGCACCCTCCGCGCCGGCGAAGAGCACGCGGCCGGCGGGCCGCGGCAGCTCGGCCAGCAGCCCCTCCTGGGTCGAGACCGCGGGGACGAGATCGGCGCCGCCGAAGGCGAGAGCCGTGGCCGTGCCGATCGCTGCGACCTGGCGCGGCCGCCCGGTCAGTCGCCGGCGCAGCTCGCGGGCGCCATTGGCGCTCGTCACGATCAACCAGTCGTATCCCGCCGCGTCCACCGGGTCGTCCCCGACGGGCTCGATCGCGACGAGCGGGCACAGCACGGGCTCATGTCCGAGCTCCTCGAGCCGCTCGACGAGCACTTCTGCCTGGCCTTCCGGCCGGGTGACGACGATCCTCACCGCACGGAGGCGAGCAGGGCGGCCGCGACGTCCTCCGGATCGGAGCCTGCGCGGCGCTCGATCCAGGCGCCGTCCTCGTCGGCGACGAGCGCGGTCAGGGTGGCGCCGTCGTGGTGGGCCGCAACCGGAGCCAGGCAGCCACCGCCGACGAGCGCGACGCAACGACGCTCGGACTCGACCCGCCGTCTCGTCTCGGCGTCGTCCGCCCGCGCGACGAGCTCCTCCTCCCCCGCCCGCACCTGCAGAGCGAGTGCGCCCTGGGCGGCCTCGGGCAGCATGATCGCCGGATCGAAACGGAGGCCGATCTCGCGTTCGAGCCCGAGTCGCTCGAGGCCGCAGGCGGCGAGGACGATCGCGTCGAGCCCCCGCTCGCCGCGCTTGCGCAGGCGGGTGTCGATGTTGCCGCGGAGGGGCTCGATCGAAAGCGTCGGCTCGAGTGCGAGCAGCTGCGCACGCCGGCGTACGGACGCCGTCCCGATCCGCATGCCCGGCTGGATCTCGCTCGCCCCACAGAGGGCGTCGCGCGGGTCTTCACGCGGTGGATAGGCGCCCACGGAGAGGCCCTCGGTGTCCGTCGAGGTCATGTCCTTGGCGGAATGGACCGCGACGTCGATCCGTCCTTCGAGCAGCGCCTCCTCGAGCTCCTTGACGAAGACGCCGCGCTCCCCGATCTGACCGAACGGCTTCGTCCGGTCCCGGTCGCCTGCGGTCGTGATCGGGACGAGTGCAATCTCCACCCCGGGCCCGCGCAACGCCTCGGCCGCGCGCTCCGCCTGGGTGAGCGCGAGCCTACTGCCGCGGGAGCCGACGCGGATGAGCACAGGTGCGCCCTGTCCCCGAGCGAGGCGAGGGCCCGCCCGCCCAGCTGGAACGGGGTCGGGACTCGCCGCAGCCCCGCGTGGTGTTGGGCCGGATCCGGACGAACGCGGTTGGCGCCTGGAGCGGTAGCGGACGCCCGCTCAGGAATCGTGTGCTGCCGAATCTCGTGCTCACGCGCGCCTCTCCTCTTCGCCGAGCCCGAACAGGTGCCTCACGACGTCAGCATAGACCACGCCGTCGGCTGCCGCGGCTGCCTCCTTCATCCTGATCGTGGGCAGATGGAGGAGCTTCGCGAGGATCTGCGAGGTGACGGATTCGACGTTTCTGCGCTCGTTCTCGGAGAGCCGCGAGCCGGCCCGGGCGAGCTCGCTGTCGCGGATCTCCTCGACCAGCGCACGCAGGGAGGCGATCGTCGGGACGACATCGAGGGATGCGTGCCACTCGCGGAAACGGTCGGCTTCCGCGCCGACGAGCTGCTCCGCGCGCGCGGCCTCGCTGCGCCGCCCGCTCATGGTCTCGGCGACAACCGCTTCCAGATCGTCGACGTCGTAGAGGAAGCAGCCGTCGAGCTCGTTGATCGCGGGATCGAGGTCGCGCGGGACGGCGAGGTCGACGAGCAGGAGAGGACGGCCCTTCCGCGCTTTATGCGCTGCGGCGACGTCTGCCTTGCTGACGATCGTCCCCTGGGAGCTCGTAGAGGCGACGACGATGTCGGCGTTCCCGAGCTCACCGGCCAGGTCGTTCAGCCCGAGCGCCCGGGCGCCGAAGCTCGCGGCGAGATCCTGCGCGTGCTCGAGGGTGCGATTCGCCACGGCGGCGATCCCGGCCCCCCGCGAGACGAGGTTGCGCGCGGTCAGCTCGCTCATCTTGCCGGCGCCGAGCAGGAGCACCCGCTTGCCTTCCAGATTCTCGAAGACCTGCTGCGCGAGCGCGGCTCCGGCTGCGGGAACCGAGGCCGGGCTCTCGGCGATCGCGGTCTCGACCCGGACGCGCCGACCGATGTGGAGCGCCTGGCGGAAGAGGCGGTCGAGGAACGGGCCCGGCGATCCGGCCTCGAACGCGCTTCGAACCTGGCCCAGGATCTCGCCCTCCCCTGGCACGAGCGAGTCGAGCCCGGCCGCGACGCGGAAGAGGTGCAGCGCCGCTGCGTCGTCGCCCAGCCGGTAGAGCACGGAGCCGAGCTCGCCCGAGCGATCGTCGGCCAGAGCGGTCAGCGTCGAGACCGCAACCTCCTCGGCGTCGTCCTCGCGGGCGAGATAGAGCTCGGTCCTGTTGCAGGTCGAGAGCACGACGGCTTCCCGCCCGAGCTCCGCGGCGAGTGACGCCGATCGCTCGGGATCGAGCGCGACCCGCTCGCGCAACTCGATCGGTGCGCGGTGGTGCGAGACACCGACGAGAGTCAGCCTCATGAGGCGAAATGGGTGATCGGGAGGACGACGGCAACGAGCGCGAAGCCGCCGAGGTTCAGGAGCGCTGCACGGCGGCCGCGCCAGCCCTCGTGCCGGAGGACGAGGAGTGTGGCGTAGACGGCCAGGATCGCGATCGTGACCACCATCGCGACGTCGAAGTCGCCGCGTTCGAAGCGCGACGCACCCGCGCCGATCCCGAGCGCGAGCAGGACGAGCCCGGCGAGGACGCTGCGGGCAGCCAGGCGGTCGAGGGCGTCGAGCGGCGGCACCCTGACCCGGAGCAGCCCCCGCTCGTGGCGCTTCAGGCGTCGTTCTTGCCAGACGTAGAGCGCTGCCATCCCCGCGGCGAGCGTCAGGCTGGCGAAGCCGGCGAGCATCAGGCCGACGTGGATCGCCAGGACGGTTCCGGAGTCGCCTCCTGCCTCGAGTCCAGTACCCCCGCCCACCCACGCGAGCGCGAGTAGCACCGCGGCGATCGGCATCACCGCGAGCCCGAGGAGGCGGTAGCGAGGCTTGCACCCCCAGATCAGGTAGGCGCCGACGACGAGCCAGACGAAGAGGTTGAGCGCACCTGCCCAGGTGCCCCACGGAAAGCCGTCCGCCGAGGTGGCCTGGCCGACGAGGAGAGCGGTCTGAGCGACCCAGCCGAGCCGGACTCCCCAGGTCGCGAGCCGCCCTGCGAGCCCTGGCCCGCGCAGCTCGCCGGCGTACGCGAACGCAGCCTCGCCGTAGGCGAGGAGCGCCGGGACGACCAGCAGCTCAGACATCCGAGGTGCGCTTCCGAGCGAGCTCGGCGATCTCCGCCGTCTCCCGTTCGAGCCGTGCCAGCTTTGCGGCGATGATCGCCACGTAGACGAGCAGCGCCACGAACACCACGCCGTAAGCGGCGGCCACGTACTCGCCCTGGCTCATGTGCGGCGCCTCACGTGACGAGCTCCCTGAGCTCGCGGAGGTTCGAGTCGAGCCGCTTGCCGAGGAGCTCGAGCCGGTAGAGCGCGTACGCGAGGACGGTCATCGCGAGCCAGGCGATGCAGAACGTCAGGAACATCGTCCCGGACATCTGCGGGCCTTCACGCGTGAAGACGGTCGGATGGATGATGTTCTCGGCGAGCCGGATCGCGAGGAAGCTGACGGGGATCAGGACGACCCCGAAGAGCGCGTAGACGGCCGAGATGTTCGCGCGTCGCGGCCCTTCCTCGATCGAGAAGCGCAGCATGAAGTAGGCCGAGTAGAAGAGGAAGAGAACGAGGAAGAGGACGAGCTGGTTCTCGCTCCAGAGCCACCAGTGCCCCCACGAGGCCTTGGCCCAGATCGAGCCGGTGAGGAGCGTCAGCGACCCGAAGATCGTTCCCTGGTGGATCGCGACGTAGCTCTCGAGGTCGTAGCGCTCGTCCTTCCGCCAGAGCAGGAGCAGTGCCTTGTAGGCCCCCCAGCCGAAGCAGGCGTAGGCGGTCAGGGCGATCGGGACGTGGAAGTAGAAGATCCGCTGCGAGATGCCCTGGTCGACGTCTTCGGGCGCGACGAAGAAGGCGAATCCGATCGCGACGCCGATCAGCGCCGCCGCGAGAGCAGCGAGGACCGGGACGTGATTATTCCGAGACGACGTACTCAAAGGACGCCCAGCACAGTACCGCGAAGATCCCGTCGTACAGAGCGAGAAACGCGAGGTACCGCCCCGGGTCGGGCGAGACGCTCGCACCCACGCCGCCGACGACGAGCGGGATCGCGAGCGGAAGGAAGAGCAGGGGCAGCACCAGCTCGCGCGTCCTGCTCGCGGCCGCCATCGCGGCGAGCAGGGTGCCGACGGCGCAGATCCCGATGCTGGCCAGAATCACTCCCGCGACGGTGGCCGCGTCGACGGGGGCGAAGAAGAGCCCGAATGCCGGGAGTGCGACGAGTTCGACGGCACCGAGGAAGACGAAGACGGCAGTCGCCTTGCCGAGCCAGATCGCGCTCCGGTCGCAAGGTGCGAGCACCAGCCCCTCGAGCGCGCCGCTCTCCCGCTCGGGCGCCCAGACCCGCGCGAGACCGAGGAGGGCGGTGAACACGAGCGCGACCCAGAGGAGCCCCTGCGCGGCGATCTCGTCGGCGTCGGCCGGGAGCGCGAAGTGGAAGATCACGAGAGTCGAGATGACGAAGAGGAGCATGGCCGGAAAGGTGTCGCGCGCCCGCAGTTCGAGCCGAAGATCCTTGCGGGCGAGCGTGACGACGTCCGTGAAGTAGGTCACGCGAGCGCCAGCCTGGCTGTTGCGAGCTGCTCGACCCGGCTCGGATCGTGCGTCGAGAGAAGCACGGTGCGCTCGCCCCGGAGGTCGGCGAGGAGGCGGTCGAGCAACTCTGCTCCCTCGCTGTCGAGCGCGGTGTAGGGCTCGTCGAGGACGAGCAGCGCGGGGTCGTGGAGAAGGGCGCGGCAGAGCGCGAGCCGTTGGAGCATCCCGCGCGAGTAGGTGGAGGAACGCTCGGCGCGCGCGTCCCAGAGCCCGAATCGCTCGAGCAGCATCCCGATCCGCTCACGCCGCTCGGGGACGCGATAGAGCCGGCCGTAGAGGTCGAGGTTCTCGAGCGCGGTCAGATCGCGATAGACGAGCGCTTCGTGTCCCAGGTAGCCCAGATCCGCACGCTCGGCCCGCACCTCGAGGGTTCCGCGCGTCGGCGCGGCGAGCCCGGCAATGAGCCGCAAGAGCGTCGTCTTGCCCGACCCGTTGGCCCCTGTGACGACGAGGAAGCCGTCCCGTTCGACGCGGAGGTCGAGCGGCCGCAGCGCCCGCTTACGTCCGTAGCGCTTCTCGAGCCCGATCGCCTCGATCGCGGGAGCGGCGGTCATCCGGGGCTTCCGGCCGCCGAATGACCCCGTACGTGCCCCCAGGGGGACATCGGTGTCCCTCTGGGAACGCTATCGAGGATCTCTGCACGCGTGTGTGACGACACCGTGGCGGAAGTGTGACGGTTGCCGGGCCGCGGGCCGCTGCGCAGCCGCCTTGCTCGGTCTCAGCGCAGGAGCACGTCAGCGACCACAAAGCCGAGGAAGACGATGCTGATCAGGCCGTTGACAGTGAAGAAGGCCGCGTCGAGCCGGCGCAGGTCACCGGGTCGGATCAGCGAGTGCTCGTAGAGGAGGAGCCCGGCCACCGCCACGACCCCGAGCCAGTAGGCCAGGCCGACGTCGAGCCCGCTCCCCGCGAGGACGAGCAGAGAAACGGTGCCGACATGGTGGAGCCGGGCGCCGAGGAAAACCCCGCGCTCGCTCCACCGAACCGCCCACGAATGCAGGCCCTCGGCGCGGTCGTGCTCCAGATCGAAGAGCGAGTAGAACAGGTCGAATCCCGCGACCCAGAGGGCAACGGCACCCCCCAGTGCCCACGCCTGCCAGGGCACCTCCCCCGTGACCGCGGCCCACGCGCCGACCGGCGCGAGCCCGAGCGAGACGCCGAGCCACTGGTGGCAGAGCCACGTGACCCGCTTGAGGTAGGGATAGACGACGAAGAGCATGACCGGCACCGGCCAGAGCCACCGCACGAGTGGATCGAGCTGTGTGACCGCGAGCAGGAAGACCGTGAACGCGAGCGCGCACAGCCCGACCACCTGGCCGCGGCTCAACGTTCCCGAGGGCAGCTCGCGCGAGGCCGTACGTGGGTTCCGCGCGTCCCCTTCGGCATCGATCAGCCGGTTCAGCCCCATGGCGAGCGTTCGGGCTCCTACCATCGCGACCGTGACCCAGATCCAGTCGGCGGCCGCCGGGATCTCCCCGAGCGCGAGCGACATCCCCACGTAGGCGAACGGGAGCGCGAAGATCGTGTGCTCGAGCTTGACGAGTGCCGCGAACCGCCGCGGCAGGCCGACGGCGACGTCGCTCACGTCTGGCGGTGGCTCGTCGGCTCGTCGGCGAGCAGGTCGAGCGCGTGGGCGAGCGCAGGCAGGAGGACCGCGAACCCGTCGCGGCAACCGCCCGGCGATCCCGGGAGATTCACGATCAGCGTGTGCTGGTGGATCCCGGCGACCCCACGCGAGAGCAGCGCATGAGGAGTCTTCGCAATCGAGTCCGCGCGGATCGCCTCGGCGATCCCGGGCGCCTCCCGGTCGATCACCGAGCGTGTGGCCTCCGGTGTGACATCGCGCGGAGCCATCCCCGTCCCACCGGTCGTCAGGATGACCCCCGCCTCGTCCGCAAGGTCGAGAATCGCTCCCGCGATCGCCTCGGTCTCGTCCGGTACCACCCGGCGCGTCACCTCGTATCCCTCACCAGCGAGAAGATGGGCGAGCAGATCGCCACTCGCATCCTCGCGCGTCCCGGCGACGACCCCGTCGGAAACCGTCAGCACCGCCGCCCTCAGAGCGACTCCTTCGTCTTCTCGACGAGCGTCACGCCGGAGATCACCATCGCCTTGTCCACGGCCTTCGCCATGTCATAGACGGTCAGCGCCGCGATCGAGGCCGCGACGAGTGCCTCCATCTCGACTCCGGTCTGCGCGGTCGTCTCCGCCGCGGTCGTGATCTCGACCGAGGTCTCGCGCACCTCGAGCTCGACGTCCACGACCGAGAGCGGCAGCGGGTGGCAGAGGGGAATCAGGTCGCTCGTCCGTTTGGCGGCCATGATCCCCGCCAGCTGCGCGGTTGCGAGAGCGTCGCCCTTCGGCAGGTCACGAAGGCGTCGAGCCGTCTCCGGCGCCATCTCGACGGTCGCCCGGGCGACAGCGCGCCGGCGCGAGATCGGCTTCGCCCCGACGTCGACCATCTTGACCGAGCCGGAATCGTCGACGTGGGAGAGGTCGCTCACCCCCGCATGCTAATCGCGCGATCGACGTCGGCGAGCTGCGCTTCGACCCACGAGCGCTGGTCGTGCTCGCGAACCTGGGCCGCGATCGCGGTGGCCCACGAGCGCCGCTGGGCCGGCGGCAGCTCGAGGGCTTGCTCCAGTGCGTCGGCCTGCTGTTCGACATCGAGCGGGTCAACGGCGAGCACCCACTCGCGAAGCTCTTCATACGCACCCGTGTTGACAGATAAGACAACGACGCCGTCGCGCGTATTCACGAGCGGCGCCTCCTTCGCGACGAGGTTCAGCCCGTCCATCACCGCATTCACGATGAGCACGTCGAACTGCTTGTAGGCGGCGATCGAGCGCGGAAAGTCGTCCGAGATCCGAAGCCGGAGCGCACCCGGAAAGCGAGCCTCGATCCGCGCCGCGGCGGCTTCGATCCGCTCCCGCTCCTCGACGTACTCCGGGATCGCCTGCCGCGAGGGATCGAGCAGCGCGAGCAGGACGACCCTGCCGTGCAAGTCCGACCGCCGCTCGAGCAGGCGCTCGAAGGCCTCGAGGCCGCGGACGACATTCTTGGACGGATCGGTGCGGTCGACCCGGAGGATCAATCGTTCGGGCCGCTCCGCGAGAAGCTCGCGCTCGCGCTCGACGACAGGGGCGCTCACGGCAAGCGCGTCGAACTCGGCCGCGTCGACCGAGATCGGATGCGCCGTCAGGAGTGTCGATCCGGGTTCGAGATCGTGCGCCGCGCACGTCTCGATGAACGCGGTGCGCCAGCGGTCTGTATGGAACCCGACGACGTCGTTCGCCAGCATCCCGGCGTGGATCTCGTGGACGATCTGCTCCGGGAGAACCTCCCAGGCTCGCGGCCCGACCCACGGGATGTGGACGAAGTGGGTGAGCATCGCCCGAGGGAAGCGTTCCCGGACGAGACCGGGCACCAAGTAGAGGTGGTAGTCGTGGAGGAACACGACGGCATCAGGCTCGCGCTCGAGCTCCGCGCAGACCGCGTCGGCGAACGCGCGGTTGACCGCCGTGTACCCGGTGCGCCACGCCGGAAGAAGGTCTGTGCCCGGATCGTGTTTCCGCTCCCAGAGCCCGTGCTGGACGAACCAGAGCGTGGGGTTCGCGACGACGTTGTAGTAGCGGTCGTACGCGCCGGGGTCGTGTGCGACGAGCCGAAGGCGGTAGGACGAGCCATCCTGCGCCGTCTCCTCGCGCGCGCCAGATGCCGCCACCGCCCGATCCTCGTCGGAGAGGGCGCTCGCGATCCAGGTCACGTCGTGCTGGGAGACGAGGGGGCTGAGGGCAGTCACGAGGCCCCCGGCACCCCGCCTGGCCACGCGGTCCCCCGCCTCGTCGCGTCCGTAGCCGATGGGGCCGCGATTCGAGACGACGATCAGCTTCCGCCGCGCCGGCACGGGTGGGAGCCTAGAGCAGCTTCGTGAAGCGGAGGCATGAGCCCTGCGGCCCGCTGCCGATCTCGAACTCGTCGGCGATCGAGCGGATGATCGCGATCCCGAGCCCGCCCTCGCTCAACTCGTCCTCTTCGGTGGCTCCGTTGCTGCCAGCCGTTGCGGGCTCGAAGCCCGCGCCGTCGTCGGAAACCTCGACGATCAGCCTGTCCTCGCGGAGCTCGAAGCTGATCTCGACGTGGCCCTCACCCTCGGCGTAGGCGTGTCGGACGGAGTTCGACGTCGCCTCCGTCAGCGCGAGCTTCAGGTCGGCGAGCGTCTCGTCGGGGAGCGGGCGGACGCGCGCGAGGCCGGTCAGGGCAAGGCGGGACAGCGTGATGTACTCCGGCTTGGCCGGAATCGTCAGCCGGACAGTCCGGCCCTCAGCGCCGTTGTCGGGCGTGCCCTCACCTGAACTCACGTGCCACAACCTTCCGCTTGATCTACCGAAAGATACTGAACCCTCATCGGTTCTCTCTAGCTATACCCGCGGTCGGCATTGTCTTAAACCGATCACCCTTCCGGATCGACCGGGCGTTCGATCAGCCGGACTCGCACCGTGACCCGCTTTCCCGTGCCACCGCGGACGACCGTGACAGGCACGAGTTGCCCCGGCTCCAGCTTGCCGGTCACGATCTTGGCGATGTCGTCAGCGCGGACAACAGGCTCGCCAGCGAGAGAGACGATCAGGTCGCCACCGAGGCTGACCGAGGAGCCGTTGAACACTTCCCGGCGCTTGGCCCCCTTCAGGCCGGCGCGCTCTGCGGGAGCGTCCTCGACCACCTCCTCGATCAGCGCGCCGCGCTGGGCGCGGAGGTCGTAGCGGCGGGCGAGTGCCGGGGTTACGTCCACGGTGGTGATCCCGATGTAGGCGTAGGCGACCCGGCCCCTCTCGATCAACTGCTCCATCGAGCGGCGCGCAGCGTTGATCGGGATCGCGAAGCCGACCCCCTCGGCGTTCCCGGACTCCGAGCGGATCTGGGCGTTGATCCCGATCACCCGCCCGCGGGCGTCGAGCAGCGGGCCCCCGGAGTTGCCGGAATTGATCGGCGCGTCGATCTGGATCGCGTTCGCGACGTTGTAGCGCGAGGTCAGCGAAGGAATCGAGCGGGAGACGGCCGACACGACGCCGACTGCGAGCGAGTTCTCATTCCCGAACGGGCTCCCGATCGCGGCGACCGGGTGGCCGACGACGACGGCGTCGGAGTCGCCGAGCGGAAGCGGGGAGACGGTGTGGTCGTCCGGGTCGAACTTGATCAGACCGGTGTCGTCGAAGAGGTCCCAGCCCACGATCGAGGCGGGAATTCGATCGCCGTCGTCGAAGACGACATAGACCCGCTGCGCCCCGCGCACCGTGTTCTGGCCCTCACCGGCGTTGGTGATCACGTGCGAGTTCGTGAGCACGTGCCCTTCGGGCGAGACGACGAAGCCTGAGCCCTGGGAGCGGCCGCCACCCGCGAAGAGCGCGTAGATCGTGACGACCCCCGGGGTGCTCCGCGCGAAGATCGCGGCCGGGTCGAAGCGCGCGCCGGTGAGCGGTGTGGCGGTCGGTGCGGCGGCGAGCGGCGCGTCCGCTTCCGTCGAGACGACGACGGTCCGGACGGTCGCGGCGTCACCGTCGACCCAACCCGCGGTCTTGGCGACCAGCAGCGAACCCGAAGCTCCGATCGCCGCAGCGACGAGCGCAACGACGGCGAGGGCAGTGGGTCGCATTCAGGCCACTGTAGCCGCGGCTTCCGTTTCCACGTGGAAACGGTCGGCCGCCGGCAGGGTCAGGGTGATCGCAGTCCTACCGGCGACGGACGAGAGCTCGACGTCGCCTCCCATGAGGGTCGCGAGCTCGCGGGCGATCGCGAGTCCGAGACCGCTTCCCGACGCCACATCGCCACCCTCGACCCGGTAGAACCGATCGAAGACGTGCGCGAAATGCTCCGGCGGGACGCCGGGGCCGTCGTCGACCACACTCAGTCGCACCTGACCTCGCTCCCTCCCCACTTCGACGGAGACGTGCGTGCCCGGCGGGGTGTGCACCAGCGCGTTGTCGACGAGCGCCCGGCCCGCCTGGAGCACGCGTTGCTCGTCCGCGAGCGCGATCACGGGTCCGTTCGCCACGACTTCGAGCCGATGCCGTCGCTGCGCGGCAACCGCTCGGAACTCGGAGACGAGCGCGTCCGCGATCTCGCCCAGATCGACGACGTCCGTGTCGACCCGCATCCGACCGGCGTCCATGCGGGAGAGGTCGAGCAGGTCTGTTGCGAGCTTCGTCAGCCGGGCGACCTGCTCGCGCATCGTCGCCAGGAACTCCTGGCGCGTCGGCTCGTCGAGCTCCTCGTCGGTCATCAGCTCGAGGAATCCGCCGAGCGAGAAGAGTGGCGTCCGCAGCTCGTGGGAGGCATTCGCGATGAACTCGCGGCGGGCGCGGTCGAGGTTCTCGAGCCGACCGCGCATCCGCTCGAAAGCCGCGGCGAGCTCACCGAGCTCGTCGTTGCCGCGATCGACGACCGGCTGGTCGAACCGCCCGCTCGCGATCCGCTCGGCAGCCCTCTCCAGCCGGCGAATCCTGCGCGCGTGGAGCGACGCGCCCGCGTAGCCGAGGAGCACGGCGACGAGGAGCGCGATCAGGCCGGCGGCGAGCAGGCGCCGCTCGACGAGCTGGACACTAGAGAGCGGGTCGGCGAGCGAGTCGCTGAGCAGGACGATCGGGCCCTCGCTCGTCACGGGCAGCGCCGCCTCGGCGAACTCCTCGCCGCGGCGCTCGACGATCCCTCGCTGCGGCTCGCCCGTCGCGGCGGAGAACTCCGCGACGATGTCGTGCTCGACGTCCTGCGACGACGCCGGGCGCGAGTCGCCGAAGATCTGGAGCGCCGGCGGCTCCCGCTGGAGCACGTCGTAGACGACGACCCGCGCGTCGAGGACGGACGAGCCCGTGTCGGCGCACTCCTGCCAGCCGGCCGAATCGGTTGCCTGGATGCAACCGGCCAGCGTCCTCGCGTTCCGCTCGAGCAGATCGATCTTGGCGTCCACGAGCCTGCTCTCGAGCGTGGGGACGACGATCAGGTAGGCGACCGCGAGCGCACCGGCGACCACGACCAGGAGCGCGAGCGCGAGTCGAAGTCGGATCCCCTTGATCACGGGCGGCTCAGCGGTCGCGGAAGCGGTAGCCGACGCCGCGCACGGTCAGGATCAGCGCGGGTTCGCGCGGGTCGCTCTCGATCTTCTCGCGCAGGTGCCGAACGTGGACGTCGATCGTGCGCGGCTCCCGGTAGTCGGCGCCACCGCGGAGCTTCTCCAGGAGCTGCCGCCGCGAGAAGACACGTCCGGGTGCGGCGGCGAGCACCCGCAGGAGCTCGAACTCGACGAAGGTGAGCTGCACTTCGACCCCGCGAACCTCGACCGTGCGCCTCGGCACGTCGATGCGCACGTCCTCCTCCTCGATCACCTCGTCCTCGCCGTCGCGCTCGCCCGGCCGCGGTGCCGACGCCCTCCGGAGCAGCGCGCGGACTCGACTCCGGAACTCCCGGATCGAGAACGGCTTCGTGATGTAGTCGTCTGCGCCGAGCTCGAGCCCAAGCACCTTGTCGAGCTCGTCGTCGCGGGCCGTGAGCATGATGATCGGAACGGTGCTGTCGGCGCGCAAGCGCTTGCAGACCTCGAGCCCGTCGAGCCTCGGCAGCATCAGATCGAGCACGACGAGATCGATCGTCTCCTCCGCGAACCGCTGCAGCGCCTCCTCGCCGTCACGGGCACTGACGACCCGAAACCCGTCCCGCTCGAGCGGATAGGTGAGCAGCTTCTGGACTGATTCCTCGTCATCGACGAGGAGGATGGTGGCGGTGTCGGCCATGCCCGCCCATGGTACGGGCCGAACGCTTGCCTAGACTTCATCGGCATGGCGCCGCCCCGCACAAGCGCGCCGCCTTCCGGCCGTGCTCGCCCGTCGCGCGGTCGCAACCGGCGCGGCTCGGTCGATCGCCCGATCAATGCCCGACTCGTGCGGGGCACACTGCTGCTCGTCTCGCTGCCGCTCCTGCTCGCCGCGTTCACGGTCGCGAGACCGCAGCCGCTGCCGGCGCCGGCGCTGCCGCCCTCGTTCGACGCCGCGACCGCGGCTGGTCTCGCGCGCGAGCTGGCCCGCGACTTCCCGGACCGCTCGCCCGGCTCGGCGGGATCGCTCGGCGCCGTGCAGTGGTTCACGGAGCAGCTCGGCCTGTACGGCTTCGACGTCGAGCCCGACAGCTTCGAGGCGGAGATCCCCGGCCGCGGCCGGGTGACGCTGCAAAACCTCGTCGCCGTTGCGCCGGGCCCGTCCCCGTCGGCGATCGTCTTCATTGCCCATCGTGACAACAGTGGCGAGGATCGCGGCGCCAACGACAACGCGTCCGGTACCGCCGCCCTGATCGAGCTGGCGCGGGCGTTCGCCCCGGTGACCGGGCCCTCCGGCGGGCGCACGCGGCCAGCGCACACGCTCGTCTTTCTCTCCACCGACGGCGGCGCCTACGGAGCGCTCGGCGCGGTGCGGTTCGCGGAGCACTCGAGCTACCGGCGGAACGTCGTCGCCGTCGTCAGCCTCGACGCGATCGCCGGGAACGGCTTCCCCCGGCTCCTGATCGCGGGAGACACCCCCCGTTCACCCGCCCCGGTGCTCGTCCGCACCGCGGCAGTGCGGATCCTGGAGGAGGCGGGTGAGGAGCCCGGGAGACCCACCGCGGTCGACCAGTTGGTCGATCTCGCGTTCCCCTTCACGCTGGGCGAACAGGGGCCACTGCTCGGCCGCGGGATCCCCGCGGTCACCCTGACGACGGAGACGGATCCGTCGCGCGACCCCTTCGCCGAGGATCCGCTGAACGTCGATCGCCTCGGGGAGGTCGGCCGGGCCGCGCAGAATCTGCTCGGCTCCCTCGACGCGGGGCTCGAGCTGACGGGAAGCACTTCGAGCTACCTCTATTTCGGCCGCCGCCTCGTTCGCGGCTGGGCGTTCGAGCTCGTCCTCTTCGGCGCGCTGCTGCCGTTCCTGATCGGGACGGTCGATCTCTTCGCGCGCACGAGGCGCAGACGAGTGCCGCTCGGCTCGGCGATCCGCAATCTCCGCACCCGGCTTGCGTTCTGGGCCTACGGCGGCGGGCTGCTCGTCGCTGCGACGGTCCTCGGGATCTTCCCGGACGCTGAGCCTCGACCGCTACCCCCGAGCCTGGCGGAGATCTCCGAGCCGCCTGCCACGGCGCTCGTCGTGCTGGGCGTCCTCCTCCTGGCCGGCTGGCTCGTGAGTCGGGAGGGCCTCCTTCCCCGGAGGCTCGCAACGGGCGAGGAGTCGCTCGCGGGCTACACCGTCGCCCTTCTCGGGCTTGCCCTGGTCACGCTCGTCGTGGTCGCGACCAATCCGTTCGCGCTCGTCTTCCTGCTCCCGTCGCTGTACGCCTGGCTCTGGCTGCCGCAGGTGCCCGCAAGGGTTGCGCGAGTCCTGCTTCTCGCCGTCGGGTTCCTCGGCCCGGCCCTGCTCGTGCTCTCGTTCGCTCAGCGCTACTCGCTCGGCCTCGATGCGCCGTGGTACCTGCTCTCCCTCGTCGGGATCGGCTACGTGCCGTGGCTCACGGCCGCGCTCGCGCTCGCGTGGCTTGCAATCGCCGCGCAACTCGCGGCTCTCGCCGTCGGACGCTACGGCGCCGACGGGACCGCTGCAGGGCTCGGCGGCCGCGGTTCCCTGCGCAACGTGGGCAGGCGGGCAATGGGTCTCGTCGGGACGGCGCGCGCATCGGATCGGGACGACAACGCGTTAGAGGTGTGATGAGGCGACTCGCCCGGATACTCGGAACGATGCTGATCCTGGCGGGCGCCGGCACCCTGGCGTGGGCCGTCACGGTGTGGCAGTGGCAAGACCCGTTCACCGCCGTCGTCAACCGACTGGAGCAGCGTGAGCTCTCGCAGGCTCTCGAGCGCAGCTTCGACGGTGCGATCCCGGCCGCAGCCGCCGCAGGTGACGCCCCTCCTGCCGAACTGCGACGTTCGCTGGATCGCGCGGCGCAGGGCTGGCGCAAGGCCTCCAAGCGCGGCGACGCAGTGGCCAGAATTCGGATTCCGCGGCTCGGGCTCACGGCGGTGATCGTCAACGGCACCGACTCCGAGACGCTGAAGCGCGGGCCCGGCCGTTATCTCGGCTCGGCGATGCCGGGCGAGGGCGAGCTCGTCTACGTTGCCGGCCATCGCACCACGTACGGGGCGCCGTTCTCGCGGATCGACCGCCTGCGTAAGGGCGATCGGGTCACGGTCGATCTCCCGTATGGAACGTTCGTCTACGAGATGACGGGGCATCGGGTCGTGCCCGCGACCGAGCTCTCCGTTTTGACGTCGAAGGGGGTCGAGCAGCTGGCCCTGCAGGCGTGCGAGCCTCGCTTCTTCGCCACGCATCGGTACATCGCGTACCTAAAGCTCGTGAGTGTCACCTCGACAGGCACCTCGGCTCAGACGTCCTCGCTCGCCGCAGGCTAGCCGGCTACTAGCTAGCGGAGAGCCAGATACGGGGCCCGGTCACCGGCGGCGAGATCTCCGCCGCCGCGGCTCACGAGCACGAGCGCGTCGGCTGCTGCCGCCCGCACGATCATGTGCGACTCCTGGCCCGAGAGAGGCTCCAGCACGGTCTCGCCGGCGACGGTGCGCGAACGCGCCCGCACGAGCTGGTCTCGATCCTTGTTCGCCCGCAGGGGCGCCGTGAGGGTTCCGGACGCGTAGCGTGGCTCGGGGCTCGCTGCTCCCTGGAGAGCGAGAAGTGCCGGCCGGACGAAAAGCTCGACCGACACGAGCGACGAGACGGGATTGCCGGGCAACCCGAAGACGAGCGTCCGGCCACGAACGCCGAACGCGAGCGGTTTCCCGGGCTTGACCGCAACACCCCAGAACACCTCCTCGACGCCGAGCTCCGCCACGATCCGGCGAACGAGGTCGTGCGGACCGACGGAGACGCCGCCGGAGCTGACGAAAACGTCGGCGGCGAGTCCCCGTGCCAGGGCCGAGCGGTGCGCATCGTGATCGTCATCGACGTGCTCGAGTGATTCGATCACGGCACCGGACGCGGCCAGCGCGGCGGCGATCATCGGCCCGTTCGACTCGTAGATCTGGCCCGGACCGAGCTTCTCGCCGGCGCGCCGCAACTCGGTGCCTGTGCTCAGCACCGCCACGCGGGGGGCGCGGGTACAACGGACGACGGCGATCCCTGCCGCCGCGAGGGCTCCGACCTGCGCAGCGCCGAGGACACTGCCCGCGCCGAGCACTGCGTCGCCCGAGCGGACATCCCCGCCGATCGGACGGACGTTGTCGAATCGGTCAACGGCTTGCGGGACCTCGATCTCGTCCCCGTGATCTGTGAGGTGCTCGATCGGGACGACCGCGTCCGCACCATCGGGGACGGAGGCGCCGGTGGCGATCCCCATCGCCTCGCCGGCCCGAAGGGCCCGGCTTGCCGGTCGGCCCGCGGCGATCCGCTCGACGACTGGGAGCCACCCCGGCGCGTCCGAGGACTGAATCGCGAACCCGTCCATCGCCGAACTGCGAAAGGGCGGGAGGTCGACCGCGGCGCGGACGTCCTCGGCGAGCACTCGGCCCGCCGCCTCGGCGACGGGCACGTCCACGGCCTCGAGCGGCTGCGCCTGCCGAAGGACACGGACGAGCGCCTCGTCGATGGTCAAGAGCGCCGGCATCGCGGGCATACGCTAGCCGCGCCGCCTGGCTAGGCTCCGACCGTGATCTCCGTCGTGGTTCCGGTGCACAACGAGGAGCGCAGCGTGGCGCTCCTCCTCGACGAGCTCGCCTCGGCCCTCGACGGGCACGGCCTGTCCTGGGAGGCGGTCTTCATCGACGACGGCTCGACCGACGGCACCTTCTCGGCACTGACGCGGCTTCACGTCGCAGCCGACAACGTCCGCGTCGTCCGTCTGCGCCGCAACTTCGGCAAGGCCGCCGCCCTGCAGGCCGGTTTCGAAGCGGCCGAGGGCGAGATCGTCGTCACGATCGACGGCGACCTCCAGGACGACCCGGCCGAGATCCCGCGGCTGCTCGCGAAGCTCGAGGAGGGATTCGACCTCGTCTCGGGTTGGAAGACGAAGCGGCGCGACCCCCTGAGCCGCCGGATTCCCTCGAAGATCTTCAACTGGGTCAGCGGCCGCGTCTCGGGGCTTCGGCTGCACGACATGAACTGCGGCCTCAAGGCCTACCGCGCCGAGGTCTTGCGCGATCTCCGGATCTACGGCGAGCTGCACCGGTTCGTCCCGGTGCTCGCTCACTACCGGGGCTTCCGCGTCGCCGAGCTCCCCGTCAACCACCGACCGCGGGAGCACGGTCGCTCCCGCTACGGCGTCGAGCGCTATCTCCGCGGGTTCCTCGACCTCCTGACCGTGACCTTCATGGGTCGCTACCGACAGCGGCCGCTTCATCTCTTCGGTGGCCTCGGCCTGGGACTGTCGCTGCTCGGTGGGGTCGTGCTCACGTATCTCGCCGCGCTGAAGATCGCCGGCCAGGCGATCGGGCACCGGCCGCTCCTCACGCTGGGCGTCCTGCTCGTCGTCGTCGGAATGCAGTTCCTCTCGCTCGGCCTGCTCAGCGAACTGATCACCAGTCATCACGAGGAGCGCGGCGTCGCGCGGACCGCCGACCGGCACATCGACGAGATCCTGCGCTGAGGGTTCTCTACTTCGGCACCTACGAACGGGACTATCCGCGGAACGCGCAGGTGATCTCGTGCCTGCGCGGCGCCGGCGTCGAGGTGATCGAGCGGCACGCGAGCGTCTGGGAGCGGCGACGGCACAAGTTCTCACTCGGGTTCGGGGCGGCGCTCAGAGTCGGAGTCGCCGAGGCGGGGCTCGTCCTTCGCGGGCGCCGCCAGAGCTTCGACGCGATGATCGTCGGCTACCCGGGCCACTTCGACATGCCCCTCGCACGCAGGATCGCTCGGGGGCGCCCCGTGCTCTTCAACCCGCTCGTCTCGCTCTCGGAAACGCTCGTCGACGACCGGGGGCGCTTCGCCCCGGGCTCCGCGGCGGCGTCCTTACTCCGTCAGGTCGATCGAATCGCACTCCGTCGAGCCAATCTCGTCGTTGCGGACACCGCGCAGAATGCCCGGCATCTCGCGGAGCTCGGCGAGATCGCGCGCGACCGGGTCGAGGTGTGTTTCGTCGGTGCCGAAGAGCGGCTGTTCCGACCCGGATGGCAGCCTCGCGGACGGTTTCATGCTCTCTTCGTCGGCAAGCTGATTCCACTCCACGGGCTGGAGACGATTCTCGAGGCTGCGCGTCTCGCTCCCGAGATCCCCTTCCGTGTGGTCGGGAGCGGCCAGCTCGCCGGGCTCCTCGATTCCCGGCCGGAGAACGTCGAGTGGGTCGACTGGGTCGAGTACGAGCAGCTGCCCGGTGAGATTCAGGCTGCCGGTTGCGCGCTCGGCGTCTTCGGAACGTCCGCGAAGGCGAGCCGGGTGATCCCGAACAAGGCGTTCCAGGCGCTCGCGTGCGGGACGCCGCTCGTCACTGCGGACACCCCGGCGGCGCGCGAGCTCCTCCAGGACGGCAAGAGCGCCCTCCTCGTCCCGAGCGGCGACGCGGACGCGCTCGCAGCCGCCGTGCGTCGCCTGGCCGCCGAGCCGGCGCTCGCACGAGCGCTCGGGGCGGGCGGGTTGGCCGCCTACCGCGAACATGCGAGCGAGGAGGTTCTCGGGCGCCGGTGGCGAGGGCTCCTCGAATCCCAGATCGCTCGGGCCGCCGGATGAGGCCCCGCCTCGTCGTCTGGTCGGCGATCGTCGCCTTCGCCGCAGGCTTCGGCGCCCTTTCGACCCTCCGACATCTCGCCTTCAACACCGGGCGCTTCGACCTCGGCAACATGACTCAGGCCGTCTGGGCGACGGCTCACGGGCGCGTCCTCTCCGTCACCGACGTCCACGGGGATCAGATCTCGCGGCTCGGGGCCCATTTCGATCCGATCCTCGCGGGCTTCGCGCCTCTGTGGTGGCTGTGGCCGGATCCGACGATGCTGCTCGTCGTCCAGGCGGCGGCGATCGCAGCGGGTGCGTGGCCGGTCTTCCTGCTCGCCCGGAAGCATCTCGGCTCCGAGCGCGCGGGTCTCGGCTTCGCGCTCGCCTATCTCTTCTACCCGCCGACACAGTGGCTCGCCCTGAACGAGTTCCACGCGGTCGCGTTGGCGACGCCGCTCCTGCTCTTCGGCTTCTGGTTCCTCGACGAGGACAGGCTGATTCCCTTTGCGGCGGTGGCCCTCCTCGCCTGTCTGACGAAGGAGCACATCCCACTCGCCGTCGCTGCCCTCGGGATCTGGTACGCGGTCGCGAAGGGTCGTCGCCGAGCCGGTGCGGCGATCGCGATCGCCGGCTCTGCGGTGGCGGCCTTCGCGATCGGGTTCGTCATCCCACATTTCGCGCCGGCAGGATCATCGGCCTTCGAGGGGCGCTACCGGGCGGTCGGCGGCTCCCCGGCCGGAATGATCGAAACCCTCTTCACCGACCCACTTCGAATCGCCGAGCAAGCATTCGGCGGGCACGGGGTTCCCTATCTGCTCGAGCTGCTCGTGCCGCTCCTCGCTTTGCCGCTCCTCGCCCCAATCGCGGCACTCACGGCGCTCCCCGAGCTGGCCGCAAACCTGCTCTCCTCAACCCGGACGCAGACGTCGATCCACTTTCACTACACCGCTGCAGCGATTCCCGGACTCGTCGTCGCGTCGATCTTCGGAGCCGCCAGCCTCCGCCGTCGAACCGGCAGGTTGCGTGGGCTCGTGACGGCGGTCGTGGTCGCGGGAGTCGCTGCGAACTACGTGCTCGGCGCGATTCCCGTCTGGCGCGCGTTCCCGGGGGGCGAGACGCTCGGCACCCGCGAGTACTCCGTCAGCGTCCACGATCGGATCGCGGAGCGGGCGCTCCGCCTGATCCCCGGAGACGCCGTCGTCAGCGCCACGAATTCGCTCGGCGGCCATCTCTCGGAACGACGCCGGGTACTCAGCTTCCCGGTCTTCGCCGGAGCCGAGTGGATCGCGGCCGACGAGACGAGACCCGGCTATGCCGACCGGATCGCGCCTCTGGCAACGAGCGAGCGGCTACGCCGATTGCGCCTCGATGAGCGCTGGCGCATCGTCTTCGACGAAGACGGAATCGTCCTCTTCCGCCGTCGCTGATTCCGCGCCAGGAAGTTGCTGAATCGACACACACTCGTGTCACATCGGTGACGGATGATCGTTGTAGGCTCGAACGCGGGTGGTGGTTCGGGGTGGCCCCATGGGGCGGCCGCTCGCACCCGGTCTGAACGGACGTGTCCTAGAAAGGCACGGTCTGGGGCAGGAGGTAGGCACAGAAGCCGAGCGCGACGAGCTGCGCCTTCCGGTCGTCCTCGGCTGCGGCAAGCGGGAGCGCCCAGACCGCGTACCAGGGTGCGAGCCACGGAGTCGTCGCGAGCAGGAGGCAGCCGGCGCGGCCGAGCCATGGCTCTCCGCGAGCCGCGGAGCGAGCGAGCCAGGTAAGTCCTGCGAGAAGCGCGAATCCGGCGATGCCGAGCGCGACCGCGTGGGGGAGGCCGAGCTGCTCGATCCGGTGAGGGAGCGCGTAGCTCGTCTGGCCATCGGCGTTCCGAGCGAGCGGCCCGAACGCGCCAGCCCAGTCGAGACCGTAGCGCCAGGTCGCGAGCATGGCGACGGCGAGAGCGGCCGCGGCGAAGCCGAGGTGACTCACGCGCCGGCCACTCGCGCGCGCCTCGAGGCCGCGAAGGACGAGGAAGACGATCGGGATCCACTTGACGAGTACGGCGAGGGCCCAGCCGATCCCGGCGACGACGCGACGTCCGGAAGCCGCGAGCGCGAGCGCGCCCAGGACGAGTGCGAGCATCGTTGCATCGTTGTGGCCACCACCCGCGAAGTGGATCGCGAACAGCGGGTTCCAGCCGACGAGCACGATCGCCGCGACCCGATCGGCTGCAAGCCGCGCCGCGAGGGCGGTCAGGGCGAGCATCGAGAGCGCTGCGGCAACCTTGAACATCCAGCCCGCTGCATCCGAACTCGAGCCGGCGACGCGCGCGACGACCTCCGAGCCCAGGGTGAAGGCGGGCCCGTACACCGAGGTCGTGTCCCGCCACGCTGCTCCCGCGTGCGGATACCCCGGATTGCCCGGAACCTCGTTCGGGGTGTCGACGTACGGGTTGTCGCCGGCTGCGCCGATCGCTCCGTACTCCCAGTACGTCCACGCGTCGGTCGAGAGGAGCACGGGCGCGGCGAGGGGAAGGAGCTGGATCGCCGCGGCGACCGCGGCAACGAAGAGGAGCCCCGGCCTGGCGCGCGCGATCAGCGCGAGCGCGCTGAGGTAGACGGCGAACGAGCCCGCGAGGCACGCGAGGAAGACCTTCGCCCAGCCGCTCCCGTCCGGGCCGGCTCGACCGGCGTCGAGCGGGACGAGCGGGGCTCCCTGCGCCCAGGCGGCCGCGACGCAGCCCCCGACGAGCAGGAGCCCTACGAACGCGAAGCCCCCGAGCCCGGCGCGGGCGGTCAGGGCTCGGTCGGAGGCGGCGGAGGCTCGGTGGTGACCGGCGGAGGCGGGGGCTCCGTCGTGACCGGAGGCGGAGGCGGTGGGGCGGCCGTCGTCGCCGGGGCGGGGGGAGGCGTCGCCTGCGTCGGCACCGGCGCCGGCACCTCCTCTTCGTCCGAGCTCTCCTCGTCCGGGGTCTCCGGCGCGACGTAGTCGCTACCACCGGAGTCGGAGCTCTCGGAGTAGCCGAACGACCGCCCATACTGCCCGCGCTCGAAGCTCGACCACGTCGGATACTCGCTCGGCTCGGGGAAGGAGAGGGGCTCGAGCTGGCCGATCGCCGAGGACATGAAGAGCCGCCAGATCTGGGCGGGGAAACTTCCGCCGGAGACGCGGATCCCGTGCACGTTCGTCATCGGGACCTTGCCGCGCGGGTAGCCGATCCACACCGTCGTCTGAAGCCGGGGGGTGTACCCGCAGAACCAGGCGTCCGAGTGCTCCTCGGTCGTGCCCGTCTTCCCGGCCGCGGGGTGCCCGTAGTTCGCGCCGGTGCCGGTCCCGTACTGGACGTTCTTCTCGAGGATCTTCGTGACGGTGTAGGCGACGCCTTCCGAGAGGACGCGCTTGCGCTTCGGCTTGCCCCAGCCGGCGCCTTCGTCCTCCTTGCCGCTCGCCAGGACGACGCGCTTGATCGCACGCGGCTCGGAGTAGATCCCGCCGGCGGCCAGCGTCGCGTAGGCCGAGGCCATGTCGAGCGGAGTCACCTCGATCGAGCCGAGGCCGATCGAGGGAACGTAGGCGCCGTCGGCCGTCGTCAGGCGCGAGCGAACCCCGAGCTTCTTCGCCATCGCGGCCACGGCCTCGGGAGTGACGTCGAGGGTCAGCTGCGCGTAGACCGTGTTGTCGGAGCGGATCGTGGCCTGCTCGATCGACGTCCAGCCGGTGTACGAGCCGTCATAGGTCTCCGGGCACCACCAGCTGCCGTCCTCGCAGTTGCCGGACGGGTCGGGGCGGTAGAAGAACGGGGCCGAGAGGTAGCTGGTCGACGGGTTGATCCCCTTCTCGACCGCCGCCGCGAGCACGAACGTCTTGAACGTCGAGCCCGACTGCCGCTCGGCCTGTGAGAGCAGGTTGAACTGGTTCTTGCGCACCCCGGGCGTGACCGCCGTCATCGCCCGGATCGCACCACTTCGCGGGTCGATCGAGATCAGCGCCGCGGCGGGGTCGCTCTTCTCGTAGAGCGTCTCCCGGATCGCCTTCTGAGCCGCGCGCTGGAAGCGCGGGTCGATCGTCGTGTAGACCTTCAGGCCGCCGGAGCGGACGGTCGCGGCCCCGTACTCGGCGATCAGCTCGTCGCGCACGTAGCTGAAGAAGTACGGCTCCCGGATCGTCGTGTAGAGCTTGCCCGCCTTCAGCCCGAGTCCACGCTTGATCGCCCAGTCGTACTGCGCCCGATCGATCGCGCCGGTCCCGAGCATGGCGCGGAGGACTGCGTTTCGGCGACCGGTCGCGATCTCGGTCTGGTTGAAGGGATCGTAGGCGGACGGAGCCTGCGGCAGCCCCGAGAGGAGCGCCGCCTCCGGGAGGGTCAGCTGGTGCGCGTGCTTGGAGAAATACGTCTGCGAGGCGGCCTCGATCCCATAGGCGAGGTTGCCGTAGTAGACCTGGTTCATGTAGGTCTCGAGGATCTTCTCCTTCGACCAGGCCCGGTTCAGCTTGATCGCGAGGCAGGCTTCCTTGACCTTGCGCTGGATCGTCTGCTCGCGGCTGATGTAGAGGTTCCGGACGAGCTGCTGGGTGATCGTCGATCCGCCCTGGACGACCTTGCCGGCGCGGACGTCGGCCCAGACGGCGCGCGCGATTCCGCTCGGATCTACGCCGCCGTGCTCGTAGAAGCGGCGATCCTCGATCGCGACGGTCGCGCGTGGCATCCAGGCGCTGATGCGGGCGAGCTTGACCGGCTGTCGGTTCCGCTCAGCGGGAATGCCGCCCAGGGTGGAACCGTCCGCCGCGTAGATGAAGGAGTTCTGCCCGATCGCGACCGGGCGGAGCGCGTTCAGCTCACAGGAGGTGCCGAGCGTGGCGACACCCGTGACCGCGCTCCCGGCGACGACGACGAGCAGGCCGAGAACCGCGGCGGCCCCGAGGATCCCGACGCGACGCCTGTTTCGCTTGCGCTCGACCCGCCGCCGCTTCCGGCGCTTGGCGCCGTACTGGTCGGCGTCGTCGAGCGGCCGCCGAGCCGGCGCGCGTGTGCCTCTCCGGGGAGGGCTCATGCAAAGATCCCGCGTTCGCGCAGTCGCGCGTGCACGCGTAGGCGGAGATCGTGCTCGAGCCGCTCTGCCGCAGCCTCGTTCTCGGTCCACGCGCGGATCGTGAGGGTGGGTGACCCTTCGAGCGAGCTGACGAACACCTCGTCACGCTCGCCCGAGGCCTCCTCACGGAGTGCTTCGACGAGCGGACGGAGGTCGTTTGCGGGCGGAACCTGCACTGTGACCTGCGCGAATTTGGCGGGACTTCGGATTGTCGAGTTGCGAATGGTATCCGACGCCAGTTTCTCGTTCGGGATCACGAGCCGCGCGTTGTCCTCGGTGCGGATGAAGGTGTAGATCAGGCCGATCTCCTCGACGCTGCCCTCGACGCCGCCCACCTCGACCCAGTCCCCGAGCCGGAGCGGCTGAGTGATCGCGATCATCAGACCCGCGACGAAGTTGCCGAGCGTGCGCTGCGAGGCGAAGCCGACGATCAGCCCGAGGACGGCCGAGGAGGCCAGGAGCCCGCCTGCGAGCGCGCGCACCTGCGGGATCACGAGCAGGGCCGAAAGGAGGCCGATCGTGATGATCGAGGCGCTGATGCTGCGCCTGAGCACGCGGTAGCGTGTCAGCGCCTCCGGCGTCCGGTCGCGCCCCATGATCCGCCGGTCGATCAGCTGAGCGAGGCTCAACGTCACACCGAGGACGATCCCGATCACGAGCAAGCGCTGCCACAGATCCATGCCACTTCGTTCGACAGGTACGTGTCGGTTCCTTAGCCCTCCCTATCATCGAGCGTCGTGAACGCGGGCCAGCTGCTTCGTTCGGCCAGGCGAGGGCCCGCGCTCGAGATCTTTCTCTGGAGCAGGGCCGCGCTCTGGCTCGGCGCGTTGTTCGCGCTCTATGCGTTCGAGCCGAACCGCCACCCGGAGGCGGATCGCTGGGACAGCTCGCGGCTGCACGAGCTCGGCCCAGGAATCGACGTCTGGGCTCGCTGGGACAGCGACTGGTATCTCCGCGTCGCCGACGGCGGCTACTCGGAGTCGCCCTCGAGCACGCCGGCGTTCTTCCCGCTCTATCCGGCGCTCGTCGGGCTGCTCGGCCGCATCCTCGCCGGCCACTTCGTGCTCGCCGGCGTCCTCCTCTCCCTGGCGGCATGCGCGGTGGCGTTCGTGCTGCTCCAGCGGCTCGCGGGCGAACGGCTCGGCGTGGAGGGGGCCCAGCGGGCAGTCCTCTACCTGGCGCTCTTCCCGACCGCGTTCTTCCTCCAGGCGGTCTACAGCGAGTCGCTCTACCTCGTCCTCGTCCTCGCCGCCTTTCTGCTCGCAGAGCGCGGGCGCTTCCTGGGGGCGGGCGCCGTCACGGGGCTCGCGATGCTGACCCGGCCGGTCGGCGTCGCCTTGCTCCTCGCGCTCGCCGTCCTCGCCTGGCGCGCGGAGGATCGCCGGCGCGCGCTTCTCCGGCTCGGCCTCGCCGTCCCCGTCGCGGCCGCCTATCCGATTCTCCTCGCGATCTGGATCGGGGAGCCGCTCGCCTTCCTGCGGGCCCAGGACGGAATCTGGCAGCGCTCGTTGTCCTGGCTGGGGCCGCTTGGCGGGCTCTGGGACGGCGTCGCCGTGCTCTTCGCCGACCGCCCGGCTCGCGATCTCGCACTCAATCTCCAGCAGCTCGGCTTCACGCTCGCGCTCCTCGCGCTCGGTGTCGCGGCCTGGCGTCGCTTCGGCGCCGCCTACGGCGTCTTCGTTCTCGCCAGCCTCGCGATCCCGCTCTCCTTCCCCTCCGACCGCTGGCCGCTCCTCTCGATCTCGCGTTTCGGGCTCGTCCTCTTCCCCGTCGTCCTCGTGCTCGCCGCGTTGGGCTCGCGCCCGCGCCTCCACGCGGCGATCACGGGGGTGTCTGCGACCTTGCTCGGCATCGCCGTGGTGCAATGGGCGTTGTGGCAATGGGTCGCATGAGCGAAGACAGGAGCTGGGGGGCGAGGCTCACGGGCTGGCTCTTCCTCGTGGGCGCGCTCGCGACGCTCGCGTACGGGAGCCGCGCGAGCGGTGGCAAGCCGGAGAGCGACGCGCTCTATCGCTACTCGACGGCGGCCGGGAGCGTCGTCATCTATCTGATCCTGCTCGCGATCGTGGTCTACGGAATCGGTGGCGGGTTGCGGCGAGCCGAGTTCTTCGCGCTCCGCCGGCCGGGCTCCTGGCCGCGCGCGCTCGGGTGGATCGCTGGTGGCTACCTCGCGATCTTCGTCGGCGCCGGCCTGCTTCTCGTCGCGCTCGACGCGGGCGACGAGCAAGGGCTGACCTCCGACGAATGGGATTCGAGCCGAGCCGGGGCCTACGCCGCGAACTTCCTCGCGGTCGCGGTCGTCGGGCCGGTCGTGGAGGAGCTCGTCTACCGCGGCGCCGGGATGTCGCTTCTCAGCCGCTTCGGCGCACCGGTGGCGGTGATCGCGACGTCGCTCGCCTTTGGCCTCGGCCACGGTCTTCTGCTCGCGCTTCCTGCCCTTGTCGTCTTCGGGCTCGTCACGGCCGTCGTCCGGCTGCGAACCGACAGCGTCTATCCGTGCATGGCCATCCATTGCCTCTTCAACGCAACGAGCCTGATCGTCTCCGTCGCCACCTGACGCGCCGGATATCCTCCGAGTCGTGCGCTTCGCGATCGTTCTTCTCGCCGCTCTCGCCTTCGCGTCGAGCGCAGTCGCCGCACCGCCGGCGGTGGTCGCGGCCGCGAGCTCGAGCGTCGGCGTCGCTCCGCTCGCCGTCACCCTGACCGCGACGGGCGATGCAGCGAGCTACAGCTGGGACTTCGGCGACGGTACGACCGGGACGGGCGCGTCGGTGCGTCACGTCTACGGCGTCGGACGCTTCGTCGCGGTCGTGACCGCGACCGCGGAATCGGGCGAGACGGCGCAGGCCCAGATCGCGATCGGCGTCCGAGAGCGCACGCTCAGCCTCGCCACTCCAGGCTCGGCGAACGCGGGAGCCCGTGTCGCGGTTGGCGGGGCGCTCAGCCCCGCGGTTGCCGGTGGACGGGTGCAGATCTACCGCGGCCGCACCTACGTCACCTCTGCCAGAGTGGCCGCCTCCGGCCGCTTCCGGACGTCGCTCCTGCTCCGCTCGCCTGGCCCGTACCACGCTCGCTACGGCGCCGCCCGCTCGGCCGAGCGACTGATCCGCGTGCGTCCGAGGCTCGAGGCGTCACTTCCGCGGACCGCGCCCGTGGGTGGGTCGCTCTCCTTCGCGGCGCGGCTCCATCCGGCGAACGCCGGCTCGCTCCGGATCGACGTCCGGCGCGACGGAAAGGTCGTGGCCCGCGGCACCGGTCGCGGATCCATTCGCCTCCGCGTCCCGACGGGAGCAGCCGGCTCACTGCGTGTGACGGTCGTCTCGTCTCCCGCGCGCGGCTTCACTACGGCGCGACGGACTCTGGCGGCGACCGTCGTGCTGCCCTCGCTCTCGCTCGGCTCTCGCGGCGCCAGCGTGCTCGCGCTCGAGCGCCGGCTCACCGACCTCCATTACGCGCTCCGGGGAGTCGACTCCGTCTACGCGACCGACACGCTCGAGGCCGTGATCGCCTTTCAGAAGCTGAACGGACTCGCGCGCACGGGCCGGGTCGATGCGAACCTGTGGGGCCGGCTCGGCGTCGCCTCGGTTCCGCGCCCGCGCCGCGCGGGAGGGGATCACATCGAGGTCGACAAGACGCGCCAGCTCCTCTTCGAGGTGGAGCGGGGCGAGATCAAGCGGATCGTCCACGTCTCCACAGGGGCGACCGGGAACACCCCCCTCGGCACCTGGCAGGTCTATCGCAAGGTTCCCGGTTTCGACTGGGTGCTGTGGTACCCGATGTACTTCCTCCGTGGCTTCGCCATCCACGGCTACCCGTCCGTGCCCACGTACCCGGCCTCGCACGGCTGCGTGCGCGTGCCGATGTGGATCGCGCCTCAGCTGTTCGCAGGACACGGGTACGGTGCATCGATCACGATCTACCTCTAGCGCGCTCGTCGTCGTGACGGTCGCCGCCCTCGCCTGGCTGGGCTGGGCTGCCTGGGGCCGCGGCGGCGACGCCCCGCTCGCCTGGCGCGACCTCACGGGTCGCACGCTCGGCGAGCCCGAACGCTCGCAGCTCCGCTCGTTCGACGACGCAGGCAGCCTGCGCGAAGCGCTCGGCGCCTCGGCAACGGCACCTGCAATCGACTTTCGGCGGCGCGAGGCCGTTCTGATCGCCGCCGGCCCGCGCTCGAGCAGCGCCTACGCGCTCGAGATCGTCGGTGTCACCGAGGAGCGGCGCCGAGTCGTGGTCGCGATCCGGGAGCGTACGCCGACTCTCGCACGGCCGGGGGCGGCTAGGCTGGCTTTCCCGTTCCGATTGATCACGATCGAACGGACCGGGAAAACGATCGAGCTCGACTGGAAGGGACGGCCTTGAGCGAGCACGCAGCGATCGAGGAACTCAGGGCGCGACTGGTCGCGGAGGACGAGTTGCTCGTCGCCGCCTTCAATCGCCGACTCGTCCTCGTCGCAGAACTGAAACGCGTCAAGGAGAAGCTCGGGGTCGACATCCTCGACCCTGGCCGGGAGGAATGGCTCCGCGGCCATCTCGCGCAAACGAGCCAGGGCCCGCTCTCGGCGGACGGGGTGGACGAGCTCGTGACCAGGCTGCTCGATCTCACCAAGCGGGAGGTCGGCGGCTTCTAGTCCTCCTCGACCGCGAATTCGTCCGGGCTGACGTTGTCGAGGAAGCGACGGAACTCCTCTTGATCGAGCTCGGCGAGCGGAGTGACGCCGGCGATCTCGTCGTGCTCGCCGCCCTCGCCCTCGAACTCGATCCCGGACTCCTCGATCACCTCGTCCGACGCGAAGATCCTCGCGCCGGCGCGGACAGCAAGCGCAATCGCGTCCGAGGGGCGGGAGTCGATCTCGATCTCGGAGCCGTTCTGCTGGAGCGTGATCCGGGCGTGGAAGGTGTTGTCGCGCAGCTCGGTCACGGTCACCGAGACCACCTCGGCCTCGAGCTGGCCAAGCATGTCGGTGACGAGATCGTGCGTCATCGGCCTCGAGACGCTCGCGTTCTGGAGCTTGACGAGGATCGCGGCGGCCTCGGGGTGGCCGATCCAGATCGGGAGGAACTTGTTCCCGTCGGAGGTCTTGAGGAGCACGATCGGCTGCTTGCCGACCAGGTCGAAGCTCACCCCGTAGATCACCATTTCACGCATCCATGGGCCTCCGCGCTCAGTGTAGCCAGACCCCCAGGCGTGGAGACTCAGCCGTCTTCGGGCGCCGGCTCGACCTCGCCGAAGGGGGCGTCGCGACGCTCGCCGCTTCCGACGTGCTCCAGGACCGCCTGCCGGTCGGGCACGCTCATGGGGTCGAGCCCGCGCAGAACGTAGGTCTCCCCGAGGTAGGTGACGAGGTCTCCGATCTCCATGCCGCAAGCGCTCGGGCGCATGCCAGACCTTCGGCGCAAAAGGGGGAGATCGCGATCCCTGGAACGGGGATGGCGCGTCACCCGTACCCACGGAGGTGCCGGTGCCGTTGAACTGGCATGGTCGACCTCTGGCTCCACGACATCGAATCGCTCGAAGCGGTCGCACAGGACGAGAGCACGAAGCTCCTCTGCCTGCGCATGGCGGCGATGTCGAAGGCCGGAACGCTCGGGCCGTTCATCGCGCACCTCCACTCGGACGACGAGCTCGACGAGAGCACGAAGGGGACGATCGCCGAGATCGCGAGCGACGAGCACTTCCTCCTCGCGATCGAGGACTACGTTCGCCGCACCACATTCGTGCACTAGCCTTGCTTGCGCAAGACGAGCATCCGCATGGCGGACGCTCGTCGCGCGGAGACCCCTAAAGGGGGCCGCCCGCGGCCCCGCCTTTCGAGCGACCGGGCGCCGGTATGTGGCTAGAATCGGCCGTCGCGAGGGCGATTAGCTCAGTTGGTTAGAGCGCCGCTCTGATAAGGCGGAGGTCCCTGGTTCGAATCCAGGATCGCCCACTCTCGTTTGGGCAAGGACTCGATCTGACGAGCAGATCGAGTCCGCGCGAGGACCCCTGAAGGGACGCCTTCGGCGTCTGCCGCGCGCGATACTAGACGGATGCTGGGGAGCGACTACGAGGAGCAGCTCGACCGGATCGCCGAGTACGCCGACGCGTCTGTCCGCACCCTGAATCGACAGGGCTCGCTCGTCGGGGTCCCGGGAGCCTACGGGCTGAAGCGTTGGCTCTACGCGCGCTGGGGGAATCGCGGCAATGCCGTCTACACCTCCACGGGCTCGCTGATCGTGATCGGGCTCTCCGGCTTCTGGGCCTGGCTCCTCGGCGACCTCCTCTTTCCGAGCCTGGGGGCGACCGCCTTCCTCTTCTTCGAGACACCACTCGCCGAGGTGGGTACCCCGCGGAACGCCGTGATCGGCCACTTCGTCGCGATCGCGGCTGCGGTCGGGTCACTCGCCGCTTTCGGCCTCCTCGGAGACCCGAGCGCCTACGAGGAGGGCGTGACGCTCGCCGGGTGGGCGCCGTCGCCGTCTCTGTCGCAGTGACCGGGGGAGTGCTGCGACTCCTCCGAGCCGCGCACCCCCCGGCCGGCGCGACCACGATCATCGTCAGCTCGGGCCTGCTTGCAGAGCCCCGGCAAGTGGTCGCCGTGGCCGGAGGAGTCCTCCTCATCACCGCCGCCGGCTGGAGCCTGAACCGGCTGCTCGGTGTCCCCGCGCCGGTCTGGGCGGCTCGGAGCTAGAGCGCTTCGAGTACCTCGACGAGCTCCTCGAGCCGTACTTCCTCGCCGAAGTGGATCTCGAGCTTGCCGGCAGAGACGCGCGTGGGGAGGCCGGTCAGCCTCTCCGCTGCGGCACGTGCGCGCTCGGCCAGGTCGGGGTCGATCCGAGCGGTAATGCGAGGCTTGCGGGCGGCGCCTCCGTCCTGTGCGGCCCGCTCGGCGCCGCGGACGGACATCCCGTCGCGCACGATCCGCTTGGCGAGCCGCTTCCGATCGTCATGGTCGGGGAGCGCGAGCACCGCGCGCGCGTGGCCCTCGGTCAGCTCGCCGCGCGCGACCATCCAGAGCACTTCCTCCGGCAGCTCGAGGAGGCGGAGCCGGTTCGAGACCGACGGCTTCGAACGGCCGACCTTGTCTGCGACCTCGCCGAGCGAGAGCTCGAACTCGTCCACGAGCGTCGCGTAGGCGCGAGCCTCCTCGACGGGAGACAGCTGCTCGCGGGCGACGTTCTCGACGAGGGCGAGCAGGAGCGTCTCGCGGTCGTCGGCCTCACGGACGAGCGCGGGCAGCGTCTCGAGACCGGCCTCACGGGCGGCCCGCCACCGGCGCTCGCCTGCGATCAACTCGTAGCCTCCCGCAGCCCGCGGCCGGACGACGACCGGCTGAAGCACGCCCTGCTGCTTCAGCGAGCTGGCGAGCCCCGCCGTTGCCTCAGGCTCGAAGCGGCGGCGGGGCTGGCGCGGGTTGGCGTGGATCGCCTCGACGGGGAGGTGCGCGAGCTGCGTGCCGCTCGACTCTCCGCCGCCGATCAGGACTTCGAGGCCGCGGCCTAGGCCGCGGCGGCCGGACTTGGAGGAGCTGGCCTTAGGAGAATCAGCGCCGCTCGACAAGCTCCATCGCCACCTTCCAGTACGCCTCGGCGCCGCTCGAGCGCCGGTCGTACGCGATCGCAGGGAGCCCGTGGCTCGGCGCCTCGGCGAGGCGCACGGAGCGGGGCACGGTCTGGGTGAAGACGAGGTCGCCGAAGTGCCGCCTCACCTCGGCCTCGACCTCGGCGGCGAGCCGCGTCCGCCCGTCCACCATCGTCAGGAGGATCCCGGCGATCCCGAGCTTCGGGTTCAGTCGCTTCTTGACGAGCTCGATCGAGCCGAGGAGCTGCGAGAGGCCTTCGAGCGCGTAGTACTCGGCCTGGACCGGCACGATCACCTTGTCCGCGGCGGCGAGGGCGTTGACGGTCAGAGGGCCGAACGACGGCGGGCAGTCGAGGAAGACGAAGCCGTAGCGCTCACGTGCCCCGGCCAGCGAGGTCTGCAGATAGCGCTCCCCGTCCGCGTGGCGGCCCAGCTCGACCGCCGCCCCGGCGAGGTCCGGCTTCGAGGGAACGAGCGCGAGATTGGCGAACCGGGTCGGCCGGGCGATCTCGGCGACGGAAGCGCCGTCCAAAAGGTCGTAGCTCGAGGTGCCGTTCGCCTTCTCGCCGAGCCCGGAGGTCGCATTCGCCTGCGGGTCGAGGTCGACGAGGAGCGCCTGCTCGCCCGCCTCGGCGAGACAGGCCGCCAGGTTGACCGCGGTCGTCGTCTTGCCGACCCCGCCCTTCTGGTTCGCGAGCGCGTAAATGGTGCCGGACATCCCCCAAGACTAGAGAGGGGGGCGGCTAGAGTCCGACCGTGGAAACGGTGGTGCGTGACGCGGATCCCGCGCGGGACTTCGAGAGCGTCGCGGCGCTCCTGACCCTCCACGGTGCCGAGCCGGTGGAGGCGTGGGAGCTCCTCGAAGAGCACGCCCGGGTCGTTCCCGGAAAGCTCCTGCGCCGGTTCGTCGCCGAGCGTGGAGGGACGGTGGTCGGGGTCGCGACGTGCATTCGCTTTCCCTCCCAGCCCGGCCGGTCTCTACCACGTCCACGTGCTCGCGGAACCGGGCGGGATTGGGGTCGGATCCGCGCTCGCAGCACGACTGGAGGAGCTCCTCGCCGGAGAACCCGTGGCCGAGTTGTGGGTCGACGTACGGGAGGATCGCCCGCGCGGACTCCAGTTCGCCGAGCAGCACGGGTTCATCGAGCGGGCACGCCAGGCCAAGGCGGTGCTCGACCTAGCCGCCTGGCGACCCGAGGACTTCGTGGGGCGAATCGCGAGCATCGAAGCCGGCGGGGTTCGGCTGCTCGACTTCGCCCGAACGGCGGGCGACGAGCGGGCGCTGCGCGCTCTCTACGAGATCAACCGGGTCGCGGCTCTCGACGACCCCTCCTCGGCCGGCGGCTTCCCTCCCTACGAGACCTGGCTCGGAATCGTGCCGCAGAGCAGCGGCTTCGACGCCGAGGGTCAGATCCTCGCCGAAGCCGGCGGCCGCTTCGTCGGGCTCGCCGCAGTCGGGCACTCGGGCGAGCAGGCGTGGAACGCGATCACCGGCGTCGCACCCGAGTTCCGCGGGCGAGGGATCGGCGGCGCGCTCAAGGTGCGAGCCGCCGAGTACGCCCAGGCTGCGGGCGCCGTGCGACTCGAGACCGAGACGAACGCGGAGAACGCGACGATGCGGGCGATCAACCGCTCGCTCGGCTACGAGGAGAGACCCGGCTATCTGACCCTGAGCCGCAGCGCGAGCTAGGCCAGCGGGCGCTTCTTCGCGGTGCCGGGACGACGAGGGAAGCCGGGCGGGGTCGGGCCCGTCTTGCGTAGGACGAGGAAGCCCGGCGGGCTCTGAACGAGCTCTCCGGCCAGCCGTTCGGCCACGAGGGCCACCCGCTCCGGCTCGACGCTCGGGCCGACCCACAGGACGACCGCGCCTCCGACGCCGACGAGAGGCAGGCACCATTCGGCCGCGGTCGGCGGATGCGCCAGCGCCTTCGCGACCGCGATGCCGTGGGTCTCGAGCGGCTGCTCCTCGGCGCGACCCCGCGTGACGCTCAGGTTCGGGAGCTCCTCGACCCAGCGCTCCAGGAACTCGGCCTTCCGGCGCTCCGCCTCGAGGAGCGTGACGCGGCGATCCGGGAGCGAGACTGCGAGCGGGATCCCCGGAGTGCCGCCGCCGGAGCCGACGTCCACAATCGGGCCTTCGAAGCTCCGCACGAGCTCGAGGCCGGCGAGCGCGTCGTCCAGGAGCACGCGCCGCGCCTCCGCGCGATCCTTCAGTCCCGTCAGGCCCGGGGTCGCGACGACGGCGTCGAGCCAGCGCTCGAGGAGATCAGACTGCAATGTTGCGAGGGACGATCACGACGTAGCGGTTCGGCTCCGTGCCCTCGCTCAGCGTCTCGATCTCGGGGTCGTCCTTCAGCCGCTCGTGCACGATCTTCCGCTCGACCGCGGTCATCGGCTCGAGCTCGACCCGGAGGCCGGTCGCGGAGGCCTGTTCGGCGAGCCGCAGCGCCAGCGCATCGAGCGACGTCTGGCGTCGGGCCCGATAGCCGGCGGCGTCGACCACGATCCGCTTCCGCTCGTCGTAGCGGCCCCGGTAGACGGTGGCGCTTGCGAGGTACTGGATCGCGTCGATCGTCTGCCCGTGCTTGCCGATCAGCATCCCGAGGTCGTGCCCGTCGCACGTCGCCCGGAGCTCCTCGTCGTCCTCGGTGATCTCGATCCGGCAGTCGACGCCGATCTCGGCGGTGATTCGCGCCACGAGCTCTCGTAGCCGGCCACCGTCTTCACTCTCGTCCCCCGCCGGCGCTGACGCCTGCGAAGGAGCGCCCGCCGCGGAGCCGTAGTCCTCGAAGCCGCTCGCATCGACACTGCCCACATCGACACTGGCCACCACGCGGGCGGGCTCGTAGCCGACGCCGAGCAGACCGCGCTCGCCCTCGCTCACGACCTGGAACCGAACTTCGGCCTTGTCGAGGCCCGGCCGCTTGCGCTCGAGCTCGCGCAGCGCCGCCCACTTCGCCTCGCCGACGGTCTCCCCGGTCGCCTCGACGGAGACGTCGGTCATTGCCGCCCTGTGGTCAGCGAGTGCGGACTCGTCAACCGCGGCCCCATCAGCGGCGGGCGCCCTTCTTGCGCTTCACCTTCCGCACCTGCTGGGGCGCCGCCTTGGGCTTCGGCGCCACAACCGCGGCGGCCGGGGCCGCCTCCTTCGGTGGCGTCCGCGAGCTCTTCTTCGGCGGTGGCTCCCGCTTGGGGGTCAGCTTCCGCGTGATCAGCCCCTGGCCCGTCGTCCACAGGTTCGTGGTCAGCCAGTAGAGCATCAGGCCGGCCGGGAAGTTGAGCACGAACGGGATGAAGGCGATCGGGAGGATCAGCATCAGCGCGCGCTGGGCCGGCTGCATCGTCGCGGACATCAGGTACGACGAGGTCAGCTGGCTGAGCGCGTAGAAGACGATCAGGAGCGGCCCCCAGCCGACCTTCGTGTTGTCGATGATGTGGACGAGGTTCAGCCACTCGAGGTCGCCCGTGCCCTCGCCCTTCGCCTGGTAGGCGGGGAAGATCTCGTTCTCGAACCCCCGGAGGACGAAGAAGAGGCCGATGAAGATCGGGATCTGGGCCACGATCGGCAGGCACGACGCGGCTGGATTGATCTGATTCTCCTTGTAGAACGCCATCAGCTCCTGGTTCATCTTCTGGCGGTCGTGCTTGTACTTCGTCTGCAGGGCCTTCATCTCCGGCGCGTGGACCTGGAGGTTCTGCATCGAGTGGATCTGGCGCACGGTCAGCGGTACGAGCAGCATCCGCACGATCACGACGAGCGCGACGATCGACCAGGCCCAGGAGAGGCCGACCGTCTCGTGCAGGTTCGTCAGTGCCCACGTGAGCAGGTCTTCGAGCGGACTGAGGATGCCGGCGACGATCACGCGTAATCGACTCCGCCGTGGCTCCACGGGTTGCAGCGAAGGAGACGCCAGCCTGCCTTCGCAGAGCCCTTCACGAGCCCGTGCTTTGCGAACGCGTCGAGCGCGTACTGAGAGCAGCTCGGGTGGTACTTGCAGGTGTCCGGAGGCGTCAGCCGCCCGAGTGTCTGGCGCCAGGCGTGCACGAGGCCGATCCCGAGGATCCTCACACCGTCGCCTTCTCGAGCACTTCGGTCACCTGCTCGACGAGCCACGCCTGTCCGCGGGTATCTGCGGGCTCGGCGAGCCCGGGACGGGCGACCAGAACGTAGTCGTGGGTCGTCTTTGCGAGCGGCAGGAGCTCGCTCCAGGTCTCACGCAGCTGGCGCTTGACCCGGCTGCGAACGACGGCGTTCCCGACGGACTTCGGCACGGCCAGCCCGAGTCTCGGCTCGGTCGCGTCGTCGTCCTCGGCCCGCGGGAACCAGTAGAGGACGAGGTAGCGCGTCGTCGTGGAGCGGCCCTGCCGGTAGACGGCGTCGAAGTCCCGGGAGCGGGAGAGGCGGTTCCGGCGCTGCGCTGTGTCCTTGGAGATGGCGGTTCCTGGAATCGGTGCCGGGCCGGCGTCAGGCAGAGAGCCGCTTGCGGCCCTTCGCCCTGCGGCGCTTCAGGATCGCCTGGCCGGCGCCCGTGGACATCCGGGCACGAAAGCCGTGCTTGCGCTTGCGCCGCCGGACATTGGGCTGATAGGTGCGTTTCACGGTGAGAGTCGCTTCCGCTCGGAAAAAAGCCGCCGGGTGGCGGGCGCGAAAAGTATAGACGACACCGACGCGAACCCGTTTTCCACAGGGGAGGCGCGGCGGGGAAAGGGCCGCAAACGGGCACCGCGACCGACTGCAACCCACAGGTTCTCCCCAGGTGTGGATAACAATGTGGACGTCGGAAAACCCCTGCTCGGAAGGTGTTTTGTCTCCGGTCGGCCGGGTTGAGACGCCTCGTGGACGCTGGTATGCTCGCCATTCCCTACGAGCTGTGAAAGGAGTCGCGCCGGCGTGGAGCACCAGATCGAGCTGACTGCGGACAGCCTGTGGGAAGAGGTTTCGGGCCGGCTCAAGGGGGCGCTCAACGAACAGACTTTCGGCACCTGGTTCGCCGAGGCGGGCGGCGCGGAGCTCTCCGACGACGCCTTCACCCTCGCGGTCCCGAACGACTTCACCCGGGAGTGGATCGAAGGTCATTTCCTCGGCCTGATCCGTGCCGCCGTCAAGGACGCGACCGGGCACGAGCGCAGCGTGAGGCTCACCGTGCGCGACTTCGCGCCCGCGGCGCCGGTCGAGCGCGACCGCTCCGACTCGGACGAGGCCCCAGTTCTCGTGCGCCCCCCGGAGCCGGCCGCGTCCGGAGGGATGAACGGGAAGTACACCTTCGACCTCTTCGTGATCGGCTCGTCCAACCGATTCGCCCACGCCGCCGCGCTCGCGGTCGCGGAGGCGCCCGCCCAGGCCTACAACCCGCTCTTCATCTACGGCTCGACAGGGCTCGGGAAGACGCATCTGCTCCAGGCGATCGGCCAGTACGTCGGTGAGCACGGAAACGGCCTGACTGCGCGCTACGTGACGAGCGAGACGTTCATGAACGACTTCATCAACTCGCTCCGCGACAAGCGGATCGAGGGGTTCAAGCAGCGCTACCGGACCTATGACGTGCTCCTCGTCGACGACGTCCAGTTCCTCGAAGGCAAAGACCGGATGCAGGAGGAGTTCTTCCACACGTTCAACACGCTCTACGAGGCCGGCAAGCAGATCGTGCTCTCCTCCGACCGGCCCCCGAAAGAGATCGCGACACTCGAGGAGCGCCTGCGCTCGCGGTTCGAGTGGGGCCTGATCACGGACATCCAGCCGCCGGACCTCGAGACGCGGATCGCGATCCTGCGCAAGCGGGTGAAGACGGACCAGATCCATGTCCCCGACCCCGATGTCCTCACCTATGTCGCCGAACGCGTGACGACGAACATCCGCGAGCTCGAGGGGGCCTTGACGCGCGTCGTCGCCTTCTCCTCACTCACGGGCCGGGCGATGACGGTCGAGCTCGCCGAGGACGTGCTCAAGGACGTCTTCCCTCAGGGCCAGGCGGTCGAGATCTCGATCAGGAGCATTCAGGAAACGGTCTCCGAGCGCTTCGGGATGACGATCAACGAGCTCTGCTCGGCCAAGCGCTCCCAGGCGATCGCCTACCCACGCCAGGTCGCGATGTACCTCTCGCGCGCGCTCACGGACTCCTCGCTCCCCAAGATCGGGAAGGAGTTCGGCGGCCGCGACCACACGACCGTGATGCACGCGAACGCCAAGATCGAGGGGATGATTCGAGAGGATCGCTCTGTGTACAACCTTGTGCAGGAACTAACCGCTCGGATCAAGCAAGCCGGATGATTTCTGTGGAAACCTCCCTGAACATGGTTTGTCCTGTGCGAAGCTCTCGTTTGTCCACCGCGTGGACCCACCGCGCAAACCGGCTCGTGGCCCCAGGCGATGCCGTCTTCCCCGTCGTCCACACTCCCTATGACTGCTACGAGAGGATTTAAAGAAGAATGATCAAGTCAGAGGCGGAGGCCGTGGAGCCCGGAGGCGAGGCACCAGAGAGCCACGGGGTAGAAATGAAAGAGTCGGAGATCGAGATCGAAGAGGCGGTTGTCCCGAGCCCAGGAACGGGAATGAAGATCACCGTGGCGAAGGACGAGCTCGTCGCGAAGCTCGGCGTCGTCTCGCGCGCCGTCTCGAGCCGAGGCACGGTTCAGGTTCTCTCGGGAATCCTCCTCACCGCCGAAGGGGGCACCCTCTCGCTCGCCGCCACCGACATGGAGGTCTCGTTGCGAACGACCCTCGACGCCCAGGTCGAGGGCGACGGTGCGGTCGTGATTCCCGGAAAGCTCCTCGTCGATCTCGCCCGCCTGTTGCCGGAGAGCGAGGTCAAGCTCGAGTACCGCCCGGACGAGGGTGTCGCGCACATCGCCTCGGGCACCGCGAGCTACCGGCTGAACACGTATGCCGCCGAGGATTTTCCCCGCCTGCCGGCGATCGAGGCCCAGCTGCACGCGATCGATCGCGAGGCGCTGCTCGACACGATCGGCCGGGTCGCCCGTTCGGCTTCGCGCGACGAGTCGCGCCCCGTCCTGACCGGGATCCTCGTTCGCTTCGAGGCCGGCAAGCTCGTGATGGTCGCGACCGACTCGTACCGACTCTCCGTCAAGGAGACCGATCTCGGCGGTGACGCACCGGAGCTCGAGGCGATCATCCCGGCCAGAGCGCTCCAGGAGCTCTCGCGGCTCGCGGGCGGCGCCGAGACGATCGAGCTCGGCGTACACGAGAACCACGTGGTCTTCGGAACCGGAGACGCGTGGCTGACCACACGGCGGATCGACGGCCAGTTCCCGAACTACCGCCAGCTACTCCCCGAGACCTTCGAGGTCGAGCTCACGGTCGCCAGGGCGGAGCTCGGCGACGTCGTGCGCCGGGTCTCGGTCATGGCCCAGCGCAACTCGCCGCTCCGCCTTCGCTTCGCCGAAGGCGAGCTGACCGTGTCGGCCCAGACCCAGGACGTCGGCGAGGCGAAGGAGTCGCTGCCGGTGCCCTACACGGGCGAGGAGTTCGTGATCGGGTTCAACGCCGACTTCCTCCGGGACGGCGTCGATTCGATCCTCGGCGACGACGTCCTCGTGAAGCTGATCAACCCACTGCGACCGGCGATCCTCGTCGACCCGGCCGGGGATTTCACCTACCTGATCATGCCGATCAGGCTCGCTGGTTAGCCGGCGCTGATCGTCCGGACGGTCTCGCTCCGCAACTTTCGCTCCTACGCCCGCCTCGAGCTCGAGCTGGAACCGGGGCTCGTGCTCGTGACCGGCTCGAACGGGGCTGGGAAGACGAACCTGCTCGAGTCGCTCCACGTCGGGACCCAGGGGTTCTCGCCGCGGACGCGGGCCGACGCGCAACTCGTCCGCCTCGGCGCCGATGGAGCCAGGGTCGCGCTCGCCGGCGATCGAGCGGGCAGGCCCGTCCAGCTCGAGGTGACGCTGCAGCCGCAGCAGGGGAAACGCGCGAAAGTGAACGGCGCCGCGCTTCGCTCGGCGGAGCAGCTCCGGACGGAGGTCTCCACTCTCGTCTTCACGCCCGACCGACTCGCGGTCGTCAAGGGCGGCCCCGCGGCGCGGCGCGCGTACTTCGACCGCGCGCTCTCCCGGCTGCTTCCGAATCGCCAGTCGCTGCCGGTCGACTACGCGGCCGCGGTCGGCCAGCGAAACGCCGCTCTACGCAGAGTCGGCCTGCGGCTCTCGAGCCGCGAGACCGTGGCGCCCTGGACCGAGCAGGTCGCGACCCTCGGGTCGCAGGTCGTCGCCGCCCGGGTCGAGGCGATCGAGCTGCTCGCGCCCGCATTCGCGGAGCGCGCTGACGAGCTCGGGCTTCCGGACGCGACGCTCTCCGCGACGGGGGAGCCGCCGACCGTGGAGGCCCTCGAGTCGCGTTTCGACCGGGACGTCGAGCGTGGGATCACTGGCCTTGGTCCGCACCTGGACGACGTGACCGTCCGCTCGGGCGACCGCGAGCTCCGGAGCTTCGGCTCGCAGGGCGAGCAGCGGCTCGCGGTGCTCTCGCTCCTGCTCGCTGAGGCGGAGGTTCTCGCCGAGCGGCGCGGGGTCGCCCCGCTCGTCCTGCTCGACGACGTCCTCTCCGAGCTCGACGCGACCCGCCGCCGCACTCTGGCCGAACGGATCGGCCGGGTAGGGCAGACGATCGTCACCGCGACCGGCGCAGAGGCGCTTCCCCTCGAGCCCGCGCAGCTGCTCGCGGTCACCCCCGGCGCCGTGACCGTCGTCTGATGGCCTCGGTTTCGTGATGGACAGGCTGGACGGACACGTCAAACGCGAGCTGCGCCGGTTTGGGCCGGCGGACATCGGGATGGGCGGCGACATGGTCGCCTACGTCCGGGCCTGGCCCGCCGCGGTCGGTGAGGAGAACGCGCGTCGAGCATGGCCTTCCCGGCTCGCCCGCGACGGCACCCTGATCGTCCACACCACCGACTCGGTCTGGGCCTTCCAGCTCGGGATGCTCTCCGGGGAGATTCTCGGACGCCTCCGCGAAGAGGTCGGCGAGGAGGTTCCGCGGACGATCCGGTTCGTTCCGGGCCCTGTGCCCGCAGAGGCTGCTGCACCCGCCGAGGAGCGGGTGCCGACGCCTCCTGAGGTTGGTCCCGAGGACGCCGCTGAAGGCGTCCTCCTCGCGGCCGGGATCGAGGACGCCGAGCTGCGCGAGATCGTCGCCCGGGCCGCCGCCGCGAGCCTCGCACGGGGCCGCCGCGAGGCCCGCTCCGACCGCGATTTCTGATACACTCTTCTATGCCCGCAAAAGCTTTATTTGCAGGGCTTTTTTCATGACCGAAACTGACTACACCGCCAAAGACATCACCGTTCTGGAGGGGCTCGAGCCCGTCCGGTTGCGACCGGGGATGTACATCGGCTCGACCGGCCCGCGCGGCCTCCACCACCTGGTCTACGAGGTCGTGGACAACTCCGTGGACGAGGCGCTCGCCGGCCGGAACGAGCGGATCGAGGTCACCCTCCATCCGGACAATTCCGTCACGGTCAAGGACTGGGGCTCGGGCATCCCGGTCGACGCGATGGCCGACACCGGCGAGTCCGCGCTGACCGTGGTCCTGACCAAGCTGCACGCGGGCGGCAAGTTCGGCGGCGACGGCTACAAGGTCTCCGGCGGCCTCCACGGCGTCGGCGTCTCGGTCGTGAATGCGCTTTCGGAGCGACTCGTCGCAGAGGTCCGACGCGACGGCAACCTGTACCGGCAGGAGTTCTCTCGCGGTGTCCCCCAGACCGACGTCGAAGTCGTGGGCACCGCCGACGACACGGGCACGACGATCTTCTTCATGCCCGACGCCGAGATCTTCGAGCAGCTCGAGCTCTCGACCCAGACGCTCGTCCAGCGACTCCGCGAGACCGCGTTCCTCACCAAGGGCCTGCGCATCGCTCTCGTGGACGAGCGCGAGGGCGAGGACCGGCACGAGTTCTATGCCGAGGGCGGAATCAGGGACTTCGTCGCGTACGTGAACGACTCGAAGGACCCGGTTCACAAGCACATCGTCTACTTCGAGGGCGAGAACGCGGACGGCGCGGTCGAGGTCGCGATGCAGTGGAATACCTCGTACGTCGAGTCGGTTTTCTCGTTTGCGAACAACATCAACACGCACGAGGGCGGCACGCATCTCTCCGGCTTCCGCGCCGCGCTCACCGGCACGCTTAATCGATATGCGCGTGAGAAGGGGCTCCTGAAGGAGAGGGAAGACAACCTCGAGGGCGAGGACGTGCGCGAGGGGCTCGCGGCCGTGATCTCGGTCAAGCTGCGCAACCCCCAGTTCGAGGGGCAGACGAAGACGAAGCTCGGCAACCCGCCGATCGAGAGCCTCGTCAAGCAGGTCGTGAACCTCAAGCTCGCCCAGTTCCTCGAGGAGAACCCGCAGGACGCGCGGCTCCTGATCGCGAAGACGATCTCGGCGCAGCGCGCCCGCCAGGCTGCACGCAAGGCCCGCGAGCTGACCCGCCGCAAGAGCGCGCTCGAGAGCATGTCGCTACCGGGGAAGCTCGCCGACTGCTCGATCAAGGACCCCGAGGCCGCCGAGCTCTTCATCGTCGAGGGCGACAGCGCCGGCGGCTCCGCCAAGATGGGCCGCGACCGTGCCTATCAGGCGATCCTCCCCCTGCGCGGGAAGATCATCAACTCCGAGAAGAACCGGATCAACAAGGTTCTCTCGAACAACGAGATCCAGGCGATGATCACCGCGATCGGGACGTCGCTCGGGGACGAGTTCGACATCGCGAAGCTCCGCTACCACAAGGTGATCGTGATGACGGACGCCGACGTCGACGGCTCCCACATTCGGACGTTGATCCTCACCTTCCTCTACCGCCAGATGCCCGAGCTGATCGATCGCGGCCACATCTTCATCGCCGTCCCGCCGCTCTACAAGGTCAAGCTGGGAAATCAGGAATTCTACTTCGAGAAGGACTCGCAGCTCGAGGAGCTCCTGGTTCGCGAACGCGTCGGCGAGCTCGAGATCACCTCGTACAGCGGTGAGCAGTTGAAGCTGACCGAGGCACGCTGGGGCCGGTTCGTGCGCGCGCTGACCGAGTTCGAAGGCTGGCTCGGCCGCCTGCGCGCCGACTTCGGCGCCGGCCCCGCCGACTTCATGGTCACCCACCGCCTCGTCGAATCCAGCTTCGGCTCGATCGGCGACCTCGACGACGCCGTCGTCGCGGCGGTCGATAACGGCTACGCGCTCTCGATCCTCGGCCGCGCCGAGGGATCGATCGAGGTCAAGGTGGTCGAGACCGAGACGAGTGCCGCCACGCACATCACCGTTCCCGCTGACCTCGTCGCCTCCCCGATCTATGCGAACCTCCGCAAGGCGTACGCAAAGCTCGTCGAGGTCGTCGGCACGCCGCCCTACCGGCTCGCCGCGGGGAAGAAGCACCGCACTGCCGGCACCTTCGGCGCGCTGCGAATCGAGGCGCTCGAACTCGCGAAGGAGGGCCTCGCACTCTCGCGCTTCAAGGGGCTCGGCGAGATGAACGAGGAGCAACTCTGGGAGACGACGATGGATCCGCAGCGCCGCCTCCTGATCCGGGTCGACGTCGAGGACGCGTCTGCCGCCGACCGGCTCTTCTCCACGCTGATGGGCGACCAGGTCGAGCCTCGGCGCGCCTTCATCGAAGAGAACGCACGAGACGTTCGGTTCCTGGACGTCTAGGTGGCTGACCGATGAGTGACACCGTCCCCGGCGGGCTCGGCGGCGATCGGATCGAGCCGCGCGAACTCGAGCTGGAGATGCGCTCGAGTTATCTCGACTACGCGATGAGCGTGATCGTCGGGCGCGCGTTGCCCGACGTTCGCGACGGGCTCAAGCCCGTGCACCGGCGCGTCCTCTTCGGAATGCACGAGGCTGGCCTGCAGCCGAACCGCCCGCACAAGAAATCCGCCGCAACGGTCGGCGACGTGATGGGCAAGTACCACCCCCACGGCGACGCGTCGATCTACGACACGCTCGTCCGAATGGCGCAGCCGTTCAGCCTGCGCTACCCGCTCGTGGACGGCCAGGGCAACTTCGGCTCCGTCGACGACGACCCGCCGGCAGCGATGCGCTACACCGAGGCGCGGCTCTCCCGGATCGCGACCGAGATGCTCCGCGACATCGATGCCGACACCGTCGACTTCGTGCCGAACTACGACGAGTCGCGACGCGTCCCGAACGTGCTTCCCTCGCGCTTCCCGAACCTGCTTGTGAACGGCTCCTCCGGGATCGCGGTCGGGATGGCGACGAACATGCCGCCGCACCGGCTGGGCGAGATCGTGGGGGCGATCGTGGAGCTGATCGACAAGCCAGAGGCGAACGTCGAAGACCTGATGAAGCACGTCAAGGGGCCAGACTTCCCCACGGGCGCGATCGTCGTCGGACGCGGTGGGATCCGCGACGCCTATCGCACGGGGCGGGGCCGGATCGTGATGCGCGCCCGGGCGCACATCGAGGAACTGCGCGGCGGCAAGAACGCAATCATCGTCACCGAGCTCCCGTACGGGGTGAAGAAGGGCGGCGACGCCGGTGTGATCAAGAAGATCGCCGACCTCGTCGGCGAGAAGGTGATCACGGAGGTTTCGGATCTCGCCGACCACTCCGACCGCACCGGGATGCGGATCCAGATCGAGCTCAAGCGCGACGCGATCCCGCAGGTCGTCCTGAACAAGCTCTTCAAGCACACGGCCCTGCAGTCGACCTTCGGCTACAACGCCGTCGCCCTCGTCGACAACGTCCCGAAGACGCTCTCGCTGCTCGAGCTCGTCACGCACTACCTGAACTATCAGCGCGAGATCATCACCCGCCGCTCCAAGTTCGAGCTGCGCAAGGCCGAGGACCGGGCGCACGTCCTCCAGGGCTACCTGATCGCGCTCGACAACCTCGACGAGGTGATCCGGATCATCCGGGGCGCGAACGACACCGACGATGCACGCACCAGCCTGATGTCCAACTTCGCGCTCTCCGAGATCCAGGCGACCGCGATTCTCGATCTCCGCCTACGCGCCCTCACCGGCCTCGAGCGCAAGCGCGTCGAGGACGAGTTCAACGACCTCCAGGAGCGGATCACCGAGCTCCGGGCGATCCTCGGCAACCCCGCCCGGATCGACGGCCTGATCCGCGAGGAGCTCTCCGAGATCAAGACGATCTACGGGACGAAGAACGACGACCGGCGGACCGAGATCATCGCGGCCGAAGGGGAGTTCTCGCTCGAGGACATGATTGCCGAGGAGGACATGGTGATCGCGATCACGCGCTCGGGCTACATCAAGCGCCTTCCAGTGACCACCTACCGCGAGCAGCGCCGGGGCGGGCAGGGCGTGATGGGGATGGACCTGAAGGACGAGGACTTCATCGAGCATCTCTTCGTCGCCTCGACGCACGACTACATCCTCTTTTTCACCACCGTCGGCAAGGTCTATCGGCTGAAGGTGCACGAGCTCCCGCTCGGCTCGCGCCAGTCGAAGGGCCGCGCGATCGTCAATCTGCTCCCGTTCCGCCAGGACGAGTCGGTGCGCGCGGTGATCGCGACGCGCGACTACAAGGAGTCGAAATACCTCGTCTTCGCGACCAAGGGCGGCGTCGTCAAGAAGACCGAGTTCCTCGAGTACAACACGCCGCTGAGGGCCGACGGGATCATCGCGATCCGGATGCGCGAGGACGACGAGTTGATCGGCGTCCGGCTTTCCGACGGGGACGACGACATCATCATGGTCTCCCGCGCCGGCCAGGCGATCCGTTTCCACGAGACCGACGTCCGCTCGATGGGCCGCTCCGCCTCCGGCGTGCGGGGGATGAACCTGCGCACGGGCGACGAGGTGATCGAGGTGAACGTGGCCGAGGACGACGCCGACTTGCTCGTCGTGACCGAGAACGGCTACGGCAAGCGGACGCCGCTCCACGAGTACCCGAAGAAGGGCCGCGGTGGCCTCGGAGTGAAGACGGTGCAGCTGACCGAGGCGAAGGGCAAGCTCGCTGGCGCTCGGGTCGTCCGCGACGGCTACGCCGTGATGCTGATCTCGACGGGCGGAACCGTGATCCGGATGCCGGTCGAGGGGATTCGCCGCGCCGGTCGGAGCACCCAGGGCGTGATCGTGATGCGCCTCAAAGGGGACGAGATCGTCTCCAGCCTCGCGCCGGTCGTCGAGAGCGACACGGGCGCGGAGGCTTCGATCGAGGCTGCGGCGAACGCGGCGCTCGAGGCGGGGATCGAGCCGACGGCCGACCCGCAGTTCGACGAGGACGGCTTTTCCCCCAGCGCCGAGGACTGAGCGGCCTCCCCCTGAAGGGTGAACTTCGGCGGGAACCTACGGAAAGCTGCTGCTCCCGCTTCCCAAAAACAGGAAAACGGTGTATATCTCTCTCTTGAGGGGTCGCGCTACGTGCCGATAGAGGGATCGATATGGCTTACAGCAACCAGCTGGATCTACTTGAACCAGTAAATCTGTCCGAGCATCTCGAGAAGATCGAGCTCTACCTGGGCCAGGTCTGTCAGATCGCGGGCATCTCCAAGATGCAGCTCGATTACTGGACGAACAAGGCGCAGATCCCGACCAAGGGCAAGAAGCAGCGGATCTACGACATCGAGGCGCTCGAGACCGTCATGCTGATCAAGCAGGCGAAGGACAAGGGCCTGAACCTCGGCGCCGCGATCGACGCTGCCCGGCGGTTTCGTTCGGCGCAAGAACAGAATCCGCAGTAGCGGATTCTGTTCGCGCAAGACCCCTGAAGGGAGCCGCTTCGCGGCTCCGTCTGTTCCCGGACCTTTTGGAGACGGCTAGCTCGACCCGGTGTTTCCGCTGGCCTTGCCCATGAAGGCGGTGAGCATGTCGATCGGTGCGGGGAAGACGATCGTGGTCGAGTTCGTTGCCCCGATCTCGAGCAGCGTCTGCAGGTAGCGGAGCTGCAAGGCCATCGGAGACTTGGCCATCACGTCGGCCGCCTCCGAGAGCTTCTGCGAGGCCTGGAACTCGCCTTCGGCGGCGATGATCTTCGCCCGCCGCTCACGCTCGGCCTCGGCCTGCCGGGCCATCGCCCGCTGCATGCTCGCCGGAATCTCGACGTCCTTGACCTCGACTACCGAGACCTTGACGCCCCAGGGAGAAGTGGCCTCGTCGATGATGTTCTGGAGGATCACGTTGATCTTGTCCCGCTCGGAGAGGAGCTCGTCGAGCGAGTGTTGGCCGAGCACCGAGCGGAGGGTGGTCTGCGCGATCTGCGAGGTCGCGACCATGAAGTTCTCGACCTGGACGATCGCATTCTTCGGCTCCACGATCCGGAAGTAGGCGACGGCGTTCACGCGGACGGGGACGTTGTCCTTGGTGATCACCTCCTGCGGAGGCACGTTGAGCGTGATCGTGCGCAGGTCGACCCTGACCATCCGGTCGATCACGGGGATCAGGATGAAGAGCCCCGGGCCCTTCGGCTCCGGGAGCAGGCGCCCGAGCCGGAAGACGACGCCGCGCTCGTATTCGCGTGCGACCTTCACCGCCGAGAACAGGAACATCACGAGGATGAAGACGACAGCAGCGAGCGCGATCAGGGTGATCATTCGGGTCCTTTCGGCGGATCGGGACTGGTCACGACGAGTTCGAGGTCCTCCTGCTGCACCGACTGTACGCGCACGGAGGCTCCGGCCGAGAGGGGAGAGCCGTCGGCGGAGCGAGCGCGCCAGAGCTCGCCGTCCACGAATACGAGCCCGCCTGCCCGCACCTGTGCCGCCTCGCCGACGAGCCGATGCGTTCCCACCGCCGCCGGCGAGCTTCGCGCTCGCGCGGCCTTGGCGATCCCGAAGCCGAAGAGACCCGCCAAGGTCAGGGCGATCGCGAGCGAGACCTGGATCGAAACCTGATACGCCTCGCCTGCCGGGTCGAACAGGAGCAACGAGCCGACGACGAACGTGACGGCGCCGGCCACCGAGAGCGCCCCGTGACTGACGATGAAGGCCTCTGCGACGAAGAACGCGGCGGCGAGCAGCATCAGGAGCACCCCCGCTGCGGAGACCGGCAGCACCTGAAGTCCGTACAACCCGACGATCAGCGAGAGCGCACCGACGGTGCCGGGGAAGATCAGGCCCGGGTTCCAGAGCTCGACCACGATCCCGATCAGGCCGAGCGAGAGCATCAGCGCGACGATGTTCGGGTCGATCAGGACGTCGAGGATCCGCTTCCAGGTCGACATCTCGATCCGGTCGATGCCAGTGCCAGAAGGCGTCGCCAGGGTCAGCCCCTTCGGTCGAGTCCGTTCGCCGTCGATCTGGCGGAAGAGGTCGGCGTAGTCGGTTGCGACGACGTCGGTCACGTTCCGTCGTAACGCCTCCCGCGCGCCGAGGTTCGACGCCTCGCGCACCATTCGCTCGGCCTCGCCCACGTTGCGCCCATGCTCCCGCGCGAGCTCGCCGATGTAGGCGGCGGCGTCGTTCACGACCTTCCGCCGTAAGTCCTTCGAGAAGTCCTCGCCGCCCGTCGTGATCGGCGTCGAGGAGCCGATGTTCGTCTGTGGGGCCATCGCCAGCACGTCCGCGGCCATCCCGATCACGGCGCCCGCCGAGTCGGCGCTCGAACCCGCGGGGGCGACGTAGACGATCACGGGCACCTGCGCGGCCAGGATCCTCCTCACGATCGAGCGCATCGAGGAGCCGAGCCCTCCCGGGGTGTCCATCTCGATCACCACCGCGGCATAGCCCTCCCGCTCTCCGCGCTCGATCGCGTCGAGCAAATAGTCCTGGGTGACCGGGTTGACATCGTTCTGGAACTCGGCCACGAGGACGCGGCCCTCGGAAGCGCCGGCGGCGCTCGAGAACGCAAGCGCCGCGGCGAGAGCCACGAGGAGAAGCGTCGAACCCCGCACGAGGGGAGCGGCCACGGCACCGGAATCGTACCTGCGCCCCTCCTGTAAGGATTCGGTCAAACGAGGGGCACAGCGCTTGTCGGCGAAGAAGATCGTCGCCACTCTGGGCCTGTCACCATGAAAAAATTCTTGCTCATCCCCTGCCTCGCCGCCCTGCTACTGCCTGCGCAGGCACGGGCCGGCGAGGCGTCGATCACGATCCGGGAGGTTCCGCTGCACGGCGCGAGGACCCTTGCGAGCGCGCCGGCGACCCGCTTCGATCTGGTCGGCCTTCACTGGCGGGGGTCGGGCGCTGTCCAGTTCAGGACGCGCTCGCTCGCTGGTCGCTGGAGTGCGTGGGTGGCGGCCGCGCCCGAGGAGGAGGATCGGCCCGACGCCGGCAGCGCCGAGCGGGGCGCTTCGCGTGGCTGGCGGCTCGGCAACCCCTGGTGGGTCGGCGCCTCGAACCGAATCGAGTACCGGACGACCGGGAGCGTCAGCAGGCTTCGTGCCCATCTCGTCCGCAGCCCCGCCTCGTACGTGCCCGCCCGGACGCTCCAGCGGGCCGGCTCACCGGCGATCGTGCCCCGCGCGGGCTGGAAGGCAGACGAATCGATCCGGCGTGCGAAGCCGAGCTTCGCGTCCACGATCCGGGTCGGGATCGTCCACCACACGGCTGGCTCCAACGGCTACGACGCGGCCGAGTCGGCGGCGATCGTGCGCGGGATCGAGATCTACCACGTCAAGGGGAACGGCTGGAACGACATCGGCTACAACTTCCTCGTCGATCGCTTCGGCAAGGTCTTCGAGGGACGCTTCGGGGGGATCGACAAGAACGTCGTCGGGGCGCACGCCGAGGGGTTCAACACCGGATCGGTCGGCGTCGCGGTGCTCGGCGAGTACGGATCGTTGAGCGTGGCCCAGACCGCGCGCGACGCGCTCGCGCGAGTCCTGGCCTGGCGGCTCGACGCCGCCCACGTCGATCCGCTCTCGACGCTCTCGTTCATCTCGAACGGGAACCAGCGCTTCCCCTCGGGCGTCCCGGTGTTCCTGCGGGCGGTCTCAGGGCACCGGGACACCGGCTTCACCGATTGTCCCGGGACGGCTCTCTACAACCTCCTGAACGGGCTCGCCGGGAACGCCCAGCGCGTCGGGCTGCCGAAGCTCTACGCACCGGTCGTGACCGGCTCCGTTCCCGGCAAGGTGCGCTTCCGGGCTCGCGTCTCCTCCGCCCAGCCGTGGACGATCGACGTCGTGGACGCGAGCGGGATCACGGTCGCCGGGACGAGCGGCCAGAGCGCGGCGATCGACTGGACCTGGGACGCGAGCCTCTCGCCGCGCGGCCCGTACACCTACGCGATCGAAGCGGGCGACGCACTGCCGGTGACGGGCGGGCTCGGTAGGGGCAGCGTGACGACCCCGACGGGGGAGCTGACGATCGTCGGGCTCGCCGCCGACCCGGAGACGATCTCCCCCAACGACGACGGCGCGGCCGACGCGACGAGCATCACCTACACGCTGAACGACGGGGCGAACGTCCTCGTCACAGCGCAGAACGTCGCCGGAGAGACAGTCGCCACCCTCTCGAAGGCCTACCGGAAGGCCGGCGAGCACGTCGTCGCCTTCGACGCACTCGACCTCCCCGACGGGATCTACACGATCTCCTTCGAGGCGAAGGGAACCGGCGGACGAATCGCGTCGGGCTCGGTCGAGGTCGCGGTCACCCGGACGCTCGGTTCGTTCGCGCCGGCCCGGGCAGCCTTCTCCCCGAATGGCGACGGGCGCGCCGACCGCGCCGGCTTCGGCTTCGTCCTCAGCTCGGCCGCCGAGGTCCGCCTCAAGGTCCTCCGCGGAGGGAAGTGGGTCGCGACCCCGTTCTCCGGCCCGTTGCAACCCGGCCCGCAGCGCCTCGAATGGGACGGGACGAAGCGGGTCGGCCGGCTCCTCGACGGCGGCTACGAGGTCGTCCTCGAGGCGACGGACACGATCGGGACCGCGTCGATCACGTCGCCGCTCATCGCCGATACGAAGGCGCCGAAGGTCAAGATCCTCCAGCGTTTCCCGCTCAAGGTCTCGCTTTCCGAGCCGGCCGAGCTGACGCTGCGCGCCGGCGGCCGCACGCTCGTCCGCGAGATCACCACCTCGGGCACCGTGCCGCTTCCGAACGTGCCACGGCTCGGGATCGTCAAGATCGTGGCCTGGGATGCGGCCGGGAACGCCAGCAGCCCTGTTTCGAAGAGGTAGACGGAATAGCATAGGAGGCGTGCTGCAGCCCGCCCTCCTCCGTCCCCGCCCGCTCGGCCGTGACCTGCGGCCGGACGCCCCGCTCGTCTACGAGCGGCTCAGCGATCCGATTCTCGTCCGCCGCGCCAAGGACGGCGACGCCCGCGCGCTCGCGGCTCTCTGCGAGCGCCACGCCGCCAGGGTCGAGCGGATCGCGCATCACATCCTCCGGGATCCCGAGGACGCACGCGATGCGGCTCAGGATGCGCTCGCCCGGCTCTGCGTGAAGCTGCCGCAGTTCCGGGGCGAGTCCGCGTTCTCGACCTGGCTGCACCGACTGGCGGTGAACGCGTGCCGCGACGTCGCCCAGCGCCAGCTCGCCCGCCGCTGCGAGCCGCTCGACGAGGATCGCCGTGTCTCCCGCGAGCTCGGCCCTGCCGGTCAGGTCGAGGCTGCCGAGCTCCGGGCAGAGCTCGGAGCCTGCCTCGCGGAGATCGCTCCCGCCCAGGCGAAGGTTCTCGTGCTCAAGGACGCGTTCGACTACAGCTTCGAAGAGATCGCGGATGCCGAGGGAATGCCCGTCGGGACAGCGAAGTGCTACGCCCACCGGGCCCGGAACGGTCTCCGGGAGCACATCGGCGAGCGGCGACTCTCGGCATGACCGACGGCGCGCTCGACAAGGCAGGGATCGAGCAGATCCTGCCGCACCGCGATCCGTTCCTCCTCCTCGACGAGGTGATCGAGCTCGTCCCCGGCGCCCGCGTGGTCGCCCGCAAGCTCGTGACCGAGGAGGATTGCGCCGGGCACTTTCCCGGGAACCCGATCATGCCGGGCGTCAAGATGGTCGAGGCGCTCGCCCAGGCGGGCGCGGTCGCCGTCCTCTCCGAGCCGGAGAATCGCGGCAAGCTCGCACTCTTTGCCGGGATCGACGACGTCCGCTTCAAGCGAATCGTCCGTCCGGGCGACCTGCTCGAGCTCACGTGCGACCTCGAGACCGTGCGCGGCGCAATTGGAAAGGGAAAGGCTCGCGCCACAGTCGGAGGCGAGCTCGCCGTCCGCGGGACGCTCACCTTCGCGGTGGATCGCTCCTCGTGATCGGGACTGCGAACGGAGCCCGCGTCGGGATCACGGGACTCGGCACCCACGTCCCCGAGAGGGTCTTCACGAACGTCGACCTCGAGCAGTTCGTCGACACGACCGACGAGTGGATCGTCGAGCGCACCGGGATCCGCGAGCGTCGCTTCGCCGAGAAGCACGAGGCGCTGACCGACATCGCAGGTCCCGCCGCGGTCAAGGCGATGGCGGCCGCCGGGGTCGAGCCCGCGTCGATCGACCTGATCATCGTCGCGACGGTGACTCCCGACATGATGTTCCCCACGAGCTCGGCGATTCTCGCCGACTCGCTCGGAATGCCCGACGCTGCGGCGTACGACCTGCTCGCCGGCTGTACGGGCTTCATGTACGGGATCGCCCAGGCCTACGCGATGCTCGCCTCGGGGCTCTCGAAGCGGGCGCTCGTGATCGGGGGCGACGTGCTCTCGAAGATCCTCGACTGGGACGACCGCTCCACACTCGTCCTCTTCGGTGACGGAGCGGGGGCAGTCGTGATGGAGCGCGTCGAGGACGGGGGCTTCCTCGGCTTCGAGCTCGGTGCCGACGGAGGCGGCGGCGAGAACCTCTGGCTCCCGGGCAGCGGCTCACGCCACTTCGAGAATGCGGACAAGCTCGTGAAGATGAACGGTCGCGAGGTGTTCAAGTTCGCGACCCGCGTGATGGTCGCCTCGGCGGAGAAGATCCTCGCCGAGTGCGGCAAGACGATCGAGGACGTCGACGTCTACGTCCCTCACCAGGCGAACCGGCGAATCATCGATTACGCGGCGGGAAAGCTCGGGATCCCGGAGGAGAAGGTAGTCGTCAACGTGCACAAGTACGGCAACACCTCCTCGGGCTCGATTCCGCTCGCGCTCGCGGACGCTGCAGCCGATGGGCGACTGCGAGAGGGTGAACTGGTGCTGATGACGGGAATGGGTGCGGGCCTCACCTGGGGCTCAGCTTTGATCGAATGGACGGAGGGAAAGGCTGCATGACGAAAGTGGCGTTCTGCTTCCCGGGACAGGGCTCCCTGGAGGCCGGGATGGGCAGGGACATCGCGGAGGCGGTGCCCGAGGCGATGGAGGTCTACCGGCTCGGCAGCGAGGCGTCCGGGCTCGACCTCGAGCGGCTCTGCTTCGAAGCTCCGATCGAGGACCTGGTGGACACCGAGGTGCAGCAGCCGGCTCTCGTCGCGACGAGCCTGGCACTCCTCGCGGCGCTGAAGGCGCGCGGGGTCGAGCCTGACATCGTGGTCGGCCACTCGGTCGGCGAGTTCGCCGCGCTCGCGTCGGTCTCCGCGATGTCGAACGCCGAGGCGATCGGGCTGGTGCGGGAGCGCGGGCTCGCGATGGCCGAGGCCGCGCGGCAGCACCCGGGCTCGATGGCCGCGATCCTCGGCCTCGAGGACGAGGTCGTCGAGAACCTCTGCCGCAAGATCCTCGGGGTGTGGCCCGCGAACTACAACTGCCCCGGCCAGATCGTCGTCTCAGGCGAGGACAGCGCCGTCGAGGAGCTCTGCGCCGAAGCCGAGTCTCTCGGCGCTCGACGAGCGATCAAGCTGAAGGTCTCGGGCGCGTTCCACAGCCCGCTCGTGGCGCGTGCGGCCGACCGGCTTCGCCCCGCGATCGACCGGATCGGCTTCCACGAGCCGATCGCGCCGTTCATGTCGACGGTGACCGCCAAGATCGAGCCCTGCCAGCGCTTCGGCGCCCTCCTGGTCGACCAGCTGACCGCGCCCGTCCGCTTCACCCAGTCGGCGACCGAACTGATCCGAGGCGGGGTCAGCACCTTCGTCGAGGTGGGCCCGGGCAACGTCCTCTCGGGGCTCCTCAAACGGATCGACCGGAGCGTGAAGACGTTCTCGGTCAACGACCTCGCCGGCCTGAACAAGGTCGAGGAGGCGATGGAAACGGCATGACGTTCGCATCGCTCGAGGGGAAGCACGCGCTCGTCACAGGCGCCTCGAAGGGAATCGGTAAGGCGATCGCGACGGAGCTTGCGGCTGCCGGCGCGACCGTCGTCGTCGGCTACCGCTCCGGGCAGGAGGACGCGGAGGCCCTCGCCGCGGCGATCGGCGGCCGCGCGATCCAGGCGGACGTCTCGAACCCCGAGGAAGCGAAGCGCCTCGTCGAGGAGGCCGGCGACCTCGACATCCTCGTCAACAACGCGGGCCTCACCCGCGACGGCGTCCTGGCGCGGATGTCCGACGACGACTGGCGGACGGTGATCGAGACGAACCTCTCGTCCGTCTTCTACACCTGTCGAGCGGTGACGCGACCGATGATGAAGAAGCGCGCCGGCGCGATCGTCAACGTCTCTTCGATCGTCGGCGTGCACGGCAACTGGGGCCAGACGAACTACGCCGCCTCGAAGGCAGGGATCATCGGCTTCACGAAGTCGCTCGCCCGCGAGCTCGGCTCCCGGAACGTCCGCGCGAACGTCGTCGCGCCCGGCTACGTGAAGACGCAGCTGACCGAGGGGCTCCCCGAGGAGGCGACGGGCGCGATGCTCGGGGCGACGCCGCTCGGCCGGCTCGGCGAGCCGGACGACATCGCCGGGGCTGTACGCTTCCTCTGTTCGGACGCGGCATCGTTCATCACGGGCGAGGTGCTGCTCGTCGACGGTGGCCTGGGAATGTGAGGGGACGGAATGAGCGCTGACAACGGCAGAAGACGCGTGGTCGTCACCGGCCTCGGAATGGTGACCCCGCTCGGGAACGACGTCGAGACGACGTGG
>DATLXM010000046.1:0-19114 GCA_035575835.1 Gaiellaceae bacterium
GCTGGAAGGTGCGCTTCGGCCTGATGCTCGGCCTCGAGCGCGTCCTCACCTCGAAGCCGCCCGCGACCTCCGCCGGGACCGAGCTGCGCCGCCACCAGATCGACGCGCTCGCCGGAATGCTCACCGAGCTGATCTCCGCGAACCAGCGCGTCGCCGAGGAGGAGGAGAACGGCAACGGGCACGCAGCCGACGCGGACGGAGAGATCGAGGAGGACGACGACCTCGGTGAACAGGAGCCTGGCGAGGACGACGACGAGCTCGGCTTCGTGGGCGAGGATCCTGGCGCCGTCCGCCGCTACCGCTTCCGGCACCCCACGGCTTCCGGCAAGACGATCGCCGCCGCCGGCTTCGTCGAGTCCGCCCGCTCGCTCGGGATCCTGATCCTGACGCACCGCCGGCTCCTCGTCACCCAGTTCAAGGGCGACCTGACGACGGAGGGCTACGGCGACCGCTTCACCGACGCGATCGAGACGGGGATGGAGCCGCTTCGACGAGATCCGATCACGATCCAGACCTACGCCTGGTTCGCGCGCCACGTCGGCAGCCTCTCCCGCAACGCCTACCAGCTCGTGATCTGCGACGAGGCCCACACGGCTCTCGGCGAGAAGACGAGCGCGGCGATCCGCAGCTTCCCCGAGCCGATCTACATCGGGATGACCGCGACCGAGCAGCTGATCGCGAAGCAGGTCTCGGACGTCTTCCCCGCCTCGGTCGACGACCTTCCGCTCGCCGACGCTGCTCGTCGCGGGCTGATCGCACCGCTCCGCTGCCTCCGGCTCGCGCCCGCTGCGGCGATCAACTCCGTGCCGATCGTCGGCGGCGACTTCGAGGAGCGCGCGCTCGCCGCAGCGCTCGACCACCAGGCCCTGAACCAGGCGGCCGCGAGCCTCTACCGGGAGCGCTTCGGCTCGACGCCGGGAATCGTCTACGCGGCCGGCGTCGACCACGCGTACAACCTGGCGCAGGAGTTTCGCGCCGCCGGGCTGAAGGCGGAGGCCGTCTCCGGCAAGACCCCGCCTGTCCGGCTCGCCGAGACCCTCGCCGCGTACGAGCGCGGCGACCTCAACGTCCTGATCAACGCGATGCTCCTCGCCGAGGGTTGGAACTCTCCCCGCGCGACGATCTGCATGCACCTCGCCCCGACCGCGTCGAAGCGGATCTACCAGCAGCGGATCGGCCGGATCATGCGGACGCAACCGCGCAAGGAAGCGGGGATCGTCGTCGACTTCACGCCCAAGGGCGCGACTCACAACGAGCGCGTCGTCTCGCTCCACTCGCTCCTCGACGCCGACTTCTACCGCGAGGGCGCCCGGGTCACTCCCGCGCCTCGCCGCCGCGTCCAGCGTCGCGCTCGCCGTCAGCTCTCGCCCGCGAACTGGCTCGTCCCGGTCACCGCCGACGTCGCCCGCCGGCTCGCCGTGATCCAGCGCGAGTGGCAGCGGATCGACCCGAAGTTCCTGGACGAGGACGAGCAGCGCTACTGGGCGACGATCGCCGGGCGCCAGATCCGCTTCGACCAGCGCGCCGAGTTCGCGAAGAAGTTCATGGACTCCAGCGCCTCCCGCGTCGCGCTCGAGACCTTCCTCTCGATCTGCGCCGCCGAGAACCCGAACCGCCGCCTGCGGATGACCGCGCTCCAGGATCGCGTCTCGATGATCGTCGAGCGAGCCGACTTCGACGACCTCGTCACGCTCGTCAGCCAGGCGCCCCCGTGGGAGAAGGATCGCTCCGCCGGGGTGCGGATCCTGCTCCGCGCGATCGGCGAGGGGAAGGCGAACGCGCCCGACCAGATCCTCCAGCGCTGGACGTGGAAGCTCGCGAAGGCGACACGCAAGGTGCAGGACCGGCGCGCGAGCGCCGAGTTCCCCGAGGCGAAGCGGCTGCTCGGCGCGGTCGCGAACTCGCGCGGGCACCGGCACGAGGAGAACGTCGGCCGCCTCGCGCAGGTGGCGAAGGCCCTGGCGATCGAGGTCGGCGCCGCGCTGCTCGCCTCCGCGGACGGATACACGCCGCGCGCGACGGGAGCGCTCGACCGAGCCCGTGAGGAGCTCGGCGAGACGACCGCGATCGCGAACGCGCTCGCCGACAACTTGCCCGCGCCCAAGGCCCCCGCTCGCAAGCAGCGCCGCCGCCGCAAGAAGAAGAAGCCGGGCGAGGGCCAGCCGAGTAGCGGCGCCCAGCCCACGCCAGCAGCGAGCTCGAACGGCTCCGCTCCCTCGAGCGGAGCGCAGCCTGCGAAGCCGCGCCGGCGACGCCGACGGAAGCCCTCCCAGGCGAACGGCGACGAGCGCTCCAACGGCGGCGACAACGCTCAGACTCCGGCCTCTGCGCCGGAATCCGTAACCCCCTCGTAAGGGACGACGGCTACCGTTCCGGCGTGCTCGTCCTGCTCGCCATCGGCTTCGTCGCGGGGATCGTCACCGCCCTCTCCCCGTGCGTTCTACCCGTTCTCCCGATCGTCCTCGCGGGCGGCGCGACCGGCCGCAAGCCGCTCGCGATCATCGCCGGGATCGTCGTCAGCTTCGCCGTCTTCACCCTCTTCGCCGCGTGGCTGCTCGACCTCGTCGGGCTGCCCGACGACTTCCTCCGCAACCTCGCGATCGCACTGCTCCTGCTCGTGGCACTCTCGCTGCTCGTACCGCAGGTCGGCGAGTTGCTCGCGCGGCCGCTCCAGTTCCTGACCCGGCGGCGCGCGGGCGATCGCGGCGGCGGCTTCTTCCTCGGCGCCAGCCTCGGGCTCGTCTTCGTCCCGTGCGCCGGCCCGGTGCTGGCAGCCGTCACGGTGATCGCAGCGAAGCGCGACTTCGGGGTCGACGGGATCCTGCTCACCATCTCGTACGCGATCGGCGCGGCGGTGCCGATGCTCGTGATCGCACTTGCCGGGCAGCGGGCCGCGAAGTCATTGCGCGCCCACGCGGAGACGGTGCGCCGCGGCTCGGGCGTCCTCGTCCTGCTCGCGGCGCTCGCGATCGCGCTCGGCGTCGACCAGGATCTGCAGACCCGCGTTCCGGGCTACACCGAGGCGGTGCAGGAGCGGATCGAGCGCTCGGACGCCGCCCAGCGGGAGCTCGAAGATCTCACCGGCGCGCGGGCTCCCGAGATCCTCGCCGAGAACGCCACAAGCGACCTCGAGAACTACGGCCGGGCACCCGAGTTCGCCGGTCTCGCCGGCTGGGTCAACTCGAAGCCGCTGACGCTCGCAGGCCTCCGCGGCCGCGTCGTCCTGATCGACTTCTGGACGTACTCCTGCATCAACTGTCTCCGCACGTTCCCGTACATCAAGGCCTGGGACGAGCGCTACCGCGCGTCTGGGTTGACGATCGTCGGCGTCCACACGCCCGAGTTCGCCTTCGAGCGCGTCCCGTCGAACGTCCGCGAGAACACCAAGCGCCTCGGGTTGAAGTACCCGATCGCGCTCGACAGCGACTACGGGACCTGGAACGCCTGGCACAACCAGTACTGGCCGGCGAAGTACCTGATCGACCGCCAGGGGAACGTGCGCCTCTTCCACTTCGGGGAAGGCGAGTACGACGAGACCGAGAGCGCGATCCGGGAGCTCCTGGCCGAGGAAGGCGGCGAGCTTCCGGCCGCCGCGGCACTCGTGGACGAGAGCCCGCGCGGCCTCGTCACGCCCGAGAGCTACCTCGGTCACGCGCGGATCGACCGGTACGTGGGCACGAAGATCGCGCCCGACGAGGAGCTGAGCTACCGCGCCGCGCCGAAGCTCGCCGACAACGAGCTCACGCTCGGCGGACGCTGGCAGGTCGAGGAGGAGCGCGCCATCGCGGGCAAGGACGCTCGGCTGCGGCTCTCCTACCGCTCCCGCAACGTCTATCTCGTCCTCACCGGCAAGGGTTCGGTGCAGGTGCTCGTGGACGGGAAGCCCGAGCGCACGGTCACGGTGACGGGCGACCGGCTCTACACGCTGGTCGAGCGGCCCGAGATCGGGAACCACCTGCTCGAGCTGCGCTTCGCGCCCGGCGTCGCCGGCTACGCGTTCACATTCGGCTAGGCACGTTCGGCTCGAAGCCGTCCGCTACTGCTCGCGCGACGAGTCTTCCTCCGACTCCTCGTCGCGTTCGCGCAGGAACTGCGTCAGCTCCGCGGCGAGGGTGTCGCCCGAGGGAAGGTCCTCGTGCTCCTCGAGATCGAGCTCGTCGGTCCGGCGCTCGAGCTCTTCGACATAGGCAGCGGTGTCGTTGTCGGAGGAGACGGCCTCCGTGACCTGATCGGAATAGGCCTCCTCCGCCTCGGAGAGCTCCGTCGTGTCGATCGGAACGTCGAGGAGCGACGCCAGCCGGTCGCAGAGAGCGCGCGCGGCCCGCGGGCTCGGGGCCAGCGAGACGTAGTGCGGCACAGCCGCCCAGAGACTCGCCGCGGGAATTCCCGCATCCCGGCACGCGTCCTGGATCACGCCCACGATCCCGGTCGGGCCCTCGTAGCGCGAATGCTGGAGACCGAGGCTCTCGACGAGCTCGGGATCGCTGGCGGCTCCCGTGACGGGCGCCGCCCGCGTGTGCGGCACGTCTGCGAGAAGCGAGCCGAGCGTGACGACGAGGTCGGCCCCGTACTCCCGGGCCAGGTCGATGACGATCCCGCTGAACGTGCGCCAGCGCAGGCTCGGCTCGACGCCTAGGAGGATGATCGCGTCCCGCTCGGTCCCCGGAATCCGCGCGTGGTAGAAGGCGTTCTCGGGCCAGTCGATCGTCCGGGTCAGGCCCTCGTCGAGCGAGACGTGGGGCCGGTTCGACTGGAAGTCGACGAACCCCTCGGGATCGATGTCCGCGAACCGCTCGGCCTTCCACACCCGCGCGAGGTAGCCGCCTGCGAGCGTCGCCCCCTGGCCGCCGTCGTTCCAACCCCGAAAGGCGGCGATCAGAACCGGCCGGTCGAGGGAGGGCCGGCTCGAGATCCGCAGCTCGTCGCTTGCCATCCGTGAAGTCTAGAGGCGGACGAGCGGCCTGGGTGTCCGCCAGAGGGTGGTCACGAGGCCCACCGTCCAGGCCCAGACGGCCGCTGCCAGGCCGACGTGGACGAGCACGAGCCAGGCGGGCAGCTGGTTGCGGAACTGAATCTCGCCTACCCCCATCTGGATCAACAGCAGCCCGACGAGGATCGCTGCCCCGAGCAGGAGACCGTGCGCCCGCACCCGGTTGCGGATGAGCCAGGCGAGCAGGATCAGGAAGCCGAGCCCGAACGCCGCGGTCGCGCGCACGTGCCACCAGACGGCGTCGAGCAGGTTCCAGAAGCGGTCGATGTCCGCGCTGTCGCCCGGGTGGGGACCCGCGGCGGTCGAGAGCGTTCCGGTCACGACGAGGATCCCGCACGCGAGCGCGAGCCCGAGCCCGACGAGCCGGAGCCAACGGGGCGCGACAGGCGCGACGCGCCCGCGCGCGTTCCCCCAGGCCTCGACGGCCAGCACGACCGCACCCGCGAGCACGATGAGCGCGAGCAAAAAATGGGTCAGCACCATCAGCGGGTGCAAGTCGAGCCTGATCGTGAGCAGGCCGAGCGGCGCCTGCGCGATCGTGCCGAGAAAGGTGAGGGCGGCGATCCACGTAGCGGTCCGGCCGAGCCCGCGCGTTCGCGGCGCGGCGATCCATGCCGCGAGCGTGAGCACGATCGGGAAGATCGCCATCGCACGGTTCCCGAACTCGATCGAGGAATGGCCCGCGCCCTCCGGGAAGAACGCGCCCTCCTGGCAGCCCGGCCACGACTCGCAAGCGAGCCCCGATCCGGTCAGGCGCACCAGCGCGCCGGTGAGGATGATCACGTAGAGCGAGACCGCCGAGGCCGCGGCCAGCTGGGCGAAGCGCACCGGGGAGATCTCGCGGAGCCTTCCGCGCCTCCGGCCGACGGTCGTCTCCACGCCGCTCACTCTAGGCGAGCGTCACGCCTTGGCCGGCCTCGACGCGTCCGATCCGCGCCAGGGGAAGGCCGCGCTCCTGAAATGACGCGGCCAGCACGGCCGCTTTGGCGGCAGGCAGGGCGACGAGGAGACCACCGGCCGTCTGCGGGTCGTAGGCGAGCGCGAGGAGCTCCTCGCTCACCTCCGCCACGACGGCATGGCCGGCGAACTCGCGATTGCGACGGTCACCACCCGTTCGAACTCCGTCGCGTGCGAAGTCGAGCGCGCCCGGGAGGATCGGAAGCGCCGCCGCATCCAGCGAGATCCGAACGCCGCTGCGGTCGGCCATCTCGTAGACGTGGCCGAGGAGCCCGAAACCCGTCACGTCGGTGACGGCGTTCGGCTCGATCGGCCGGAGCGCGTCGGCGGCCTCCCGCGAGAGCTCCGTCATCTGCGCGTACGCGGCGGCGAGGCCTTCCTCGTGCCGGCGGCCTTCGCGCGCAGCATGGAGGAGGAGCCCCGTCCCGAGCGGCTTCGTCAGGAAGAGCGCATCGCCGGGCTGGGCCGCACTCTTCGTCCAGACACCCTTCGGATGCACGGTCCCGACGACCGCGAGCCCGTACTTCGGCTCCTCGTCGCGAAGCGTGTGCCCGCCTGCGAGCAAACCACCGGCCGCGCGCACCTGCTCGTCCGCCGCCCCGAAGATCGCGGCGAGCGTCTCGTTCGAAAGGCTCTCCGGGAACGCCGCGATCGAGAGCGCCAGCAACGGCGTCCCGCCCATCGCGAAAACGTCGTTCAGCGCGTTGGTCGCGGCGATCCGCCCGTAGAGCGCCGGGTCGTCCACGAGCGGCGGGAAGAAGTCGAGCGTGAACACGAGCGCCCGGTTGTCGTCGAGCCGGTAGACGGCCGCGTCGTCGGAAGGCGCGAGCCCGACGAGCAGGTTCTCGGCCTCGGCGGGAACGAACCCGCGGACGAGCTCCTCGAGCCGCGCTGCCGAGAACTTGGCGGCGCAGCCGCCGCTCTTCGCGAGGTCGGTCAGCTTCACGGCCGTCACAGCGCCACTGTAGATGCGGTGCCTCAAAAAACGACGACCGGGAGGGGACCCGGTCGTCGGCACTCAGGGGAGAGGAGGAGCCTGAGGTAGTCCCAGGTTCTGATCCTGTCAGTCGTACCCTGCACAGATTCTGAGATAGTCAAACATGTGTCATCGGCTCTGATCACGGGCGGCTCTTCCGGAATCGGGCTCGCGATCGCCCGAATGCTGAAGGAGGAGGGCTACGAGCTGACGCTCGCCTCGCGTACCGCCGAGAAGGTCGAGGCCGCTGCGCGCGATCTCGGTGCGACTGCGATCGCCGCCGACGTCTCCAAGCCGGAGGACTGTGAGCGCGCCGTGGCGGAGCACGTCGAACGCTGTGGCGGGCTCGACGTGCTCGTGAACTCGGCCGGGATCGGGATCGCCGGCCGGGTCGAGGACGCGCAGCTCAAGCACATCGACAGGCAGCTGAACATCAACGTGCGCGGGCTCGTGCTCGTGACGCAGGCCGCGATCCCAGCCCTGCGCGCCTCACGCGGCTGGATCGTCAACCTCGCCTCGATCGCAGGCACGACCGGCGTCCCGATTCTCCCGATCTACGCGGCGACCAAGGCCGCGGTGATCTCGCTGACGCTGTCGCTGAACGCCGACCTGGACGAGGACGGGATTCGCTCGATCGCGATCTGCCCCGGATTCGTGGACACGCCGATGGCCGAGTTCTCGGGCCTTCCCGGCGAAGAGATGATCCAGCCAGAGGACTGCGCCGAGGTCGTCCGCATGTGCATTCGCCTCAGCCCCCACGCCCGGATCCCTCAGGTCGTGATCGAGCGAATGGGCGCAAGCGGCGGGATCGGCTAGGTCTTGTCGGCGGCGAGCTACGTCTGAGAAGTTCTTGGGCCGCGGGCGGCCCCTTCAGGGGCCTTCGCGCGAAATCACAGATGCCCGGGTGAGCGCATGATCCGCCAGAGCTCGTAGAGCCCGAGGGCGACCGAGAGGACGAAGCCGACGATCGCGATCGTGTCGTTGACACGCGCCATCAGGGCCGAGGCGACGAGCAACGCGGAGATGATCATCGCGGCCCCGAGACGGTTCGCGAACGTCTGCACGACGTGCTCGAACTCGTCCAGGTCGTTCGGGACAATTCCGATCTTCAGAGTCCCGGTCTCGAGCCGCGTCGCGAGCTGGCTCAGCCGCCGCGGCATCCTTGTCAGCGGTTCGAGCTGGGTGTAGCCGAGCGCGAGCAGCCGATTCGGCTCGAGCGCGCGTTCGGCCTCCTGGAGCATCGCGGCCATCCCGTCCTCCTCGAGCATTGCGATCGGGTCGAGGAAGGGGTCGAGCGCGCGGGCAACCGAGTCCGCCTGCGAGAGCGTCTTGCCGACCAGCGCGAAGCTCGTCGGCAGACGGATCCCGTGCGTGAGCGCGATCCGCTGCAGGTCGGCGAGCGCCTCACCGGTGTAGATTCCTCCGACCGGGCGCCAGTGGTAGCGGGGGAGCTTGCGCCGCAGCACATGCGCGAAGCCCGCCTCGTCCGAGTCGAGCGTCGTCTGCGAGAGCCCGAGGACGAGGTCCGCGACGTCCTCGGCGCGGTTCTGCGCCAGAGCGACGAGCAGGAGCCCGAGCGTGCGCCGGGTGTCGTCGTCGAGGCGCCCGAGCAACCCGAAGTCGAGCAGGACGAGCCGGTTGTCCTCGGTCAGGAGGACGTTGCCGCGGTGCGGGTCGGCGTGGTAGACGCCGTGCACGGTGATTTGCTGGACGTAGGCGCGGAAGAGCTCGCGTGCCATGTCCGCGGCGAGCTCGGGATCGACCGAGTGCCCCTCGGCGACCTTCGTCCCGTCCATACGCTCGAGCACCAGCACCTTCTGGGTCACGTAGGGCCTGATCACCTCCGGCACCACCAGATGCTCGAACTCCGCGACGAGGTCGCCGATCACCTCGGAGCCGTGGGCCTCTTCGACGAAGTCGAGCTCGGAGGCGAGGTGCGCCTCGAGCTCCTCCGCGAGGGCGCTCAGCTGCAGCAGCCGCGCCGTCTCCGAGCGGCCCTCCGCGATCGAGGTCAGCGAGCGGAGGAGCTCGAGGTCGAGCGCGACCTCCTCGGCGAGGCCGGGCCGCTGCACCTTGACGACGACCTCTCGGCCCGAGCGGAGCAGCGCGCCGTGGATCTGACCGATCGAGGCGGATGCGATCGGGGTCTCGTCGATCCGGGTGAAGACGTCGAGCCCGATCTCGGCGTCGATCACGCGCCGCGCGTCCTCGAACGGGAACGCCGGCACGTCGTCGACGAGCCTCGAGAGCTCCTCGATGTAGAGGTCGGGGAGCAGGTCGGGCCGCGAGGACAGCACCTGCCCCAGCTTTACGAACGTGGTGCCGAGCTCTTCCAGCGACTCTCGGAAGGCGCGCGCGCTCTCGCGGGTCGCCGGCCGCTCGCCGCCGACCGCCCCTACCTCGCGGAGGACGCGCAGAAGCCTCCCTCGGCGGGCGACGCGCGTGACTTCGAGCGCTCGGCGCGCTCGGCGTACTCTCGGGCCCATCGCGTCAGTTTGCCCGGCGAGAAAACACGGAAACTAGGCCGCCCAGAACTTATGCGGCGAGAGTGCTCTGCACAGCGTCGGCGAGCTCGCGCACGGAGAGGGTTCCCTCGAATCGCTCCTTGACGAGACCGTCGCGCCCGACGAGGAACGTGAAGGGCTCCGAGGGGAGCTTCCATTCCGCCACCCAGCGATTTGTCCCCTTGGCGGGATCGTTGTCGGTGTAGATCTCGACGTGGATGAAGCGAATCCCGGTGCCGTCGAAGCGCTTCCGAACCGTGTCGACCACATCGACGACCGGCCCGCACGTGCGCGTCGCGCAGAACTGCGGCGTCGAGAACGTGACCACGAACGGCGCCTTCGCAGCGAGCGCCTCCGCGATCGAGGAGCGAAGCAGTCCCCGATCGGGGGGCTTCCGGGTCGTCAGGGCGGCGAAGTCGCCACCCGTGCTCGCGATCGTCGGCGTCTTCGAGGCGATCGCGGGGTCGCCGACATCGGGCGCCTCGGTCTTTCGCGCGACGACGACGTTCCCGACCGCCTGGATCTTGCGCCCGCCGACCGGCTCCGCGAGCACCCAGTACTTCCCCGCCTCGGGCACGTCGAGGTGCGTGACGTAGATCGCGGTCGCGTCCGCCTCCTCGGATCCGTCGACGCCGATCGGCTCGGAGCGGGCGGTCGTCTGGAGGAACGGCTTCGCGGTGAGCGTCCGGGCGAGCCACACCCGGGCGGTCGGGCGATTGACCACACGGCCCTGACCGTCGACGACGAGAAACGAGAGCCTGATCCGGCCCGGCGCGAAGTCGGCCGCGCCGGGCACGATCGCCACGTCCTCGCCCGGGGCGCGCCAGAACGCTTCGAGCGTCCCTGCGGCCGGCTGCTTCTTCGCGTCGTCAGTCGAGGACCCGCCGCACCCGGCGACCCATACACACAGCGTCAGCGCGAGCGCGAGGCGAGTTGGGAGGGGCACGCGGCGAGTGTAGCCGCGTGCCTCCTAGTTCCCGTCCTGCCAGCCGAGAACGGGAATTTTCACTCCCGCGTAGCTGGCCCAGCAGCCTGCAGCAGCGATCAGCAGAGGCGTCGAGAGCAACAGTGAGTAGAGCCGCGTCTTCATCCTTGTACCCTCCTTTCCAGCTTAGAAGCGGATGTCCTGGAGTGCTGCGGCGGCGTTCCGATAGAGGCGAGCCGCCTCGGAATCGTCGCCTCGTCGTGCAGCCAGGTCACCGAGCGCCACCCAGGCGCCGGCGCGGTGGCTGACCGAGGAAAGTTGTTCGTACGCGGCGTCGCCCGCCCGGAAGCAGGCCTCCGCCTCGTCCAGCTGGCCGCGCTCCATCAGCGAGCGGCCGAGCACGACCTGACAGCCACCGATCTCGTCGAGGTAGAACTCCTCGCGGCCTTCGAGCAGCTGGAGCGCGTGGCGTGCGTGCTTCTCCGCGTCCTCCCACTCCCCGAGGTGGAGATGGACGGTTCCGAGCCCGCCCATCGCGACCGCGGCATCACCCTGCGAATCGACCTCGACTGCGACGGCGAATGACGCCTTCAGGAGCTCGATCGCCTCCTGCGGCTTGCCGAGCAGGAGGTTGAGGCCACCGAGGTTGTTCAGCACGCGGCCGACGGTGCGCTCGTCGTTCAGCTCCTGGTAGAGCGCCTTCGCGCGCTCGGCGTAGTTGCGGGAGAGGACCCAGTGACCGGTGCGCTCGGCGACGAGCGAGGCCTGGAAATAGCTGTTCGCGGTCATGCTCCGGTCTCCGAGAGCCTGGGCCAGCTCGAGGGCGCGCTCGGCGTCCTCGCGGGCGGCCTCGAAGTCGCGGCCGCGGCGGTGGCAGCGCGAGCGCCACTGGAAGATGTCGGCGCGGAGCACGTCGCACGGGAGCCCGGAGCGCTCGGCCAGCGAGAGAGCCTCGCCGAAGAGCGCGATCGCGGTGCCGGTGCTCGAGACCTTGAAGCGGCAGGCGCCGAGGCGGAAGACGATGTCGGCGCGGTCGAGGTCGGAGAAGGCGTCGTTCTCGGCGATCGAGCGCGCCTCGGTGAGGAGCTCGATTCCGCGGCGCGGATCACCGTCCTGCATTCGCGCCCACGCCTCACCGGAGTGCGCCCGGACTGCGAGCTCGGGGGCGTTGGTCGCCGAAACGGCAGCACGAACGTCGTCGTAGGCCTCGATCGCCTCCGGGTAGCGGTGCGACTGCGTCAGCGCCTCGGCACGCGAGAGGAATGCCTCGACCTTGCCTCGCTCGTCGGTCGAGACGCCGCTCGAGAGAAATGCCGGATCGACCTTCAGCCGCTCGGCGAGCCATTCGACGGTCTCGGTCGTCGGGCGCGTCTTGCCGCGCTCGATCTGACTCACGTACTCCTTCGAGAACCGATCCCCGGCGAGCTCCGTCTGCGTCAGGCCCGCGGAGACGCGGAGGAGACGCAGGCGATCGCCGAGCCGATTGCCAGACCCGGAGCTCGGGCGGGCAGTGGCGGCGTTCGTGTGGGTGGGGGTCGTCTCGTTCACAGCGGCGGTTGATTCAGTCAAGGTGGAAGTGAAGCAGCGCGCATACCCCTTTGCGGGGATTTTCGACGTGCGCAACGGCACGAGGTCAGTGAAGCGAGCGTACCACGAAATCACTTGACCGAGCTACTTGACTTTTTCGGACACCGCTCCTACAGTGGAATCAACTTGCACCGCCGGACGCCAGGCGAATGCAAGGGCGCGCCACCTAAAGGCGACCGCCGCAACCGGAGGCCGTGACTGAGCCGCAGAGCCATGTCTTCCGGAGTGTCGTCACCAGTGGCTGCTTGCCTCACAGGATCGTCCCCGGAGCCGCAGCCGGGGACGCTCCACGGTCCAGCGCGTCGCTCCTCGGAGCGACGCGCGGGCCGTGCGTTCCTCAACCGCCGGTGAGCCAGCGGTGCCGCGCGGCCGTGATCCGGGCCAGATCGTCAGGGCCGAGCAGGCCGCCGCCGAGCCTGTCTGCGAAGGAGAGCAGAAGGGCAGCGCCGACGAAGATCCAGGCCTCAGCGTCGGGATCCCGATCTGCGGGGACGCCGCCGGCCGCCTGAGCCCGTCGCACGACCGCCGCGATGTAATCGTGGACTTCGCGCAACTGGGCTCGGAGGTACTCCTGGATCTGGACGTCCTCACCCGCCTCGTTCAGCGCCTGGATCCAGAGCGTGATCGGCTTCACCCCGCCCGACGCGTGGAACTCGCGGGACGCCTGGCCGACGGCGCTGACCGCCTCCCGGTCGGGGAATTCCTCGAGTTTCGCGTCCAGGACTGCCCGCAGCGAGCCCCAGGCGGACTCGAGACACGCGAGGTAGAGCTCCCGCTTGGAGTCGAAATGCCGGTAGAGGATGGGCTCCGAGACGCCCGCCTCGCGTGCGATCTCGGCAGTGGTCGTGCCGCTGTAGCTCCGGCCCACGAAGACGCGGAGCGCGGACTCGACGATCGCCTGCCGGCGCTCCGCAGCCGGCAGGCGCGTCGCCTTCGTGCTCACGCTGCTGCCGAAGCGCCGGCCGGGGCAGGGCGCTCGTCGGCCGTGGGCTCCTGGCGCACGAGCGCGAATGAGACGAGCGAGCCGATGAAGGCGATGATCGCGCCGACCAGCAGGGCACGCTCGAAGCCGTCCATGAACGCGTCGATGCTCACCCGGCCACCGGCCTCGTGCGCGAGGATCGCGCCCATCAGGGCGATCCCGATCGAGCCGCCGACCTGCCGCATCGCGTTCAGGACGGCCGAGCCGACGCCCGACTTCTCGACCGGTACGGCGCGCGTCGCCGCGGCCGCGGTCGGCGTCATCGTGATCGCCATCCCGAGCCCGCCGATCACGAATCCCGGCGCGAGGCCCCAGAAGCTGGAGTCGGCGCCGAGCCGTGAGAGGTAGAGGAGCTGGATCCCGATCAAGACCATCCCGCCCGTCATCAGCCAGCGCGACCCGAAACGATCCGAGAGTTTCCCGGCGATCGGCGCGACCAGGATGATCAGGACGGTCATCGGCAGGAACGCGGCGCCGGCCTGCACGGCCGAGTAGCCGAGCACGTTCTGCATGTAGAGCGAGACGAAGAAGAAGACTCCGAACATGGAGAGCGCGACGAGCAGCATCGCGAGATTCGCGCCCGCGTAGGTCGTGTTCCGGAAGAGCGAGAGGTCGAGCATCGGGTCGCGCTGGCGCCGCTCGAGCACGATGAACGCCGCAAGCGCGGCTGCGCCGAGCAAGAACGAGCCGACGATCCGCGCCGAGCTCCAGCCGTACGAGTTCGCCTCGATCAGGCCGTACGTGATCGCGAAGAGACCGACCGCCGACGTGACGAGACCCGGGAGGTCGAGCCGGACGTGGGTGTCGTCCTTGGACTCGCTGATGAAGGCGAAGCTCACCGCGATCCCGATGATCCCGACGGGAATGTTGACGAAAAAGATCCAGTTCCAGCTCAGATGCTGGGTCAGGAGCCCACCGACGAGCGGGCCGATCGCGAGCGCGAGCGCCGAGACGCCTGCCCAGATCCCGATCGCCATCCCCCGCTCCTTGGGCGGGAACGTGGCCGCGATGATCGAGAGCGTGGCCGGATTCATCATCGCGGCGCCGACCCCCTGGGCGATCCGCGCCGTGATCAGCATCGACTCGGAGTCGGCGAGGCCGCACCAGAGCGAGGCGAGCGTGAAGACGACGATCCCGAGGACGAAGAGGAGGCGTCGCCCGTAGGCGTCCGCGAGCTTGCCCCCGATCAGCATCAGCGCCGCGAACGTGAGCGCGTAGCCCGTGACGATCCACTCGAGCGAGGAGATGTCGGCGCCGAGATCGCGCTGAATCGTCGGCAGTGCCACGTTCACGACGGTGTTGTCGAGCATGATCATGAAGAGACCGACCGAGACAGCGGCGAGCGTCCACCACTTGCGCCGAGCCTCTGCAAAGATTCCAAGAGCCATGAACCGACCTTCCCTCATAGTTAGCGAGCACTAGGTTAGTGCTTACTAACGATGCTGTCAAATGGGCCTGGTCGCCCTCCCCCGAACAGCTCGCGCACGCGAACGTCGTCCGGCTCGCGCGGGCGCTCGAGTGCGGCGACTACGCCGCCCTGCACCGGCTTTCGCTCGACGAGCCCGACCGCTTCTGGCGCGCAGTCGCCACCGACCTCGAGCTCGACCTGGCGCGGCCGTGGGATCGCGTCTGCGACGACTCGCGGGGGATCGAGTGGACGACGTGGTTCGAAGGCGCGCGGCTGAACGTCGCGCAGGCGTGCCTGCATGCGTGGGCCGAGCGCACGCCCGAGGCCGTGGCGGCCGTTTTCCGGGGTGAGGACGGCGAGCGCGAGGAGCTGACCTTCGCCGAGCTCTCCGACCGGACGGTTCGGCTCGCCGAGGCTCTCGCCGGCCTCGGCGTCGAGGCGGGAGACCGCGTCGCGATCTACATGCCGATGTGCCCCGACGTCGCCGTGGCTTCCCACGCCTGCGCGCACCTCGGCGCGATCCAGGTGCCGATCTTCTCCGGCTTCGCGGCCCCCGCGGTGGTGCAGCGGCTCCAGGACTCGGCGGCGAAGGTCGTGCTGACCGCAGACTGGTCGCTCCGGCGCGGCAAGCGGATCCCGATGCGCGAGACGATCGACGAAGCGGCCAGCTCGGCTCCGTCGATCGAGCACATCGTCGAGTGGGGTCGCGAGGAGCGGCGCTGGAACGTCCAGCTCGGCCCCGGGACGCTCGCCCCGCTCGAGGTCGAGGCCGAGCACCCGTATCTGCTCGCGTACACCTCGGGAACCACCGGCAGGCCGAAGGGCGCGCTCCACGTTCAAGGGAGCTTCCTGCTCTCGATCGCCCGCGAGGCCGCCTATCAGGCGGACATCCACACGGGCGATCGCGTCCTCTTCTCGACGGACATGGGCTGGATCATGGGGCCGTGGACTGTCGTCGGCGCCGGCGCGCTCGGCGCCACCGTCGTCTACATGGAGGGCGCGCCCGACTGGCCCGACGACCGGCTCTGGCGCCTCGTCGAGGAGGAGAAGGTGACGATGCTCGGCGTCTCGCCCACGCTCATCCGCGCGCTGATCCCGAAGGGCGAGCCCCAGGCGGATCTCGGCTCGCTCCGCGCGATCACGACCACCGGCGAGCCGTGGAACTCCGGCCCCTACGACTGGCTGAACGACCACGTGGCCGGCGGCGGAGCGATCCCGATCGTCAACATCTCCGGGGGGACAGAAGTCGGCGCCTGCTTCCTCTCCGTCTCGCTGATGGCGCCCTCGAAGGCCTGCTCGCTCGGCTTCCCCGCCCTGGGGCAGTCGATGGACGTCTACTCACCCGAAGGGAAGCCGTTGCTCGGCGAGGTGGGCGAGCTCGTCTGCACCCGCGCTTGGCCCGGGATGACCCGCGGGATCTGGGGCGACGACGAGCGCTATCTCGAGACCTACTGGAGTCGTTTCCCCGGCGTCTGGACGCACGGGGACTGGGCCTCGATCGACGCGGACGGCTACTGGTCGCTGCACGGACGCTCGGACGACACACTCAACATCGCTGGCAAGCGGATCGGCCCGGCCGAGCTCGAGTCCGCGGCTCTCGACCATCGCGGCGTGGCCGAGGCGGCCGCGATCGGCGTGCCCCACGCAGTCAAGGGCGAGGTCGCCTGGCTCTTCTGCGCGCTGAAGCCCGGATTCGACCCGGACCCGGACGGGGTCAAGGCCGTTGTGGCCGCTGCGCTCGGGAAGGCTTTCGCACCCGACCGCGTTCTGTTCGTCAGCGCGCTCCCGAAGACGCGCAGCGCCAAGATCGTCCGCCGGGCGATCCGCGCGAAGGCGGTCGGCGAGGATCCCGGCGACCTGTCGACCCTGGAGAACCCCGAAGCCCTGGAGGAGATCGCGAATGCCGTCTAGAGCACTCGTCACCGGAGGCGGCCGCGGGATCGGCGCCGACGTCGCGCGCAAGCTCTCCGGCGCAGGTTGGCACGTCACCGTCGCTGCCCGCTCGAGCGAAGAGATCGACGAGGTAGCGCGCGAAGGCGGCGGCACCGCGGTCACGGGCGACGTCTCGAGCCGCGAGGACGTCGAGCGCATCCTCCAGGCCGCCGGCCCGATCGACCTGCTCGTCGCCAACGCGGGGGTGGCGATGTGGGAGGACTCCTGGGAGACCGACCCCGACAGCTGGTGGCGCATCTTCGAGGTCAACGTCCTCGGCGCCTATCTCACGTGCAGGCTCGCCCTCCCGGGCATGATCGAGCGCGGCGGCGGCCGGATCGTGATCACCGGAAGCGGCTCCTCGTACCTCCCCGGCTCGACGGCAGGCGCCTACAGCGCGAGCAAGGCCGCGGTCGGGCGCTTCGGCGAGGTGCTCGCCAAGCAGGTCGAGCCCCACGGGATCAAGGTCTTCGTGATCAGCCCCGGGCTCGTCAAGACCGAGATGACGGCGGGGCAGATGCCCGACGACGCGCCCTGGACGCCACCGGAGCTCGCACCGCAGCTCGTCCTCGAGCTCGCGAGCGGCCGCTTCGACGCACTCTCGGGCCGGTACATCCATGCCGAGCACGACCCGCCCGACGTGCTCGAGTCGCGGATCGGGCGGATCCTCGCAGACGATCTGAACGCGATCCGGCTCCGCCGCGAGCCACAGTAGTGCGCTCCTACCTGGGCACGATCCACGTCTGGCGCGCCACCGCCAGCAGCTCGCCCTCGGCCGATCCCTCGACCGAACGCAGGGCCGTGCCCGCGTAGAGCTTGCGCCCGTCCTCGCCGAGCGGCCAGCCAACCACGACGCAGCGCTCGCCCTCCTCCGGGAGCCGCTCGATCCGAGCGGCCATCCGGCCGAGCAGCGTCTCGCCCCGGCCCTGCGCGCTGACCGCATACGCGCCCGAGCAGTCGATTGCCGCCCAGACGACCGGGACGGAGACCTCGGTGGCGAGCCAGGGCGCGGCGACGGGATCGGCGGCAGCAGCGCGACCCGGCAGGATCCGGAGCCCGTCGCCCTCGGGCCGGAGCTGACCGCAGCTGAAGCAGCCACGGAAGGTGTCGGCACCGAAGGCCAGGTAATGGACGCTCGCGGCCTCGGCACCGTCCCACCCGACGGCCGGAGGGGCGTCCACCTCGACCTCTGTCCGAACCGCTTCGGCGACGAGGGCCTCGCCATCGAGGAGAACGACGCCGCCATCCCGGGCCGCGATCGTCAACGGCCGTTCGAGCGGCGGTGGCAGGCACAGAGTGACCTCCGCGGGCCCGTCCAGGTATGAGGCCAGGAGCCCTGCCGCGTAGCCGCCGTTGGCCGAGTCCTCCGGCCCGCGATAGCGGCGCTCGATGATCACGGAGTTTTTGCCTGAGAGTCGCAAACCGGTACCATCCTTTCGTGCGGCTCGCGCTCGCCCAGATCAACCTCGTCGTCGGCGACCTGGACGGCAACCGCAGGCGCATTCTCTCCGCTCTGACGGACGCGCGCGGCGAAGGCGCCGAGCTCGTGCTCTTCCCCGAGCTCGCGGTCACGGGCTACCCACCCGAAGACCTGCTCCTCCGGCCCGCGTTCGTTCGCGCCGCCGAGAAGTCGCTGCGCGAGATCGCGGCTGCATGCACGGGCGTGACCGCGCTCGTCGGCACCCCCTGGTTCGACCGCGACCTCTTCAACGCCTGCGCGGTCTGCGCGGACGGAGACGTGCGCGCCGTCTACCGCAAGCGCTACCTCCCGAACTACGGCGTCTTCGACGAAGACCGTTACTTCGCGCCCGGGCGCGAGCTCGTCCTGCTCCGGCTCGGCCGCACCCTCGTCGGCCCGACCGTCTGCGAGGACATCTGGCAGCCCGGGCCGCCCGCCACCGACCTCGCACTCGAAGGCGCCGAGTTGATCGTGAACATCTCGGCTTCGCCGTACTACGTGGGCAAGGCCGAGGATCGTGAGGAGATGCTCGTGACCCGGGCGCGGGACAACTCCGCCTTCCTCGCCTTCTGCAACCTCGTCGGCGGCCAGGACGAGCTCCTCTTCGACGGCCATTCGGTCGTGCTCGACGACGAGGGCGAGGTTCTGGCGCGGGCGCCGGGCTTCGAAGAGGCGCTGCTCGTCGTCGACATCGACCCGACCGAGGCGATCGGCCGCCGGCTCCGGGATGTCCGTCGCCGAGCCCTCGCCCGGGAGCGGGAGGAGCACGCCGCCGTCGCGGTGGTGGAGCTGGGAGAAAGTGTCGCAGCGTCACAAGGTGCTCCCCACTCCGGGTTGACGGTCGCCTTCGAGCCGGAGCTCGAGCAGATGCGCCGAGCGCTCGGACTGGCACTGCGGGACTACGTGGAGAAGAACGGCTTCCGCGACGTCGTCCTCGGGCTCTCGGGCGGGATCGACTCGGCCCTCGTTGCCGCTCTCGCCGCCGACGCGCTCGGGCCGGAGCGCGTGCATTGCATCTCGATGCCCTCTCGTTTCTCGAGCGACGGAACTCGGACGGACGCGCGCCGACTCGCCGATGCCGTCGGCTGCGACTTCCGCGAGATCCCGATCGAGGCGGTCGTCGGCGCGTTCGACGAGGCGGCAGGAGGACTCGAGGGCCTGGCCGCGGAGAATCTGCAGGCACGCATTCGCAGCACGCTCCTGATGGCGTTCTCAAACACGCACGGATGGCTCGTGCTCGCGACCGGGAACAAGTCGGAGCTCTCGGTCGGCTACTCGACCCTGTACGGAGACCTCGCCGGCGGCTTCGCGCTGATCAAGGACGTCTTCAAGACGGACGTCTTCCGCCTCGCCCGCCACCTGAACGAGCGGGCGGGAAGAGAGCTGATCCCGGT
>DATLXM010000047.1:0-16904 GCA_035575835.1 Gaiellaceae bacterium
CCGAAGACCGGCCTCTTCAACGCGCGCCATTTCGCGGCCGCGCTGACCGAGGAGCTCGGCCGCGCCCAGCGGTTCGAGCGCCCGATGTCGCTGATCATGGCCGACCTCGATCTCCTCCGCGAGATCAACAACACCTATGGCCACCTGGCCGGAGACGCAGTCCTGAAGGGGATCGCCGAGGTCTTCCGCAAGGAGTTGCGCCATTACGACGTCCCGGCCCGGTTCGGCGGCGAGGAGTTCTCGATCCTGCTGCCCGAGACCCCGCCCGAGCAGGCGCTCGAGATCGCCGAGCGGATCCGGAAGGCCGTCGCCGACCGCCTGTACGAGGTCGAGACGTCCAGCGAGCCGATCAGGGCCACCGTCTCGATCGGCGTCTCTTGCTACCCGAAGGACGCCGATGATCCGAACGGGCTCATTCACCAGGCCGACCTCGCCGTCTACCGGGCGAAGCTCCAGGGCCGCAACCGCGTCCTCGGTGCGAGCTCGGAGCCGCTGGCCATGCCCGCTGATCGCAGCGCCCCGCTCGTCGCCGTCCCCGAAGAGGGCGACCACAAGGCGCCGCTCGCCCGCGTGCCCGAATCGCTCCCGGCAGAGGAGCGTCGGCACACCCAGCACACGATCACCGGTCCCCGCTTCCTCCAGCTCTCGATGCGGCTCGGCGTCCTCGTTGGCCTGGTCAGCGTGCTCGGCGTGATCGCGGGCGTCCTCGGTCTTCTCTTCGGCACCTCGACCGACGTGATCGGGCTGCTGGCCGTGGTCGCGCTCGTCGGCGTGGGGGAGGCCCTCGCACTCGAGCTCGACGACGGCTCGATCTCGGTCAGCGCCGTCGGTGCGCTCGCAGGTGCGGCACTCTTCGGCCCCCGCGCCGCGCTCGCGCTCGCCTTCGCGATCGCCGTCGTCCAGTGGAGCGCGAAGCGCGGCCAGATCCATCACGTCGTCTTCAACGTCGGCGCGCTCAGCCTCTCGTCACTCGCTGCGGCAGGAATCTTCGCGGCAGGCTTCGAGGGCGGCTGGGGCGAGCTCGTCACGGTCGGCTCGGGGATCCTGGCCGGCCTCGTCTACTTCGCCGTCAACACCTCGCTGCTCTCGCTCGCGCTCGCCTTCGAGGGTCGTGAGCGCTGGTGGCAGACCTGGCGGGAGCGCTTCTTCTGGCTCGCTCCGCACTACCTCGTCTACGGCTTCATCGGCGGCGTGATCGCGATCGGCTACAACTCGGCCGGGCTCTACGCTCTCGCCGTCTTCGCGGTGCCGCTGCTCCTGATGCGCAAGACGCAGGAGGCCTATCTCTCGCACACGCGGCGCAGCGCCCAGAAGCTCCGGCAGGCCGCCGAGACGATCCACACCCAGAACGTCTCCCTCGAGCAGGCCAACCGCCTCCTCAAGGAGCGCTCGACGGCAGCGATGGAGAGCCTTTCGGCCACGGTCGACGCGCGCGACGCGTACACCGCTGGTCACTCGCGCCGTGTCCAGCAGCTCGCGCTCGCGATCGGCCGGGAGCTCGGCCTCTCGCAGGTGGAGCTCGACCTGCTCGGTCACGCGGCCCTCTTCCACGATATCGGCAAGCTTGCGATCCCGGACTCGATCCTGCTCAAGCCCGCCAGCCTGACCGACGACGAGTGGGCCCTGATGCAGCGCCACGCCGACGAGGGCGCGCGGATCATCGACCGGCTCGGATTCCTGAACGACGCGGTTCCGGCGATCCGGCATCACCACGAGCGGTTCGACGGCACGGGCTACCCGGACAAGCTCAAGGGCGAGGAGATTCCGCTCGGCGCCCGGATCATCCACGTCGCCGACGCGCTCGATTCGATGCTGACGACGCGGATCTACCGGGCGGCCCGCCCGCTCGACGAGGCGCTCTCGGAGCTCCACCGCGCCTCTGCGTCCCAGTTCTGCCCGCGCTGCGTCTCCGCGCTCGAGCGGATCCTCCCGCTCGACTCGCTCGCAGACGAGACGCTTCCGACGCGGCCGAAGCTTCTCGCCGTCTCCTAGACCGCTTTCGGAGGGCGCTGCAAGCGCGCTCTTGCACTTTGGTCAATCTGCTCTAAGATGTTTGCATGGCACGAGGTCGCCGTCACCCTGCGGTGGCAGGCATCGACCCGCAGGCTCTGGCCGACTTCCAGGCGGGTATCCGTAAGCGCTACACCGACGAGCAGATCATCGCTCAGCTCGTGGAGAGCGCGGCCCGGCTCGGCCGTTCGCCGACGATGCGCGAGTTTGCGGCGGACGCCCAGACGACGGTGCACCCTCAGACCGTGATCGAGCACTTCGGGAGCTGGAATGCGGCGAAGCGGCAAGCGGGACTCGTCCCCAGGCGGTTTGCGACCAGGGAGGAGCTTCTCGGACGCCTGCAGGTGCTAGGTGCCGAGCTGGGGCGGACTCCGACGGCACGCGACCTGGACGAGCGCAAGGGTTCGATGCCCTCGAAATCGCTGCTCTGGCACACGTTCGGCTCGCTCGCACAGGCCCTCCGCGAGGCCGGCTTCGACGTCCCGATCGGGGAGGAGCGGCTCGAGCGAGCTGTCGAGCAGGGCGCCGTCCTTGCCCGGACGCTCGGCCGGCTGCCGAAGATGGACGACTGGAAGCAGGCTCGGCGCGCCGACAGCTCGCTCCTGACGGAGTGGCAGGTCTATCGGATGATCGACGTCCAGCCGGCGTGGGCGGCGTTCCAGTACCTCGTCCGCGAGCGCCTGCTCGACGAGGATGTCGACGTCGCGCCGGACGGAACGGTCGCGGCCGGGTAGGAGCTGGCGCGTCGGTTTAGAGGGCGGCGGTCGCGATCGACGCGAGCCGCTGCAGTGACGAAACGCCCTCGTGGGGCGCGCGCACGGATGGGAGAATCGTCTCCTCGACGTAGGAGCGATCGGGGTGGAAGCGATGCGAGGCCTCGATCCGGCCCTCGACGGCATGCAGGAGGGTTCCCTCGTCGACCGCGCGTTTGCGCAGGCTCAGCCGGAGCGTGCGCTCGAGCACCTCGAGGGCGTCGCGCGTGGACGCGAAGAAGAGCTCGCGCGAGCCGGTGCCGATCCAGAGCGGCCGGCCGACTGCGCGGGCCAAGAAGAGGGTGGAGGGGGAACGCTCGTCGAGCCAGCCGGTCGCCATGGCCCCGTGCAGCTCTTCGAGCGACTCCGGATCGCCGCCGGCATGCTCGGCGAGCGCGAAGATCGCCTCGGAGTCGACCGTCATCTCCGGTTCCGCGCGGGTGAAGCCGTAGCGCTCGAAGATCTCCTCGTCATTGACGATGATCCCGTTGTGGATCCCGACGACGGCACCGTGCCGGATCGGGTGGTTGTTCGCCTCGATCCGCGGGTGACCCTTGGTGTAGTCGCGGACGTGCACGAGAGCCTGGGTCGCGCGCTCGGGAACGTGCAGCTCGTCGAGGAGCGCAGTTGCGCCGGATCGGCGCTTGTGGACGTGAATTGACGGATCCGCGCTCCGGTAGGCATAGCCGACCGCATCCGCGCCGCGCTCGGCGATCCCGGCCAGGAGCGCCTGCGCCGCGAGCGTCCGATCCACGGTCGACGCAGGGCTCAAGCTGTATCCGGCGATTCCGCACATGGTTTCGATCCTACGATCGTGATCGGCTGGTGAACGTTCGACCTTGCAAGAGGGTAGACGACAGGTGTATCGGCGAAGTTAAGGGGCGATCGTCACCTCTTCGAGATCATCGGCCGCATCCCTCGCCCCTTGAATCCCTCCTCAAGCCCGGTTCGGGGAACGCCGATAGACGGTGCACAGTGGAGCCAATGCCTGCTTCCGTGCCGGACGAGGTCGAGAGCGAGACGCATCTCGAGCTCCTGCCTGCACTCGATGATTCTGCGCTCGACGACCCGGCGCTGCCCCTCGACGAGGTCGAGGACGATGGCGACGACGAGCCCGCGGTGGTCCATGTCGCCGAGGCGACTCAGGATCCGCTCAAGCTCTACGTTCGTGCGATCGGCGACGGCCGGCTCCTGACGGTCACCGAGGAGCGTGAGCTCGCTCGGCGCAAGGATCTCGGCGACGAGGGCGCGAAGCGAAAGCTGATCGAGTGCAACCTCCGGCTCGTGATGTCGATCACGCGCAACTACACGAAGGCCGGCGTACCGCTCCTCGACCTGATTCAGGAAGGGAACCTCGGCCTGATCCGCGCGGTCGAGAAGTTCGACTACAAGATGGGCTTCAAGCTTTCGACCTATGCGACCTGGTGGATCCGCCAGGCCGTCACGCGCGCGCTCGCCGAGCAGGGCCGGACGATCCGCCTGCCCGTGCACGTCGCCGAGCAGGTGCGCCGGGTGACACGCTCCCGCCGGCTGCTCGCCCAAAAGCTGAATCGCGACCCGCGGCTCGAGGAGATCGCCGAGGAGAGCGGCTTCACACCAAAGCGCGTCCGCGAGCTGCTCGAGCTCGTCGAGGACTCCGTCAGCCTCGAGACACCCGTCGGGGACGGCGAGAGCCTCTACGGCGACCTGATCCAGGACACGAAGACGGCGGGCCCCGACGCCGAGACGGCGGACAATCTTCGCTCGCAGGAGATCGCCACGGCGCTCGCCAGCCTGAACCCGCGGATGCGGCACGTGCTCGCCCAGCGGTTCGGTCTCGACGGTGCGATCCCGCAGACGCTGGAAGAGGTCGGTGTCGGCCTCGGGATCACCCGGGAGCGGGTGCGGCAGCTGGAGTCGCGGGCGCTGCGCGAGCTTCGCTCCGTCGCGCCGGCACTCGAGTTCTACCTCCGCACGTAACTGACTTAGCCTCCTCCAGAACGCGCGTCGGGCCCGCAAAGCGGCCCCTTCAGGGGTCTTCGCGCGCTCGGAATCTGCTTCTGCTGATTCCGAGCTTGCGCTAGATACCCAGTGCCTGCATCTCGCGCAGCGTCGAGAGGCGCTTGAGCGAGTCGAGCTCGATCTGTCGCACGCGTTCGCGGGTCAGGCCGAGCCGGCGTCCGATCTCCTCGAGCGTCTTCGGCTCGGAGTCTGCGAGCCCGTAGCGGAGGACGACGACCTGCCGCTCGCGCTCACCGAGGGAGCCGAGCGCCTCCTTGAGCGCCTGGCTGCGGAGCGACACTTCGACCTCTTCTTCGGGTAGTGGCCCGTCACCTGCCACGAAGTCGCCGAAGACGGCGTCCTCGGTCTCGCCCACGGGCTGATCGAGGCTCGTGGAGGCACGAGCTGCCGCGCGAACCTCGATCGCCTGCTGGAGCGGGAGAGAGGCCTCCTCGGCGATCTCCTCGAGGGTGGGCTCGCGGCCGAGTTGCGTCCAGAGGGTGCGCTCAGCGCGGTTCATCTTCTGGAGCCGCTCGACGATGTGGACGGGCATCCGGATCGTGCGCGCCTTGTCGGCGAGCGCCCGCGCGACGGCCTGGCGGATCCACCAGGTCGCATAGGTCGAGAACTTGAAGCCTCGGCGCCAGTCGAACTTCTCGACCGCCCGGATCAGTCCGAGCGTCCCTTCCTGAATCAGGTCGAGAAACGGCAGGCCCTGGTTGCGGTAGTTCTTCGCGATCGAGACGACGAGCCGGAGGTTGGATTGGATCATCCGTTGCTTCGCCATTCCGTCGCCGGCTTCGATCTTCTTCGCGAGCTCGACCTCCTGCGCGGCGGTCAGGAGCTGATGGCGGCCTGCCTCGCGGAGGAAGAGCTGGAGCGCGTCCGTCGTCGTCTCCAGGGCTGCGGGCGGCGTTCGTGGCGCCGGCTCGGCCTTGGGCTCGGCGGCCGCGTCCTCGGGGACGACTTCGATTCCGCGCTGCTCGAGCTCCCGAAAAAACGCGTCCTGCTCGAGCGCGTCGATCTCGTGGGCCTCGACGATCTCGGCGATCTCGACGGCGCGCAGCGATCCGGCCTGCTCGGCGGCCTCCAGCAGCTGCTGGATCTCCTCGTTGCCCAGGAGGTGGTCGATGTCGATCGTCGTCATAGGTCGGCGTGGAAGCCTGGGAAGCTTCTACCTGCACCTTCCTCCTCCCAAACGCCGTTGTCCAGCGCACGCACGGGAATGAGCGTTATGTCAAGTTGGCTCAGAACGGCTCGGCCCCCGGTCAGAACCCGGCCGAGCGAACGCCGGTCGCGATCAGAAGGAGCACGGCCGCCGCTGCGAGGAGCCTGTAGACGACGAAGAGCGAGTAGTCGTGGCGCCGGACGTAGCCGAGGAGCGCGGAGATGGCGAGGAGCCCGCTCGCGCCCGAGGCGAGCGAGCCGACGATGAACGGCCCTGTCGTCCCTGCGGGTAAGTCGGCCAGGAGCACGTCGCCGATCCCCTTGTAGGCGACCGCGCCGAACGTGATCGGGAGCAGGAGCAGGAACGAGAAGCGAGCGGCTGCATCGCGGTCGAGCCCGAGGAAGCGGCCTGCCGTGATCGTGATCCCCGAGCGCGAGACTCCGGGCATCAGCGAGAGACACTGTGCGAGCCCCACCGCGACGGCCGAGCGCAGGGTCAGGTCTCCGATCTGGCGGTTCTCGGGACGGCGGTCTGCGATCCAGAGGAGGCCGGCGAAGAGCGCGAGCAGGATCGCGATCTGCCAGGGCTCCCCCAGGTTGTCGGCGATCAGGTTCTCCCCGAGCGCCCCGACGACGGCGGCGGGCACGGTCGCGATCGCGACGAGCCAGGCGATCCGCTCGTCGACGCCCTCGATCCGCCGGTGGCGGACGGAGCGCGCGAGCGCGGCGGCGAGCCTGAGGATGTCGTCGCGGAAGTACGCGGCGACGGCGATGAGGGTGCCGAGATGGAGCGAGACGTCGAAGGTCTGGTTGAAGGCGTCGTTCTCCTTCAGGAACTCCCAGTCGAAGAGCCAGGGGACGAGGATCAGGTGCCCCGACGAGGAGATCGGGAGCAGCTCGGTGGCGCCCTGGACGAGCCCGAGGATGAGCGCCTGCCAGTTCGGGAGCGCGTCGGGGTTGTCCCCCACCCCGAGCAGCGTCAGGCCGAGCGCCAGCACGAAGGCCGTGCCCGCCGCGAGATAGACGCCGCCCCGATTCACCCGCGCGATCCTAGAGAAAGCGGTGCGAGCGGGCCGAAGCGCCTGACCCGAGGGCGTGAGCCCGGGAGCGAAGCGACCCTTCAGGGGTCGACGCAGAAACAGAAATCCCCTTCCGGGGATTTCTGTTTCTTGCAATAAATTCAGGGAGCCGGTTGCGCTTTTGTCCACCGAGCCCGCTGACTTTCCGCTTGCGCGTACGGCCCTCGAGCTCGGTTTCGATCTACTCGCGCTCCGTGCTCCCTGCAAGAGCCAAGGTAATCGGTACGCGCGCGGCGTTCAAGAGTTCGTCGGGGGGGAAAGCAGCAATTTGCGACAACTTTCGTCTGAGGACTGTTGGCCGGCGACGCGGCCTCTTCAGGGTCTTCGCGCCCGGGACATCGTTCCCCAACGATGCCCCGGGCTGCGGGAGAGGCAGTCCAGTACGATCGCGGCGATGCACCTTCGAGCACCGAGTATCGACCAGGGAATCCAGGCCTTCGTCTGGGCTGTGATCTTCTTCCTGATCCTGTGGGTCGGGATGCTCGCAGTCGGCGTTTCGGGTGCGACTGCGTTCATCCTCTCGCTCGTCTCCGCCGCCGCGATCTTCCTCTTCGTGCGCGTGAACGGCGACGAGCGCAACTCCGAGTAGAAGCGGCCTAGCGGGAGCTGGCGAGAGCGAGCAGCAGCCGGCGGGCCATCTCGGTACCGACGAGCGCCTCGAGCCGCTCCGCGGCCGTGAGACGCCGCCTGTCCAGCTCTGCATCGGTCTTCCGGTCGAGCGCGAAACAGTGCTCGAGGAGGAGATCGGATGCACCGGGGTTCCGGTGGCTGACGGCGGCGGCGTCCATCACGACACCTATCGGCGGCTCGAGACGGTCGACAAAATCCCTGGCGTGAGGGACTGGCTCGAGGAAAACGCCTAGCTTTCGTCGTCCCCCCGCTGCGAGCCTGCGGGAACGCTGCGACGGAAGCCGAAGCGGCGCCCACGATCGTTCTCGGCGTCCTCCAGCCCAGACGTGCGCTCGGCGGTGAGCGGCTCGTCAGCGTCCCGGACGTCGTTCCGGACGTCGTTCCGGACGTCTCCTGAGCGGACATCCGCTGCCGGGGTCGGCCGCGGCGTCTCGATCGTGCGCTCCTCGACGTCGACGTGGCGGCGCGGGCCCGAGGTGTCGAAGGTGAGGCCGAAGGTGAGCCCGATTCCGAACGCGACAGCCGCGAGGAGCTCGCCGAGGTCGCTGACGACCGGGTCGATCCCGAGGTCACGCGACCAGTTCGAGGTGTTGAAGAAGTCGGCGGGCTGGCGCGCGAGCAACACCCAGCCGCCGGCGACGAGGGCCGGCAGGAAGCCGAGGAGGAAGACGCCGAGGGAGAGGCGTGGCCAGCCCCCCTTCGTCCAGCCGCCCAGGATCTGCGAAAGGGCGATGGTCAGGCCCGCTGCGGCGATGAGCCCGTAGGTCGCCCAGTACTCCCCAGACGTGCCTTGGCCCGTCTGCGCGGCGAGCCAGATCAGAAATCCGGCGACGCCGACGCCTACGAGCGTCGAGAAACCCCTGGTCAGTCCGATCATCACAAGCCTCCGTTGGTGGGTTAACCGGTTCTTCCCGGTACGGAGAGAACGGAACCAGGCTGCTGCGAGATGCGGGGCAGCCCGAGTGCGCGGGCGATTCCTGGGCCGCACGCGGCCCTTCAGGGGTCTACACGCGCCTCAAGATCAGTATTCGAGCAGCGAGTGGATCTCGTAGCCGGAGAGGCGCTCACGGCCCTTGAGGAAGGTCAGGTCGATGATGAACGCCGCCCCGACCACGTGGCCGCCCAGTTGCTCGATGAGGCTGCCGATCGCCTCGACGGTTCCTCCGGTTGCGAGCACGTCGTCGTGGATCAGGACGCGAACGCCGTCCCAGAACGAGGAGGGATGGAGCTCGAGCGCGTTCTCGCCGTATTCGAGCGAGTAGGTGATGCTCACGGTTTCGGGCGGGAGCTTTCCCGGCCGGCGCGCCGGCACGAAGCCGCAGCCGATCTCCTGCGCGATCGCGGCGCCGAGGATGAACCCGCGGGCCTCCGCGCCCACGACGAGGTCTGGCTTCTTGGTCGCCCCCCACTCCGCGAGCCCCGCGATCGCCTGCTGGAGGCCCTCGGGGTGCGCGAGCAGCGGGCTGATGTCCTTGAACCCGACCCCGGGCTGGGGGAAGTCCGGGACTTCCCGGACGAGCGTGCGGAGATCGAGGCTCATCGGAGCGGGACTCTACCTCTCGGCGAGCGCGCGCAGCTCTCGCCAGAAAAGCAGGCGTGAGAGCTCCTGCGAGGCTTCTGCGAGCGCCTGAAGGTCGTCGAGACCGGTCTTGCGCCGCTCGGGGTTGCGGGAGCGCAGCGCCGGCGCGACGAGCTGTTCGAGCAGGCCGGCCTCGCGGCCGGCGGAGTTGCGGAACGTGCGGAGATGGCGTGCATCGATCCCGTAGCGGGCGAGCTCGCCGCACGCTGCCGCGATCTCGGCGTCGCTTTCGCGGTAGAGCCGCTCACCGGCCTCCACGCGCGGCGCGAGCAGCCCAAACTCCTCGAGCGCCCTCGCCAGTTGGGCGTCGATTCCCGCGCGCTCGCAGAGCTCCCCGAGATCGAGCTCGGGCTCCCGGTCGCCGAGACCGGTGGGACGGCGGCGCTTCCGCTCGGCGGAGCTGCCACCGGAGGAGAGCTCCTGGCGGATCACTCGGAGCGGCAGGAACTCGTCCCGCTGGAGCCGGAGGATCGTCTCGAGGCGCTCGACGTCCTCCTCGCTGAAGAGCCGGTAGCCCCCGCGGGTGCGCTTGGGCGTCAAGAGCCCCTGATCCTCGAGGTAGCGGATCTTCGAGATCGAGATGTCGGTGAATTCGGGTTGCAGGCGTGCGCACACCGCGCCGATCGTGTGCAAGCGCTCGCCCGAGCGCCTGTCTGTGGCGGTGGTGCTCATCGTCCCCGGAGGAACGTCAGGCGGTACTTGCCGATCTGGATCTCGTCGTCGTCCTCGACCTCGACCTCCTCGGCCTCGATCCGGCGGCGGTTGACGAACGTGCCGTTGAGGCTGCCGAGATCCTTGATCGTGAATCGGTCGCCGGCCGAGACCAGCTCGGCGTGCGTTCGCGAGACGGTCACGTCGTCCAGGAAGACGTCGCAGTCGGGCGACCGCCCGATCGTCGTCCGCTCGCCGTCGGGGAAGAAGCTCTCGCCCGCGCGGCCGCCGCCAGAGCGGACGACGAGCGCCGGACCTTTCGCCGAGACCTCCCGGAGCACCGCTGCTGCATCGTCGGCGACCTCTTCCGGGCTGAAGGTCATCGTCTGCTCGCCGGGCTCTTCCTTGTTCAGGCGGGAGCCGCATTTCGAGCAGAAATTCGCCGCGACCGGGTTCTGGAAGCCGCACTCGGGGCAGTAGACGTGGCTCAACGGCCCTCGTCGCCGCTCGGCGGCGTCGCCCGGGCCGCAAGTATGTCGGTCAGCCTGTCCACGTCGACGTCTCCCCCGCCCGTCCCCTTCAGCCGGGCGGTGCGCTCGGCCCGGAGGATGTCGATGCGTCCCTGCAGGAGCCGCCGCCGGTACGAGACCTGGTTCTCTTCGCCCTCGAGCCGCTCTATCAGCGCCTTCAGGTCTTCGTCGGAGAGGGAGCCGAGCTCGGGGAGCGGCTCCACCTCGTTCTCAAGCGGCCGTTCGTCCACAGTGAGCCTTTCGGTCGGAATGCCAGTAAAGCAGGAGTATCACCGAGGGGTCAACCTCAGCTTGAGGCTTTCACCGGGGTTCGCTGTGTCGTCCCGTCTCCCTGCATGATCGCCTCCACCTTCTCGCGCAGCTCGAGCTCGAGCTCCTGGGAGATCTCGCCGGTCGCGCCCTCCGCGTAGAGGTGCAGGAGCGGCTCGTCGGGGTCGGGGAGCACCTGCGCCCAGCCACGGGCCTCGAGGAGCTTGATCCCGTCCGTGAGATCCAGGTCGCGACCCGCGAGCTGCTCGTTCAGGAGCCGCATCACGAGGCCCTTCTTCGCCCAGGGGCACGCGAGCTGGCGGTGGACGAGCGTCGGCTCCGGCAGCTCCGCGACGAGCTCGGAGAGCGGGCGCCCAACGGGTGCGAGGAGCTCGAGCAGTTTGGCGAGGCTCGCAACCGCGTCGTAGGCAGGCAGGAACTGCGGGAAGAGGTAGCCGCCCCCGACGGCGCCCGCGAAGACGACGCCGTCCGCGGAGGCCGCTCGCGTCAGGTCGGCGAGGGAGTGCGGCGTCCGAACGATCTCGAGCCCGCTGCCGACGAGCGCGTCGACCTGGCTCGTGACCGTGACCGGGAACGCGACTTTTCCCACCGTCCCGCTCTCGGCAAGGAGCCTGAGGAACAGCAAGAGCGTCTGCTCGACGGGAACCTCGCGTCCCGTCTCGTCGATCAGATAGAGCCGTTCGGCTGCGCGATCGAAGACGGCGCCGAGGTCGGCCCCGACGGCCGCGACGAGCCGCTTCGTGTTTCCCACCGCCTGAGCAAGGGTCTGCTGTGAGGGGGCGCCTTCGGCGAAGAATCCGTGGGAGGAGAGCGCCTCGACCCCGAGCGGGCCGACGACGAGCGGGAGCACGAACGAGGCGGCTGAGAAGCCGTAGTCGACGACGATCCGGAAGCCCCTGGCCCTGATCGGCTCGACGTCGATTCCGTCGAGGAGATCCTGGGCGTAGCTCTCGCGGACGCGGGCCGGGTAGGAGACGGAGCCGACGCTCTCCGCGCCGACTCGACGCAGCTCCCGGCGGGTGAAGTTCTTCTCGATCTCCTTCTGGAGCGAGGCGGTGAGCAGCACTCCCGGCGGCTCGTAGATCCGGATGAAGACCGCCTCGGGGTCGAGATGGCTCTGGCCGACGTGGATCGCCGCCGCGAAGGCCTGCGTCTTCAGAACGTGCCGGCTCACTCCCGGAGGCGAGACGCGCAGGTCGGCGACGTCGACACCGGTGGCGTTCAGGCCGGAGATCAGGACGCGCTTGATCATCCGGCAGGCGGGCCCCGAGTCTCGGCTCGCGACGACGCGCGCGCCGCGCTTGAGGGCCGTCCCGAGCGCCGCTGCGAGCCGAACCGCGGTCTCCGGAGTCAGGTCGACGTTGACGAGCCCGCTGACGCCGTCTTTCCCGAAGAGGCGCGAGGAAGCGCTCGACTCCCAGATCAGGTTCTCGTAGAGCTGCGAGCCGGTCTCGACCTCCTTGTACGGATAGACCCGCACGTGCGGCATCACGCTCGACTCCGAGCCGATCGTCACCTCGTCCCCGACCGCGGCGCCCTCGTGGATCCTGACGTGGTCGCGGATGTCGCAGGAGCGGCCGATCACCGCCCCCTCGATCAGGGTGCTCCGGCCGATGTGGGTCGCGGCGTCGATCACCGTGCGCGTGGTGCGCGCGCGCTCGCGAAGCGTGACCCCGTTCGAGAGAACCGTGTACGGGCCGACAGACGCGTCGCGCGCGATCCGGCAGTAGTTGCCGATGAACGCAGGGCCCTCGAGCTCCTCGACGTTGTCGACCTCTGCGCCCTCGCCGATCCAGACGTTCCCGCGCAGCCGGATCCCCCCCACGTTCAGCCGCACCTTCTCGTCGAGCGCGTCGAAGTTCGCCTGCCGGTACTGGTCGAGGTTGCCGATGTCCTGCCAGTAGCCGTCCAGGACAAAGCCGTAGAGCGGCCTGCCCATCTCGAGCAGGAGCGGGAACAGCTCCTTCGAGAAGTCGTACGGCCTGTCGGTCGGGATGTGCTTCAGCACCTCCGGCTCCAGGACGTAGATCCCCGTGTTGATCGTGTCCGAGAAGACCTGCCCCCACGAGGGCTTCTCGAGAAAACGCTCGACCCGACCGGACTCGTCGGTGACGACGATCCCGAACTCGAGGGGGTTGTCGACCGACTTGAGTCCGATCGTGACCGCCGCGCCCTTCTCCCGGTGAAACGCGATCAGCGCTCCCAGATCGACGTCGCAGAGCGCGTCCCCCGAGATGACGAGGAAGGTCTCGTCGAGGGCGTCGCTCGCCAGACGGACCGATCCGGCAGTTCCGAGCGGAATCTCCTCGATCGAGTACTCGACGTTGAGCCCGAGCGTCTCGCCGGAGCCGAAGTAGCTCCGGATCGCCTGCGGAAGGAAGGCGAGCGTGACCACGACGTCCTCGAGCCCGTGCCGTTTCAGGAGTTCCAGGATGTGCTCCATGCAGGGCTTGCCGACGATCGGAACCATCGGCTTCGGTTGGTTCGAGGTCAGCGGCCGCAACCGGGTGCCTTCGCCCCCCGCCATCACCACCGCTCTCACCCCTCCACCTCCCGCCGGGCAGCGACGACGTATTGCACTGCAGCCGCGAGCGCCAACCCGAGGCCGACCCAGAAGAGCCAGAGCGGCCACTTCGTGTCGTGGCCGACCACGGTCAGGATTCCGACCGCGAGGTAGAGAACCCAGGTCGCGATCTTCCCGAGCATCGTCACGGAGAGCTCGACGCCCCGCGGCATCAGGAGGCGATACCCGCCGACGAGGATCGCGTCGCGGAGGACGATCACGAGCGCGCCGGGCCAGGGCATCTTCCCTTCGAGCCAGAGCAGGATCACGGCGGCGTCGATCATCAGCCTGTCGGCGAGCGGATCCACGAGCTTGCCGAAGCGCGATTCGACCCGCCACCGGCGCGCAAGGAAGCCATCGACCTGATCCGTGATCCCGGCGACGAGGAAGATGTAGCCCGCCGCCCAGCTGGACCCGTCCCCGGCGGCCACATACACGAGGACGAACACCGGCACGAGAGCGAGCCGGAGCACCGTCAGCGCGTTCGGAAGCAGCGCGAGCGGTGCGGCGACGGCGCGGGCGGCCATGCTTGACAGGATAGACCTCGTGCGCGCCTCCCTCACCATGCCGGGCTTCGTCAACGCCCACTCCCACACCTTCCAGCGAGCGCTCCGCGGACGGGCCGGAGGCGGCGACTTCTGGGCCTGGCGTGAGTCGATGCTGGGCGAGGCAGAGCGGCAGACGCCTGAGCTCGTTCGCGAGAGCTACGCGAACGCCTACCGGGAGATGCGAGCGGCCGGCTACACGGCGGTTGGTGAGTTCCACTACCTCGGGTTGCCCGAGGCGCGGGCTGCGGTCGAGGCGGCAGCCGAGGCCAAGGTCGAGCTCGTGCTCCTGCTCGTCGCCTACGGCCGCGGGGGGCTCGAGCGGATGCGGCAGGCGTCGCTCGACGATTACCTGCGGCAGCTCGAGGGGCTCCGCGAGGAAGGTATCGCCGTCGGGGTGGCCCCCCACTCCGTTCGCGCCTGCTCGGAGGAGTGGCTGCGCCGGCTCGGGGACTACGCCTCGACGGAACGATTGCCGCTCCACGTCCACGCGGACGAGCAGCCGCGGGAGATCGAGGAGTGCCTCGAGGAGCACGGCTGCCGGCCGATCGAGCTCCTCGCTCGCACCGGATGCCTCGGGGCGCACGTCACGGTGGTGCACGCGACGCACGCCGACGGCGCCGAGCTCGACCTCCTCGCGGAGAGCAGCACGACGATCTGCGCGTGCCCGACGACCGAGGCAGACCTCGCCGACGGGTTCCTCCCGGCCGCGCGCGTCGAGCACCGGCGCATCCCACTCTGCATCGGGAGCGACTCGAACGTCCGGATCGACCCGTTCGAGGAGCTACGCGAGCTCGAGGGGATCGGACGGCGGCAGACCGGGCGCCGCGGCGTCTTCGGGACCGAGCGTCTGCTCTGCTTCGGCGCCGACGAAGGCGCCCGCTCGCTCGGGCTCGAATCGTGGCCGGAGATCGAGGTCGACCTCGAACACCGCTCCCTTGCCGGCGTCGACCGCGCGGACGTCTTCGACGCGCTCGTCGCGGGCTGCGGCGCGGACGTCGTCCTCAGCGGCTGAGCCGCTGGATCCAGTAGGCGGTGCGGCCGAGGTACGACGTCTCGGCTTCGCGGCCGCGCAGCCCCCAGGCCCCGTCGTAGCTCTGATAGCCGGGACGGCCCGCCCGTGCGGGTTCGATCTGCGTGCCCTCGTGCCACTCGTTGTAGCTCGTGATCGTGACCAGGTCCGGCCGGGCGCGAACCGCTCCGCGCCACATCGAGTCGTACCGGGCGCCGTTCCGCCTCGGGCGCAGGCGGGTGTCACCGGTGGCGCGACGCGCGTCGTAGCCGGGGCCGACGGACGGGGCGCAGAGGAGCTTCAGCCGGCGCGCCTGGGCGCAGAGCCGGGGAAAGAGCGTCCCGTCGAAGAGCAGGACGTCGTAGGTGTAGACGCCGTCGAAGCCCCCGGCGGCCGCTTTCCCGGCGAGATTCGTGTTCGCGAAGACGCGGATCCCCGTCAGCCCTGCGTTCAGCGCCGCCCACTCCGCGTCGGGCAGCCAGGTCGACGCCCAGACGTAGAAGTCGACGATCCCGAGTTGGCGCAGCGCCGCGATGTCGGCGCCAACGCCCGCCACCGAACGGCCCGGGTACGGCTCGATGTGCACGGCCACGGCCAGCCCGTTCGTGCGGGCGGCCGCGACGACTCGCGGGAGGCGCTCGTCCTCGAGGGAGCCGCGCCCCCACCAGGAGACGATCACGGTCGAAATCCCGGTCGCCGCGATCTCCCGCATCTGGGCGTTCAGGACGAGGGCGTCGGCGGACGAATAGGGCCCCCGCGCGGGGTAGAAATCGGACGCAATCCGGGCAGGCGGGACGTTTCCGCCCTGCGCCCAGTGCGTGTAGGCGCCGTCGCGCGCCTCCGTTCCGAACCACGGGTAGTAGAAGATCGCCGCCGTGGCCGAAGCCCCCGGGGAGCCCGTGCCACCGCCGCTATGAGCCGAGGCAACGGCAGGAAGCCCGAGGAAGGCCGCACCACAGAGGATCGCCGCAATCGATGCCCTCACCGCCGCGCGACTCTAGCGCCCCCGTCGGCCGGTTTCTACCCCTTTTCGGAGGTTCCGACAGAGTCTGGGCGCGGTCCGCGATCCGTAAGGTTGCCGGATGGAGACGCGCAGCCTCGGCAGCTCGGGCCTCGAGGTCACGATCGTGGGTCTCGGGTGCAACAACTTCGGAGGCAGGATCGACGAGGCCGCGACGAGGCTCGTCGTCGACGCGGCGCTCGACGCCGGCGTCACGTTCTTCGACACCGCCGACATCTACGGGAACAAGGGCGGCAGCGAGACGATCCTCGGCCGCCTCCTCGCCGGGCGGCGCGACCAGGTAGTGCTCGCGACGAAGTTCGGGATGGACATGGGCGACGGCGAGGCCGCGCGAGGGTCGCGGCCCTACGTGCACAAGGCGGTCGAGGCGTCCCTCCGCCGGCTCGCGACCGACTGGATCGACCTCTACCAGTACCACGAGCCCGACGGGGTCACGCCGCTCGAGGAAACGCTGGGCGCGCTCGACGAGATCGTCCGGGAGGGCAAAGTGCGCGCCGTCGGGTCGTCGAACTTCAGCGCCGCACAGGTCGAGGAGGCCCGAGTCGCCGCCAACACACACGGCTTCAGGGCCTTCGTCTCCGAGCAGAGCGAGTATTCGTGGCTCGCCAGGGGCCCGGAGGCCGAGCTCCTTCCCACCTGCGAGCGGCTCGGGGTCGGCTTCATCCCCTACTTCCCGCTTGCGAGCGGCCTCCTCACCGGCAAGTACCGCCAGGGCGAGGCCGCGCCGGAGGGAACGCGACTGCACGGCCGCGAGCTCGCCGACTCCGACCTCGCTCGAGTCGAGCGGCTTCGCGCGTACGCAACCACCCACGAGATCTCGCTCCTCGACGTCGCGATCGGAGGCCTCGCAGCGCAGCCAGGGGTCTCGTCGGTGATCGCCGGTGCGACGAAGCCCGATCAGGTTCGCGCGAACGCCGAGGCCGGACGCTGGCGTCCCGCGCCCGCCGAGCTCGAAGAGCTTCGCGCCGTCGCCTCGAGCTCATCCTGAGCGACCGCCGCTAGACTCACCAGTCCTCGGGGTGTGGCGCAGTTGGTAGCGCGTTCGGCTGGGGGCCGAAAGGTCGCAGGTTCAAGTCCTGTCACCCCGACCTGGATCTTTCAAGGGCGCAACAGGG
>DATLXM010000048.1:0-5924 GCA_035575835.1 Gaiellaceae bacterium
ATCTCGCCGAGGCCGCCGCCGCCGGCGATCGCGGCGATCGTCGCCGTCGCGACCACGAAGACCGCTGCAGTCCGGATCCCGGCGAAGAGGAGCGGCAGCGCGAGCGGCAGCTCGACCCGGCGCAGGATCTGCCACCGCGTCATCCCCATCCCGCGCCCGGCCTCGACCGCCTCCGGCTCGACCTCGTCGACCGCCACATAGGCGTTCGTGAGGATCGGTGGGACCGCGACGATCACGAGCGCGACGAGCACGTTCGTGAAGCCGAAGCCGAGGAAGCCGAGCCCGATCGCGATCACCGCGAGGCTCGGGAGTGCGCGCCCGACGTTCGCGAGGTTGATCGCGACGAACGAGCCGCGGTGCAGGTGTCCGAGCCAGACCCCGAGCGGGACGGCCAGCACGAGCGCGATCCCCATCGCGGCGCCCGAGAGCACGAGGTGCTCCCCCGTCTTGTCGAGCAGGAGCCCGCGCCGATCGACGATGAACTCGAGCGCGCCGCCGAAGGCGCCCAGAACGAAGAGGGGGAGCGCGACGATCACGCTGTCCTCCTCGCGTAGGCCCACGGGGTGAGCGCGCGCTGGGCGAGGACGAAGAGCGCGTCGACCACGAGCGCGAGCAGGATCGCGAGCGCCCCGCCGGCGATGATCTCGGTCTTGAAGTAGTCGCGGAGCGCGATGAAGATCGGCCGGCCGAGACCTTCCGGGATCACGAGCGCCGCGATCGTCGCGAGCGCGATCGTCGAGACGGTCGCCACGCGAAGCCCCGCCACGATCGCCGGGAGCGCCAGCGGCAGCTCGACCCGCCAGAGCGTCTGCCGCCGCGTCAGCCCCATACCCCGCGCTGCCTCGAGCACGTCGGGCGGGGACGAGCGCAGCCCCTCGAGGATGTTCCGGAAGAGGATCAGAAGCGTGTAGCCGACGAGCGCGATCTCGACCGTCAGCACCCCGAGCCCGGTGATCGGGACGAGGAGCTGGAAGAGCGCGATCGAGGGGATCGTGTAGATCAGGGCCGAGAGGAGCCCGAATGGCCGCTCGAAGAGCCGGTAGCGGTGGGCGACGAGCGCGGCGGCGAACGAGATCGCGAAGCCGATGACGACGGCGATCACCGTCAGCTTGATGTGCTGGGTCAGCGCGGGCTGGAGCACGTCACCCCAGTTGTCGCGAACCCAGTCGGTGCAGAAGAGGCGGTTCTCCTCGACGCACGAGCTGGCCTCGCCGAAATCGGGGATGACGGGGTCGCCCTGTGCCACTAGAACCGTGCCATTAGAACCGCGCCATTACTTGAGGAGCTCCGAGAGGCGGTCGAGGGTGAGGACGCCGCGCTGCTCGCCGCCGTCAGTGACGGAGAGGGAGCGCGAGCCCTCCGAGAGCATCAGCGAGAGCGCGTCGCGGAGCGTCATCTCGCCGTCGGCCGAAGGCGAGACGACCCCGTTCGGCGGGTCGAGCTCGATCTCCGCGAGCGTCGTCAGCGAGAGCCGCTTGAGACCGCGGTCGGCTCCGACGAACCGGGCCACGAAATCGTCGGCCGGGTGGGCGAGGATCTCCTCGGGCGTGTCGTACTGCGCGAGCACACCCCCCTCCCGGAGGATCGCGATCCGGTCGCCGAGCATGATCGCCTCGTCGATGTCGTGGGTGACGAAGATGATCGTCTTGCGGATCTCGCCCTGGATCCGGAGGAGCTCCTTCTGGAGCCGGGTCCGGGTGATCGGGTCGAGCGCACCGAAGGGCTCGTCCATCAGCATCACCGGGGGGTCGGCGGCGAGCGCCCGGGCCAGTCCGACGCGCTGGCGCTCGCCACCGGAAAGCTGCGAGGCGTAGCGCGTCCGGTAGTCCCGGGCCGGGAGGTCGACGAAGTCGAGCAGCTCGTCGACCCGCGCCGAGATCTCCTGCTTGCCCCAGCCGAGGAGACGGGGCACCGTTGCGACGTTGTCGGCGACGGTCAGGTGCGGGAAGAGGCCGACCTGCTGGATCACGTAGCCCATTCCGCGACGCAACTCGGTCTGGTTCAGCTGCGTGATGCTGCGCCCGCCCACCGTGATGTCTCCCGAGGTGAGCTCGACGAGCCGGTTGACGAGCTTCATCGCGGTCGTCTTGCCGCCGCCCGAGGGGCCGACGATCACGCAAACCTCACCGGCCGGGATCGAGAACGACAGATCGTCGACCGCGGGAACCGGACGGCCGGGGTAGTTCTTGGTCGCATGGTCGAAGACGATCTCGACCGCCTGACGCCGGTCCCTCACAAGGGACAACAGTAAAGGTGCGGAAGGGGGCTGGGCTAGAGCGGGAGCCGGATCGGACCGGGCGCGTTCTTCGGCACTCCGGTGTCGACGCCGAGTGCAGGCAGCTCCGCGCCCGGGTCGAGCCCGTCCGAGGTGTAGGTCACTGCTGCGTCCCAGAGGATGAACTCGTCGGCGCCGGCGTCGCGAGCGCCCTTGATCTGGGCCCGCACCTCGTTGGCCCCGTAGGTGCGGCCGAGCGAGAAGTCCTGCAGCCAAGGCACCACCCTCGCCCCCGTCCCCTTCACCTGGCGAACGAAGTCTTCGGTCGAACGGAGCACGATCTCGTACGGGTCGCCGTTCGGATCGGCCACCTCATACTCGCCCGGGCCCCAGTGCGACGGGTAGACCATCGGCGCGATGTAGTCGACCTCGCGAGCCATCCCCGGAATGTCCTGGGCGACTTCCTCGGGGCGGGTGGCGGCGATCCCGAAGACCGACGCGCCGACGAGCGTGTCCGTGCCCGCGAGCGCGGCGCGGCTCTCCGCAAGGAAGCGGACCATCGCCGCCTCCGGGGTTCCGCGGAGCCCGGGGAAGACCATCGAGTCGGTGGGCCCGTCCGGGCGGCGAACGTAGTCGTAGAGGATCTCGTCGATCCCGAGCTTCGCGGCTGCGACCGCGACGTCGATGTTGTACTTGCGCACGGCCGGGTTCGCGAAGTTGGTGAAGCCGCCGTAGCCGGCGTACGGCTCGCCACCGGGGGTCTGGATCACCTCGGCGCGGCGGCCGGCCTTCCAGGACGCGGCCGCGAGGATCGGGTCGCGGAAGACGACGAGCCGCCCGATCACGCGGACCCCCTGGGCGTGCAGCTCCTTCACGGCCTTGCCCAGGTCGTAGATCGGGAGCGCGGCCTTGATCTCACGTGCTCGCGCGATCGAAGGGTTGAAGCCGATCTCGCCGGCCTCGTCCTTCACGTCGAGCTCGATCGCGTTGATCTTGCCCGCGCGGACGAGAGCCATCACGCCCGCGCGGAGCTCGTCGTTCGCCCAACCGTAGGCGGTGATGTGGACCGAGCGGAGCGGCTCCTTCGGACGCCGCGGGGCCACGGTGACCGGGACGCGCCAGCGGCTGCGGTTTCCGGCGGCGTCGGTCGCGAGCACCTCGAGGCTGCGGGGAGCAGCGGCCTCTCGCACCTCGAACGCGCCCTCGTCGTCGAGCGTGATCGCCTTCCCGCCCCGGACGAGGCTCGCGCCCGGCTCGACAGTGCCGCGTAGGACGAGCGGCTGGCCCATCTGGACGACGGCCGGCTGCGCGAGCTTCAGGATCGGCGGGGTCGTGTCGACGGTGAAGTGGAAGGCGCGCCGGGCGGTCGAGAAGAGCGGTCCGTCACGGCTGACCTCGAGGGTGTGCTCCCCGTCCGCGAGCTTGGCGGGGCGGTAGACGAACGCTCCGTCGCGGCGCGCGGGCTGGACGCTCCGGCCGTCGAGCTCCCACGTCGCGCCGCTCGAGGTGGCTGAGAAGCTCAGGGTCGCGAGGTCGTCGAGGCCGATCAACGCATCCGTTGCCGGTCCGCTCGCCCCGAGCTCGGGCGCCGCCGCCCGGGCCGCGACGGCCGCGACGCCTCCGAGCAGGACGAGAGCAGCGAGGCCGAGGGCCAGCGGCTTCCAGGGGATGTACCTGGGCTTTCGAGCCGGGCGCGCGCGCGCGAGCGGCTCGTCGCCACCACCGAGCGCGGCGTTCTCGGCGCAGAGCGCGCGGATCGTGCGTCCGGCGGAGCGGAGGTCGGCAGTCGGTGCGCGTACGAGCTCCTTCGCGAGCCGCTCGTGCTCGCGCACGTCGAGCGGCGCCGCGGACGCGTTCGCGCCCCGGAGCTCCGTGATCGCGCTCTCGGCGCGACCCGCCAACTCTTCCCCGTGGACTGCCGTCATCGCTGTGTCGAGAGTAGCCGCACCGGCTCGGCTCGGCCGGAAAACGCCTGGATTGCCGCCGCTATTTGATCAGCGTCAAGAGCTTGAACATCGGCAGGTACATCGAGATGATCACGATCCCGACCATCAGGCCGACGCCGAGCATCATGATCGGCTCGACGATCGAGGTCAGCGACTGGATCGACGCGTCGACCTCGTCCTCGTAGAAGTCCGCGATCTTGCCCAGCATCTTCTCGAGCTCGCCGGTCTCCTCGCCGATCTTGACCATCTGGCTGACCATCGCCGGGAAGACGGGGTTGTCGACGAGCGGCTGCGCGATCGGCACACCCTCGCCGACCTTCTGGCGGACGCCGGCGAGCGCGTCCTCGACCACCCAGTTGCCCGCGGTCTGGCCGGTGATCTCGAGCGCCTTGATGATGTCGACGCCGGCTGCGACGAGGGTGGAGAGCGTCCGCGAGAAGCGCGCCATCGTCACCTTGAGGACGACGTCGCCGATCTTCATCGGGAGCTTCAGCTTGAGGGCATCCCAACGTTGGCGGCCCGTGTCCGTCTTGAGGAAGCGCTTCAGGCCGAAGAAGCCGCCGATCGATCCCGGGAGGAGGATGAACCACGACGCCTTGAGGAAGTTCGACATCGCGAGGACCCACTTCGTCAGCGTGGGCAGGTCGCCGCCGAGCTGCGCGAAGATCTTCACGAAGACGGGGACGAGGACGAGGAGCATCCCGACAAGGACGAGGGTGGCGAAGATCAGCACCATCGTCGGGTAGATCATCGCGCCCTTGACCCGGCGGGCGATCGCAGTCGACTTTTCGATCTGGAAGGCGACGCGGTCGAGGACGACGTCGAGGATTCCCGCAGCCTCACCGGCCTCGACCATCGAGACGAAGAGCCGGTTGAAGACCTTCGGGTGCCGCGCCATCGCCTGCGAGAGCAGCATTCCGCCCTCGACATCGGCGCGGAGCTCGCTGATCACGGCGCCGAGGTACTTGTCGTCGGTCTGCTGTTCGAGGATCACGAGCGCGCTGACGACGTTGAGGCCAGCCTCGATCATCGTCGCGAACTGGCGCGAGAAGACCTGGAGCGATTTCGGCTTGATCTTCTTGAAGGCGGTCCGCGCGGACTCCTCGCCGCTCGCGCGCAGCTCTTCGAGGCTCGTCGCGAGGAGACCGCGGACGCGGAGCTGCTCCCGCGCGGCATTCGGATCCGGGGCATGAATCTCACCCACGGACTCGAGGCCGACAGAGTTGATCGCGTTGAACGCGTACGCCGCCATACCTCTCGACTATCGGCAAGGGGGTGGGTCGGCTTGAGGTTTGCCGCCTGCCTGCCGATGAAGGGGCGGTGATCCCGCGCGCGCGTAGTGAAGAGGGCTTTGGCCTGATCGAGCTGATGGTCTCGATGGTGATGCTGAACGTGGGCATCCTCGCGATCGTCGCCGCCTTCAACTCCGGCGCGATCGCGCTCCGGAACGCAGGCGAGGTCTCGACGGCCTCCGTCGTCGCGGACAAGCAGATGGAGCTCTACCGGGCCTTGCTCTACGCGCAGATCGCGATCGACTCGACCTCCCTCACGACGGCGAACGCCGACGCGACCTACCAGTGCGACCGCGCGAACAAGGTGCAGTACCCCGGGACGTGCGGCGGCGCGAACCAGCAGGCGCAGGTCACGACGACGTGCTCGCCGGTGACGACGCAGTGCAACCCGCGGCGAACTGCCGTCGGGCCGGACGGTCGCTCCTACCGCGTCGACACCTACATCGTCTCGCAGACACCGCCGACCGGGCG
>DATLXM010000049.1:0-11272 GCA_035575835.1 Gaiellaceae bacterium
GTCCCAGAGAAGGTTGAGGCCGGCACTCGGGCCGAGCTCGACGAGGTCGAGGGGGCGTCCGGTCTCGCGCGCGATCGTCAGGAACCCGGGCAGGAGCGCGAAGCAGCGCTGCACCTCGTTCGTCTGCACGGACTGCTCGGCGAGGAAGCGAACGACCCAGTCGCCGTTCTCGTCGATTGCCGCCCGAAAATCTGCCCACTCCCCCGAGAGCGCATCCGGCGCCGTGCCGGCGAGCTCCAGGTAGTGGACGGCGCCGAAGAGCTGGAGTGCGAAGCGCCAGCTTCCCGTCGAGAGGGCGAGGAGGTCTGGCTCGACGGCAAGACGCTCGGCCAGCCGCGCATAGAGCGGCGAGCCGAGCGTCTCGAAGTGCTCCGCCTGGCGGCGGACGTGATCGGCGGCGTCGCTCAGGCGGCCTGAGCGGACTCGTTCGCGGCCTTCGCCTGCTCGGCGACGGCGGCGAACGCCGCGGGGTCGCTGACGGCGAGATCCGCGAGCACCTTGCGGTCGAGTTCGATCCCCGCCTTGTGAAGACCCGAGATGAACTGGTTGTAGGACATCCCGTTCACGCGTGCTGCGGCGTTGATCCGCACGATCCAGAGCTGCCGGAAGGTGCGCTTCTTGTTCTTGCGGTCGCGGTAGGCGTAGGTGAGCGAGTGCTCGACCTGCTCCTTCGCGTACTTGTAGCTCGACTTCTTGATCCCCCAGTAGCCCTTCGCCTGGCCGAGGACCTTGCGGCGCTTCTTGCGCGCGTGGACGGATCGCTTAACCCTTGGCATCTACTTCAGCCCCAACAGGCGCTTCACCCGCGACGTGTCCGTCTTCGAGACCGGCTGATCCTTGCTGAAGGCTCGCTTCCGCTTCGCCGACTTGTGCTCCAGGTTGTGGCTCTGCATCGCGTGACGGCGCATCAACTTGCCGGTTCCCGTCACCTTGAACCGCTTCTTCGCTCCGCTCCCTGTTTTCATCTTCGGCATCAATCTTCACTCCTGCGTTTTTCGTGGGGCCCAGCAGCATCACCATGTTGCGACCGTCGAGAAGCGGCGGGGACTCGACAGTCGCGAGCTCCTTGATCTCCTCGGCGAGTCGGAGAAGCAAGTCGCGTCCGCGCTCCGGGTGCAGGTTCTCGCGCCCGCGGAACATGATCGTGACCTTGACCTTCGCGCGCTGATGGAGAAAGCGCACGACATGGCCCTTCTTCGTCTCGTAGTCGTGAATGCCGATCTTCGGCCTGAACTTGATCTCCTTGATGTTGATCTGCTGCTGGTGCTTCCGGGCGAGCTTGGCCTTCTGCTCCTGCTCGTACCGGTACTTGCCGTAATCCATGACCCGCGCGACGGGAGGATCTGCCGCTGCGGCGACCTCGACCAGGTCGAGGCCCTTCGAGTACGCGTACTCACGCGCCTCTTCGGTGGTCTTGATCCCGATCTGCTCGCCATCCTCGCCCACCAGTCGAACGTTGGGAACGCGGATGTTCTCGTTGATCCGGTCTTGCGGTTGCGGTACCCGCCGGTCTTCCGGACGGCGTCTCGGTCTCAAAGGGTCTTCACCAAGCTACGAATCCTCTCTCTCAAACGACGAAAAAACCGCTGCACGCAGCGGCTCACTTTTCCTCGACAACCGGCTCGGTTGAACCCTCGCAAGCGCTCGGCCACGAAGGTGAGGGGCAGTGGTCCGCTCCTTCTTTCAGGTGCCGATCGTAGCAACTTCGGCGCGGAAGTCGGCAAGAAGCTCCCCGAAGCTCCGGTTCGACTGCTCGCCCCCGCGCTCGCGCACGGCGAGGGAGTCGTCGGACTCCTTGTCGCCGTAGACGACCGTGTAGGGAACCTTCTCGATCGAGGCGTCGCGGATCCGCTTCCCGAGCGTGTCGTCGCGCTCGTCCACGTCGACCCGGAAACCTTCCTCCTCGACCCGGCGGCGCAGGTCGTGGACCGCCTCGCGATGCTGCTCACCGACCGGGATCAGGCGCAGCTGCACGGGCGCGAGCCAGAAGGGGAAGGCGCCGCCGAAGTTCTCGATCACGATCCCGAGAAAACGCTCGTAGGAGCCGAACAGCGCCCGGTGGATCACGACCGGCGTGTGCTCCTCGTTGTCGGCGCCCATGTAGGTGAGACCGAAGCGCGCGGGCATCTGGTAGTCGATCTGGATCGTGCCCATCTGCCAGCCGCGGCCAAGCGAGTCGTCCATGAAGAGGTCGATCTTCGGCCCGTAGAACGCGCCCTCGCCCGCGGCGACGGTAAACGGGATCTCGTGCTTCTCGAGTGCTTCCTGGAGGGCCGCCTCGGCTCGATCCCAGGTCTCGTCCTCGCCGAGCTTGTTGTCGGGGCGGGTCGCGAGCTCGGCGCGCGCGCTCATCTCGACGAGCCCGTAGAGGTAGCGGACGTATTCGATCATCCCGTCGATCTCGCTCTGGATCTGATCCTCGGAGACGAAGACGTGCGAGTCGTCCTGCACGAAGTTGCGCGCCCGGAGGAGACCGTGGAGAGCGCCCGCGAGCTCGTTGCGGTGCAGGGGCGCGGCCTCGGCGTAGCGGAGGGGAAGGTCGCGGTAGCTCCGGAGCTGGCTCCCGAAGAGGAGCATGTGGCCGGGGCAATTCATCGCCTTGACGCCCATCCGGTTGCCGTCGGCCTCGATCATGAACATGAGCTCCTCGTACTTCGGGATGTGCCCCGACGTGACGAACGTGTTGTCGTCGTAGATCAGGGGCGTCCGCACCTCGAGATAGCCGCGGCGCCGGTTCTCGCGCCGGCGGAGCCCTTCGAGCTGGTTCCACATCGTCGTCCCCTTTGGGTGCCAGAAGGGCGAGCCGGGCGAGCGCTCGGAGAAGTGGAAGAGGTCGAGCTGGGGGCCGAGCTTGCGGTGGTCGCGCCCGCGCGCCAGCTCGAGCCGCTCGAGATGCGCGTCGAGATCGGCCTGCGAGTAGAAAGCGGTCCCGTAGATCCGCGTCAGCTGCGCATTCTTCTCGTCCCCGCGCCAGTACGCGCCCGCGAGAGAGGTGAGCTTGACCGCCTTGATCGGCTTCGAATCCTGCAGGTGCGGCCCGCGGCAGAGGTCGGTGAACCCCTCCTGGGTGTAGAGCGAGATCGGGCCCTCCGCGGTCTCGACGAGCTCGACCTTGTAGGGCTCGTTCTCCTCGAGGAAGCGCTGGCGGGCCTCGGCGGCGGTGATCTCCTCGCGCTCCCAGGTCCGGCCCTCCCCGAGTTGGCGCTGGATCTCCGCCTCGATCCGCTCCAGGTCTTCCTCACGGATCGGCTCCGGGAACTCGAAGTCGTAGTAGAAGCCGTTCTCGATCGGAGGCCCGATCGCGACCTTCACTCCCGGGTAGAGCCGGCGGACAGCCTCGGCGAGGAGGTGGGCGGCCGAGTGGCGAAGCACGGCGAGCGCGTCCGGGTCGGCGGTGTCCCTCGTCGTCAGGAACTGGATCGGCTGCCCGTCGGCGAGCGGCAGGCGCACGTCCTGGACTGAGCCGTTCGACCGGACGAGAACGGCCTGCTCCGCGAGCTTGGGCCCGATCGAGCGCGCGGCGTCGAGGCCGGTCGCGCCGTCCTCGAGTTCGAGTTCCTTCCCATCGGGCAAGATCACCTTCATGACCGATCAGGATACTCAGCACCCACGGAAAGACGACAGGAACGAGGAGCTCGAAGGCTCCCCGATTCCGGACCCGGAAGAAGAGCAGGGCGACGGCGAGGACGTTCCGGGCGCGGACTAGCGCCTGCGCCTGAGGCCGGCGAGAAGGACGAACGGTCCGGCAAGGAGCAGCCACAGGGCGACGTCGAGCCCGAAGCGGTCGGCGGCGAGCCCGATCGCGACCACAACGGCGGCACCCGGGAGGTTGGCGAGGCTCGACAGCGCCGTGACGGTGCCGGAGCGGCCTTCGAGCGCCGCATAGAGGCGCGCGTTCAGGACCGCGTACCAGCCCGACGTGACGACTCCGAGCGCGGCAACGGCCGCGAGCTTCACCACGATCGACGGTGCGAGCAGGAGCGTCGGGAAGAGGACGATCGAGGCAAGCGCGCCCAGCCGCACGTAGACGATTCCGGAGAACCGGCGCAAAGCAAGGAGGACGATCGCGCTCCCGGCGAGCCCGGCCGCGGCCCAGAGAGCGAGCGCCGCTCCCGCGGCCGCCGGAGCGAGACCGGCCTCGTCCACGAAGTAGAGCGCCAGGAACGCCGCGAAGACGTCTCCGAGGAGATCCGCCGACTCGAGCAGCACGAGCCAGCGGAGCGCCTTGCCGGTGCGCGCGGCCGCGAGCACACCGCGGAGTGAGAACCGCTCGGCGGAGCCCGCGAACGGGACGCGGCGGACTGCGACCGCGAGCAGCAGGGCCGTGACAGCGAGGAGCAAGACCGCTCCCCGCCAGCCTGCTCCGGCGAGCACCGCGGCTGCGAGGAGGAGCGGCCCGGCAAGGACACCGATCGTCCCGATCAGCTCCCAGCGCGCCATGTTCGGCTCGCGCCGCTCCGGGGCCAAATCCATCAGCGAGGCCTGGGAGAGCGAGACGAAGGCACCGCTTGCCGGAAAGAGGAGGACGTAGGCGAGCGCGAGCGTCCAGAACCCCGGTGCGAGCGCAGCCAGCACGAGGGCGGTCGCGAACGCCGTCCCGCCCCCGAGCACGAGCGCACGCCGGAGTCGGGTGTCGCCGAGCACGCCGATCAGCGGCTCGAGGAGCGCCGAGGAGACAGTCCCCGCTGCCGTCAGGAGGCCGAGCTGGACGTAGCTGAGCCCGAGATCGTCACGGATCAGCGGCAGCGCAGCGTCGAGGACGCCGAAGGCGAGCTCGTCGAAGAGTCCGATCGCGAGGAGTGCCGCGAGAACGCGGCGGCCACGGATCTAGCTGGGAGGGCGCGCTGCGTGCATGTCGAGAGCCTAACGCTAGGAGATCGCATCGCGCCAGCGGCGGTGGACGACCACCCCGCCGACGGCCAGCGCGAGGACGAGGAGGAAGCCGAAGCCGAGGAGGAGCCCCGACGTCGTCCCGTCGAGTTTCTCCGTGATCGTCAGCACGGGCGCCTCCCCGGCTCCGGCGACGACCACCCGGTACCGCGTCCCCGCTGGCGCCTGCGGCGCGCCGAGGACGAGCGAGCCGCTCGCTGGGATGGTCGCGTGAAGCGTCTCAGCGGCGGAGCCGTCCAGCGGCTCGAGCGCCACCGGCCCGGGCGGCCCGGTGATCGTGACGAGCGTGCCCGCCCGTGCCTCGTCCGGCTCGACGAGCGCGGGAGTCGCCGGGCGCGCAGTACCCGCGAGCACGAGCGCACCGAGCACCAGCGCGAGCGTCGTTTTCCCCACTTCGACCGAGGGTAACGATGTCGTAGGACTTCAACCAGGAGGACGAGATGCACACACACACGATTCAGGACACCATGACCTCGAGCCCGACGACGATCGACTCGGGAACGACCGCGCAGGACGCGGCCCGGACGATGAAGTCCGAGGACGTCGGCTCGCTCCCGATCGTCGACGACGATCGCCTCGTCGGCGTGATCACCGACCGCGATCTCGCGATTCGCGTGCTCGCCGAGGGCAAGGACGGCGAGACGACCGTGGGCGAGATCGCCTCGAAGGACGTCGTCACGATCGACCCGCAGCAGACGCTCGAGGAAGCGGTTCGCCTCATGGCCGAGCACCAGCTCCGCCGGCTGCCCGTCGTCGAGGAGGACGGCAAGCTCGTCGGAATCCTCGCCCAGGCGGATATCGCCAAGCTCGGCCACGACGAGCTCACCGGCGAGGCCGTGCAGCAGATCTCCCAGTAGGAAGGAGTGAACGCTGTGCCGAGCAAGAGCGGATGACGCTCATCTGGCACCACTGGCTCGCGACCTCCCTCGACGGCGTGGGGCTCCCGTTGCGGCGGGAGCCCCAGGCCCGTACCATCCGGCGCTCCCCTGCCGAAAGGATCTGCATGTCGTTCATGGACAAGCTCAAGGCGATGTTCTCCGGCGGCTCGGCCGCGGAGCACGGTCATTCGCACGACGGTCACGATCATTCGCACGACGGTCATGACCACTCGAACGCCGACCATGCGCACGACGCGATGGACGACGTCCCGCCGATGCCCGCCGCCCCGATGGACCCGCTCGGAACCGCCGCGCCCGAGGCGACGATGCCGCCCGCGGGCGACGACGACCGCAGCGCCTAGCGCCTTCTCTTCGGTCGGCGCCGCTCCGGCGGCGTCGACCTTCGCGCTTTACAGCGAGACCATCTCCGCGTCGGACCCCTCGCCGATCCGGCCGAAGGCGAGGAACTCGAGCCCGTCCGCCCCGGCCGCGAAGTGGCGGGTGACCGGCCCGGCGACGTGGAGGACATCCCACTCGCCGACCTCGTGCTCGGTCCCGTCGACCGTGATCGTGCCGCTCCCTGCGACGACGACGTAGATCTCCTCCGGCTGCTCCTTGTGACTGTGCGCGAACGGCATCGTCTCGCCCGCGGCGATCGTCTGGAGGCTGACTCCCAGGTCCTTCGCGTCCAGCGCGGTCCTCGCGAAGCGGGCCTGGAATGTCTCGGGCAGCCCGAACTTCGGCGCCGAGTTCTCGACGTCATGCCGCACGTTGGTCTTGGAGAAGTTCGCGCTCACCAGTCGGTCGGCCTGAAGTCTTTCAGGAACTGACCCCAGACGTGCTCGCCCGCGTTGAAGCCGGCGATGATCGGATCGACGATCCGCGCCGCACCGTCGACGATGTCGAGCGGCGGGCGGAAGCGGTGCTCCGCGGTCTTTCGCTCCGCGATCTCGAGCGGATCCTCGTCGGTCACCCAGCCCGTGTCGACGCTGTTCATGTGGATCCCGCCCGCGAGATAGTCGGCCGCAGAGGTGCGGGTCATCATGTTCAGCGCCGCCTTCGCCATGTTCGTATGCGGGTGCCGAGTCGTCTTGAAGCGGCGATAGAACTGCCCCTCGACCGCGGAGACGTTGACGATGTGCTTGTCGCGCTCGGGGGTTCGAAGCAGGAGCGGCTTCAGCCGAGCGTTGAGCACGAAGGGCGCCACCGCGTTCACGAGCTGCGTCTCGAGGAGCTCGACGGACGAGACCTCGTCGAGGAGGAGCCGCCACGAGTTGCGGTCGCGCAGATCGACCTGCTGGAGGTCCTGGTCGAGCCGGCCCTCCGGGAAGAGATCGGCCTGGCCGACATCCTCGGGGAGCAGCGGGATCTGCGAGAGCTCGGCGGAGCGAATCGGGAGCGCCTCGGCCTGGACGAGCTCGACGCCGCGAACACCTGCGTACTCGCCGAGGATCCTCCCGAGCTCGGGTGTTGCCGAGTGGGTGGTCTCGCGCTCCAGCATGTGCCGGTAGAAGTCGGGAGGGCGGCGCACGGTCTGGCAGGCGTTGTTGACGATGAAGTCGAGCCGGTCGCGAGTCGCGAGCAAGTGGCTGCAGAAGGACTCGACGCTCGGCGTGTGCCGGAGGTCGAGGCCGTAGATCTCGAGTCGGTCGCCCCACTCCTCGAAGTCGGGCTCCTCGGCGTAGCGCGCGGCCGAGTCTCGGGGAAAGCGCGTCGTCACGATCAGGCCGGCACCCGCGCGGAGGAGCTTGATCCCCGCCTGGTAGCCGATCTTCACTCGCCCACCGGTCAGGAGAGCGACCCGGCCGGAGAGATCGGCGGTCTCCGTCCGCTTGGCGAAGTTGAAGTCGGCGCAGGCCGGGCAGAGCTGGTCGTAGAAGGGGTGGATCTCGCGGTAGTCCTGCTTGCAGACGTAGCAATGCTGGGGCTCCACCGACTCGCGAAACTCGGGGTCGCCCTCGACGGTCTCCTGCTCGAACCCGGCGGGTGGGAAGACGTTCGGCGAGGTGAAGACCGGCTTTGCGCGGAGCGCTCGGATCCCGGTCTCGGCGAGCTTCACCTCGTCCTCGCGGACGCGGGCGTTCTTCTTCTCGCGACGGACGACCTTGTTGAGACGCCGACGCGCGACGACGTCTGGGTTGTGCACGTCGGCGGCAGCCGTGAGGAGCCGCGTCCGCTCTTCGAGGCTCAGATCACGGAGGAGGCTTCGGTCGCGAACGATTTCCTCGAGCGCGTCAGTTGCGGCCTTGAGCCGCTCGCTGAAATCGTCCTCGCTCGTCACCGCACGAGGGTAGCCGCGGGCCGAACCCCGACGGGCGGCCCCAGGCCGTATCTCGCAAGCCCGACCTCTTCCGGCTACCGCGCGATCGTCGTCCCAGAGGAGGGCTCCCGCGGGAGCCCTCCTCTTTTATGCGCTCCGGTGCGTCAAGCGGACGGCGCCGGAGCGGTGAACCCCGTCGTGACGGTCGCGGTCTCCAGCGGCTCGTTGCTTCCGGAGTCGAGGCGAAACGGCGGGTAGGTATCGGTCATGAGCCCCGCGTAGGCGGCCACACGGAAGACCCAGCGATTGAGGCCGAGCACGAAGTCGTAGAGCGAACGCGGATAGCGCCCCGTGAAGAGCAGGGCCAGTCCGGCGAAGAGCACGAGCAAGCCGATCAGGCCACCGCCGGAGGCATAGAGCCACCCGTCCCCGTCGCCCGACCACGCCGACCAGGCGCCACCGGTGAAGATCGCGACGATCAGGTAGTGCGGGATCGCGAGCAGCCACCACTTGACGAGGACGAGCCCGCGCGAGAGCTGCTCTGGATACTCGACGTCAAGTGTGGCTGGATACGCCGGGTCATCGGCAAGCGAGAAGGGCGGGTACTTGTCGGTACCGAGGGCGCTGTAGGAGTAGAAGCCGACGCGCCACGACCACCGGAGAACCCCGACGTTGAAGTCGAAGATCCGGCGGGGGTAGCGGCCCGTGAAGAGGATCGCGAATCCTGCGAAAACGGTCGACAGGAAGAAGCCGATCCAGAGAAAGAATAGAACGATGAAGTGCGGAATGGCGAGCAGCCACTTGAACAGCCACTGCCAACGCGACAAATCTGGGTCGAGCTCGCCGGTCAGGCGAAGCGGAAAGGCGGCTTGCGGGGAGGTCATGTTCTACTGCTCCTTCGATTCGAGTGATTGGTCGAGCTACGCAGCTGTCGCCGCGAGCGAAGCGGGCGCCTTCTGCGGTCGTCGGGAGCAGCCTCGCAGCGCGAAGCGCCCGGCACAGTGCGGCTAACACCCCTGTTTACAAGCGTCGCCGGAATCGGCCCACGCCGTCTGAGGGGCGGAATCGGGAACCTAGCGCTCGGCTGCGCGCACGACGGTTCGACGCGGAACCGCGCAGGCCGTTTTAGCTGCTTCGCCGCCGAACTTGCCAACAAGAAAGGCCCCGTTTCCGGGGCCTTTCGCTATGGGCGGTACTGGGCTCGAACCAGTGACCCCCAGCTTGTCGAGCTGGTTACGCTACCGCGACGCTCGACGACTAGCGGCGACGAACGTACGCAGCCATGCGGGTTTGCGTGGCCCCCATGAGTGACGGACGGCTTGGCTGCGTGGGCGGGTTCTCAGGCGTTTAGGCCAGGATTGGGCCACGCAACCTGCGCCGGATGACGCAGTTCCCGAGCGCGTCGTGCACATTCCACTTGTGCTCCACGTCACAAATGCGGTGTGCACGGACACTCCGTTTTTGCGCGGTGCGGCGCGGAGGGAATGGCCTAGTTCGACTGGAGAATCTGTCGGGCGATCGTGCAGACTCGAGATGAGCTGGGATCGGTCGCTTCAGCGTCGTAACCGTAGGCGTTCTGAACCGTCCGGGTGGCGGAAGGTGATCGTCACCCAAGCCGCACGACTCCTGAACGCCGCTCGCGTCTACTGGCCGGGCGCGTCGAGCGGCATCGGGCACATCCGCTCGGGGAGCTTCAGGACGGCGCGGCTGCCGGCTGCCCCGGCGGCGAATCCGTCCATGGTGCAGGGGTCCCTGGGGGACACGCCGGTGAAGACGACCGTGAACGTCCCCGTCCGGGTGGCACGGACGATCCGGACGAGGCGTGCTCCGTCGACGCGGGCCGTGACGCGGACGCGCTCGACTGCCTTGAAGCCGGCGCCGCGGAGCGTCAGCGGGCTGGTACTGGCGGGCCGCAGGCTCGGCTTCGTCGCGACTGCCGCACTACCGGCGACCGGCAGGGCGGCGATGATCAGGGCAGCGATGATGGCGATGAAGCCGCGCACGGTAAACGAGCCTACCAGATATTCCGCGTCGTAACTCGGGCGATAGCTTGTCCCGTCCTCCTCATAGGTGGTCGTGCCGACCTGGAACGGCCAGTTCATCTTCACGTTGCGCACGGTCACAAGCGTCGCCCTCGTCTCGCCTGAGAAACGACACCTCGACCGACGCAGAAGGCGGAGCTGGATGCGCCCGCGCCTCCTCGACCAGCCGGACCCGTCCACACTGATCGTCGCGGTCGCGACTCTCGAGCGGGAGCGTGCGATCGCCGTGGCTTACTGGACGATCCTCGCGCTGAAGCAGCAGCAGCTCCGCCCTGAGTATTGCGGGCTCAAGAAGGGCGGCTACGTCCGGGCGCCGCCGCAAGCCGCTCCGATCGTACCCGCCCTCTGCCCAGTAGATGCGCTCGCAGCCAAAACTTGCGCTGAGGCGACGGCCATCCTGCTTCTCCGTCGCTAGATCCGACTGATCACGCCACCGCAACGGAGGCATGACCGAACCTCGATACCACCCACATGGCCGTATGCACCTAGGCGGTGTCCAGCGAAAAAGCACATCAGGCGGCGCATGACACGTCGATCGTCACCCGGACGCAGTTCACCCGATCCCCCGTCGGGTCTTGACCGCGTCGGTTCACTCGACCGGGGTCTCAGACCGGAGATCGCTAGTGCCGATACCGTGTTCACGGCCAGGGGATCCGCTCGAGAGCGCCGCAGCTTCCGAGCGTCGAGACCTGTGGTCAGGGTAGGACGCTGCCGCAGGCGTCTTACCCCTGGTCCCTGTTCACGCCAACGGCTCGTTAGCGTGCGTACAGCCAGCGCTTCTGACATAGCCGATCATGGCAGGGCGTGACACCGCATGGTTACGCGGCTCAGGTGACGCGAGGATGCTCTCAGGTCACCTCAGATGGGTACAAAGTTGTACCGCCGACGGGACTAGGCTAGACGGCTCGCGCGCGCCGAAACTCGATGCCAGAGAGCGGCGGCGATCACAACACGGCTTCGACGCGGAGGCGATGCGGCACGTCACCGCTCCGTCTCGACGTTCCGGAGACGCTGACAGATCGGGCACATCCGCGGCCGCCGTGGTGGGTCGTCGGGCCGCTCATGCTCGAGCAGCGGCACCTCGTGGCCGCACGAGAGCAGCCACGTCGGGGGCTTCTCAGGCATCGGTCGAGGCGGGCGCGTCGGCTCTGAACTCTCGCTCGATGCAGACGGGGCAGAACGGCATTAGCTCGCCGACGCCG
>DATLXM010000050.1:0-32157 GCA_035575835.1 Gaiellaceae bacterium
AAACCTAGCGTTCGCGGTCGCAATATCCGGTGGCGAACCCGGGAGCGCAGCGACCCTTCAGGGATCTTGGCGCGGATCGGGATCTGCTCCGCAGATCCCGATCCTGCTTGCGCCCTGGAAAATCAGTGCTCGTGAGCCATCCCGATGATCTGCTCACGGGAGTACTGGCCGACCATGTCCGGATGATCGGACTCGACATGTTTCTCGACGGCCGTGACGAGCTCGTCCTCGGTCTCGCCGGAGACGTCTTTCCCGCAGGGGCAATGAACGACTTTCATGGAACCTCCCTCGCGTCGCTGTCGCGCGATCGTACGTCGAACGGGTCTCCCCACGCCGCCTTGCGGGCGCGCCGATAGCTCTCGCGGTCGCGCTTCGACACCGTCACGCGCTCGATCCCGGCGCGGGTGCTGAGCTGGAGGAGCACGTGGCCAGGGCGGATCTGCGGTTGGCGGATGATCCTCCCGCTCGCACGCGCCGCCGGCGCCCGGCCGAGTGCGACGTAGGAGTACTTCTCGTCCTCGAACCCTCTCGAGACCGCCTTGACCGAGCGGTGCGCTTCGGAGCGCTGGAGCCGCGCCGAGTAATGGCACCAGTCGGGAGCCTCGAGCGGACATGGATCGTCGTGCGGGCAGGGGGCGAGCGTGTGCCCGCCGGCCGCGAGCGCCGTGACCCGGACGCCGAGGACGCGCTCGTAGCCGGCCGGGGTGCCCGGCTCGACCACGACCAGGGTGTCGCAGGTCCGCGCCCAGAGCGAGCTCGTCTCAGTCTCGAGCTCGCCGGGTGGCAGCTCGTTGAGCACGTACGACGCGAGCACGAGGTCGAACGAGCCCTCGGCCGCGTCGAGCGATCCCTGCACCCATTCCGCGCCGGGAAGTCCGAGCGCTCGCCCGAGCACGATCATCTCCGGCTCGGCCTCGACGAGGACGATCCGCTCCACCTCGGGCCAGAGAGCCCGGACGGCCCACGACGCGACCCCGGGGCCTGCGCCCACGTCGAGTACCGAACGCGGCTGCCAGTCCGGTCGCTGCTCGCGGACTCGACCGAGCACCGACGCGACCGCGGCGTAGGTCGCGGGCGCACGCTGGGCCACGTAGGCGAGCACCTCCACCGGCGTGCGCGCCGCTCGGGCGGCGCCGCCCGAGCGGTAGGCGTCGCTGAGCCTGGCCGCGGCCGCCTCGAGCGGACCGCGGTCCGAGCCGCGGACGAGCTCGTCGATCGCCGCCTGGAGCGGCAGCGGCAGCTCGGGCGGGATCATCGGAGCACCGTACTCTCCCGGCGATGGACAGGAACGCGATCGAGGCCGGAGCCTGGGCGGCCGTGCTCAGCGGAGTGCCTTCGACGGTGCACGCGCTCGTCACCGGTCGCGACCCGCTCGAAGCGACGAAGGCCGCCGGCGCGATCCTCCTGCCGCACGAGCGCCGAACCGGGAGGCTCGTAGCTGCAGCCGCGCTCGTGCACCTCGCGCTCTCGTTCGGCTGGGCACTCGCGCTCGCCAGGGCCGGGGCCCGCGGTCCCGCGCGCGGCGCGGCCGCTGGGCTCGCGATCGCCGCCCTCGACCTGGGGGTGATCGGCCGCCGCTTCCCGCGGGTCCGGGCGTTGCCGCTCGGCCCGCAGGTGCTCGACCACCTCGCCTACGGGGCGATCGTCGGGCTCGTGCTCAGTCGGCCGCGGCGTCGCCCGGGCGCGGCTCGTCGAGCCCAGACCCCGGCCGACCGGGAAGCACGGGGCTGAGCGGCCGGAGATAGAGCCGGTCGTACGCGAGCCCGGCGGCCGCGGCGCCGGCGAGCGGACCGACGATGTAGATCCAGAAGTCGTTCCACACGCCCTGGACGAGCTCGGGGCCGAGTGCGCGCGCCGGGTTCATCGCCGCGCCGGTGAGCGGGCCGCCGACGAGGATGTCGAAGGAGATCGTGAACCCGATCGCGAGACCGGCGATCGCCTTGAAGGCGCCGCGCTCGTCGGCGGCGGTGGCGAAGATCACCCAGACGAGGAAGAAGGTCAGGATCGCCTCCATCAGCAGGCCGGAGCCGGCGCCGATCGCGTCCGCGACCACGGGCACGCCGGCGTCGAGATCCGCGACCCCGGGGAAGACAGCGTGGAGGGCGAGCGCGGCGACCACCGCGCCGGCGAGCTGCGCAGCCATGTAGATCGCCGCGAGTGACGGCGCCATCCGGCGTGTGACGAGGAAGGCAAACGTGACCGCCGGGTTGAAGTGCCCGCCCGAGATGTGGCCGACCGCCGAGGCCATCACTCCGATCACGAGCCCGTGCGCGAGCGCGACTCCGAGGAGCTCGGCCCCGTTCACGATCGCGCCCACCCCGACGAAGACGAGCGCGAAAGCCCCGACGAACTCGGCGGCCCCGCGGCGAATCGGGTCGTGCTCCACGGCCACGGACGCTAAGGGTCGAGTCGGACGGACGGAGACCGGGGCCGGTTCGCTACCGTTAAGACATGGCTGACGTCCACGCAGGCAACGAGCACGAGGTCGCCTGTCCGCATTGCAAGAAGACGTTCACCGCCACGCTGATCCCCGGTCGCAGGGCAAGGGGCTTCAAATGCCCGCACTGTCGGCTCTTCGTTCCCCTCGAGCGGATCGCCGACGCCCCGCTCACGCGCGAATCCCGCTAGCCGAACGCTTATGGCTCGAGTCCGACCCTTCAGGGGTCTTGGCGCGATCAGGATCGGCGAGAGCCGATCCTGATCTTGTTGCGCCCTGTTACATGCAGTTGCGCAAGGCCTGCGCCTCGGGGAGGCCCTCGAGCTTCTTCAGCGTGTTGTTCTCGATCTGACGGATCCGCTCGCGGGTGACTCCGAAGGCGCGGCCGACCTCCTCGAGCGTGCACGGCGGGGTGCCCGAGAGCCCGAAGCGGAGCTCGATCACCTTGCGCTCGCGCTCCGGCAGCGCCGAGAGCGCCATCTCCACGTCCTCGCGCCTGAGCGAGAGCGAGGCGGTGTCGAACGGCGACTCGGCGGCCTCGTCCGGGACGAAGTCGCCGAGCGAGCTGTCCTCCTCTTCGCCGATCGGCTTCTCGAGCGAGACCGGGAGCTGCGACATCCGCTGGATCTCGCGGACTTCCTCGGGCGTGATCTCGAGCTCCTCAGCGATCTCCTCCGGATTGGGCTCGCGCCCGAGGCGCTGGACGAGCTGCCGCTCGATGTGCACGACCTTGTTCAGCTTCTCGACCATGTGCACCGGGATCCGGATCGTGCGCGCCTTGTCGGCGATCGCGCGAGTGACCGCCTGCCGGATCCACCACGTCGCGTAGGTGGAGAACTTGAAACCCTTGCGGTAGTCGAACTTCTCGACCGCCCGGATCAGGCCGAGCGAGCCCTCCTGAATCAAGTCGAGGAACGAGAGGCCGCGACCGAGGTAGCCCTTCGCGATCGAGACCACGAGGCGCAGGTTCGCCTCGACCATCTGCGTCTTCGCGGACATGTCGCCACGCTCGATCCGCTTGGCCAGGTAGACCTCCTGGTCGGCGGTCAAGAGCGGCACCTTGCCGATCTCGCGCAGGTAGAGCCGGAGCGAGTCGAGCGAGGGCTCGACGGTGAGGTCGAGCTGGGGCGCGGGCTTCGCGTCCTCCGCCAGCGACGGCTGTTCGTGGGGCGGCGACTTGTACTGCTCTCCCTCGACGAGCTCGATCGAGTGGTCGATCAGATAGGTGTAGAAGTCCTCGATCTGCTCCTTGGTGAGCTCGACGTCCTCGAGCCCGGAGACGATCTCGTCGTAGCTGAGGAACCCTTTCTCCTGGCCCTGCGTGACGAGCTTCTGGAGCTCTTCGACTTCAGGGAGAGCGATGTCGACGGTGAGCATGAACCTCGGCTTTCCTCGTGAGCGGACGGGAACAAGGAGCGCTACGACCTGCCTGACACACGAAGAGCCGGTTCGCGAAGCCCCGGCTCTGACCATCGAAGAATTCGATACTACATCGCAATCGGCACAGGGTGGTAGCCGAATTTCAACCGCCTGGCGACCGCTCCGAAACCACCTCCCCGACCAGCTCTCCAAGCGAATTCTCGATCGGGACGACACCGAGCTCGCCGGTCTCGAAGCCGAGCCGGCGGAGGAGCTCGGCGAGCGCCGGGCGGACAGCGCGCGTGTTCCCGTCCTCGACCTTGAGCGCGATTCCGAGCCCGTTCGGGCCGGTCGCGCACATCAGGCCCTCGGCCCCGCCCTTGGCGGTGAAGCCCTCCACCTCCCGCATCAGGAGCGAGTCGGCGGCGCGTGGGCCGCGGATCAGATCGGGGTGCGCTCGCATAGCCGCGGCGATCCGGTCGCCGCCGTCGATCTCCTCGAGCCGGGAGAACATCAGCGCCATCCGCTCGAGGGGGAGCGCGAAGGTCGGGATCCCGCAGCCGTCGATCGCGACCGCGAGCTCGTCCGGGTCGGCGTCCGCCGCCTCGGCGATCTCGGCGAGGCAGCCGTGCTGGACCGGATGCGTCAGCAGGTGGTACCCGCCGCTCGCCCAGCCCCGGGCCCGGCAGAGAGCGAGCATCCCGGCGTGCTTGCCGGAGCAGTTGTGGTGGAGCTTGGTCGGGCCGGCCCCCTCGCCAGTCGTGCCGAGCTCGAGCTCGTCCTCGTTCGCCGGTGCCTTGCGGAGCAGGTCGCGGACGGCGTCGAGCTGCTCGGGCCCGGCGAGGTGCGAGGCCGAGGCGATTGCGATCTCCTCCGTCGTCAGGTCGTCGCGAGCCCGGACGAGCGCCAGCGCCTGGAAAGGTTTAGCCGAGGAGCGGAGAAAGGCGACGCGCGCAGGGTCGCCCGCCTGCTCGACAACGGCTCCGTCGCGTACCGCGACCGCGTGGACGACGTGCGTCGCCTCGACGACCCCGCCACGCCGAACGTTCACCTCGATCGGTTCCATCGGGCGAGTCTATGGAAGCGCCGCAGTTGACAAACGAGCGGCTTTCGCCGTATGGTCGGGATAAGTGGCCCATTCAGCCTTCGCCCTCGACTACGACGCCGACGACACGCTCGTAGTCACGGAGCCCGCGCAGCTGCGGGCGCTCGGCGACGAGGTCCGCGCCCGCATTATCGGCCTCCTGCGGGAGCGGGCCGCATCGGCGAGCGAGCTGGCGGCGCTGCTCGAGATGCCGAAAGGCACCGTCGGCCACCACCTGCACGTGCTCGAGCGCGCGGGGCTCGTCCACGTCGTCCGGACGCGCCGCGTTCGCGCTGTAACCGAGAAGTACTACGGGCGGGTGGCGCGGCTCTTCCTGATCCAGAGCGAGGACGAGCTCGTGCACGGCGTCGCCGCGGCCTCGTTCCGCGTGATCGCGGCCGAGCTCGGCGCCAGTCCCGAGATCGCCATGCACGGGCACGTCCGGGTCCGCCTCGGTGCGGCGGACGCCAAGCGCTTCAACCGGCGGCTCGACAAGCTGATCAACGAGGCGCGGGCCGCCGAGGCGGACGCGGGCGAGACGTGGGGCTTCGGCGCCGCCCTCTACAAGCTGGGGCCGCGCTGATGCGGAGGTTGCTGCCGGGCGGGCTCTGGCAGCACCGAGACTTTCGCAACCTCTGGGCCGCGGAGACGATCAGCGTCTTCGGCTCCCAGTTCACGGGGCTGGCGTTGCCACTCGTGGCGGTGCTCCTGCTCGATGCGAGTGCGTTCGCGGTTTCCGCGCTCGTCGTGATCGAGTTCCTGCCGTTCATCCTGCTCGCGATCCCGGCGGGCGTCTGGGTCGACCGGATGAAGCGGAAGCCGATCCTCGTCGTCGGCGATCTCACCCGGGCCGTGCTGCTCGTCTCGCTTCCGATCGCCTACGCGTTCGACGCCCTGACGCTCGCACACGTGTACGCGGTCGGGTTCCTCGTCGGCGTCGCCACGGTCTTCTTCGACGTCGCGTACCAGTCGTACCTCCCTTCGCTCGTCGACCGCGACCAGCTCGTCGAGGGCAACTCGAAGCTCGAGATCAGCCGCTCGACCTCGCAGCTTGCCGGCCCCGGCGCCGCAGGCGTCATCGTCTCCGCGCTCGGCGCGCCTGTGGCGATCCTGCTCGACGCGATCAGCTTCCTCGTCTCGGCGCTCTTCCTGTTCTCGATCAGGAAGGCCGAGACGCTCCCGGAGCGGCCCGCGCACGAGGCGCGGCCGAGCATGCTCGCGGACGCCCGCGAAGGGCTCGGCTTCGTGCTCCGGAACCGGTACCTGCGCGCGATCTCGATCTGCACGGCTTCGTCGAACTTCTTCTGGAGCATGGGCGGCGCCATCCTCGTCGTCTACGCGATACGCGAGTTGGAGATGTCGCCCGCCGCGATCGGGCTTGCCTTCGCGCTCGGAAACGCGGGGCCACTGCTGGCTGCGATCACGACGAACAAGATCTCCGGCCGGCTCGGTATCGGACCGACGATCCTCTGGTCGTCCGTGATCTTCTCGGCTGCGATGCTGCCTGTCCCGTTGGCCACGAAGGCGAACCCCGTCCCGTTTCTCGTCGTCTCGGCGGCGGTCGGCGGCTTCGCGGCAGTCGCCTACAACATCACGCAGGTCAGTTTCCGGCAAGCCATCTGCCCCGAGCGGATGCAGGGTCGGATGAATGCGGTGATCCGCTTCATGGTCTGGGGCACGATGCCCATCGGCGCGCTGCTCGGAGGCACGCTCGGGACCTGGTTCGGTTTGCGGACCGCCCTCTGGGTAGCGGCGCTCGGCGCGCTCTTCACGTTCGTCCCGATCCTGCTCTCACCCGTTCGAACGCTGCGCGAGATGCCCGAGCCGGTGGACGACCCACTGCCCTCCGAGGCGGAGGCCGCAGGCGGTCTGCTGCCGACGGCCGTGGGTGCGGGTGCGATGCCGCCTGCCGCCGAGTGATCCGGTCGCTTAGTCTCCTCGCAGTCCTCGGACCCCCTGGACGTCTGGACGCTCGGCCTGCGCGCCGGTCTCGAACAGCTCGGGTCGCGCGCGCCCGCAGTCCTGATCGTGGGCACGATCGCGTCTACCGGAAGCGGCATCTCGACGAGTACCTGCGCTTCTACGCCGACGCGCTTGCGCGCTGCTAGCGAGCTAGGCTCAGACCGTGCCCGAGCTACCTGAGGTGGAGGCGTGGCTCCGCGAGCTCGACCCGCTCGTGTCCGCCTCCCCGGTCCTACGGGCCGGACCCGCGCACATCGCGACGCTGAAGACGTTCGACCCCCCGCTGCACGCGCTCGATGGGCGCCGGCTCGTCGGCGCTCACCGCCGCGGCAAGTGGCTTCTCTTCCCGACCGACGACGGCGAGCTCCAGCTGCGGATCCACCTGATGAGCGCCGGCCGGATCCGGCTCCTGGCAGCAGGCGCGAAAGGCCCGAAGGCACCCGCGTTCCGGGTCGCGTTCGAGAACGGCTCCGAGCTGATCCTCACCGAGACCGGCTCCAAGAAGCGGGCCGGGGTGTGGCTCGAGACGCCCGGGCGGACGGAGGCCGAGCTCGCGCACCTCGGGCCGGAGGCGCTCGGGCTCGGCGCCGAGCGGCTTGGTGTTATCCTGGCCGGCGACAACAGGCGCCTCCATTCCTTCCTCCGTGACCAGCGCGCCCTCGCCGGGATCGGCCGCGCCCACGCGAACGAGATCCTCAACCTGGCGGAGCTCTCGCCGTTCGCCCTCACCACCCAGCTCTCACCCGAGGACGTCGGGCGGCTCGGCGCCGCGATCGACGCCGATCTGACACGCGCCCTCGAGCTCCGCGAGCAGGGCAAGGGCGACAAGGACGTCTATCTCGTCCACCGGCGGCTCGGCGAGCCCTGCCCGCGCGGCCACGACGCGGCGAGCGGCGGCCCGATCCAGCAGGTCGACTACGACGAGCACACGGTCTTCTACTGCCCCGCCTGCCAGACCGGCGGCCGGATCCTCAAGGACCGGAGACTCTCGAGGCTCCTCCGTTGATCGGGGTTTTCGCTTCCCTGCGAACGGAGACGAGAGACCACCCAACAGGAAGGGGTCAATCGTGTCCGAGCAAGAGAACGAGCAGGACGGCCAGTCCGGCAGCGAGAAGTCCGGCAGCGAGCAGTCCGGCGGCGGCATGGGCGAGCAGGGCGGCGACGAGCAGTCCGGCGGCCAGTCCGGCGACGAGGAGCAGGGCGACGGCATGGGCGAGCAGGGCGGCGGCCAGTCCGGCGACGAGGAGCAGGGCGGCGGCTCCGGCACGATCTAGCCCCACAGGATCCAGGAACGTCGCGAAGGCCGGGAGCTCCCGGCCTTCGCGTTTTCCCAGCTCGCCGCAGTCGCCTCGTCGCGTTCGCCCTCGCGGGCTGCGGGGACGACGCAGGCCAGCGGCTTCGGAGCTGGCTCGTCGGGGAGACCCTCGACCAGGTCGTGCTCGCCCCGAGCGCGGGCCGCCCGCTCCTCGCCTTCCTCCACGGCCGGAGCGAGCCCGTCGAAGATCCTCGCGCTCGGCCTCGCGCCCCCGCCGTGCTGCTGGTTGAACGGCAGCGACCACAGCTGTTACGCGGACGCGCTCGCCGACTGTCCCTAGCGGTCGTGTCCCAGGGACTGTCCCCCGGACACGGCGTTCCTGGACACGGCCGAGGGTCTGTCCCCAGCGCGCTCCTACGAGGGGAGGGTGACGATCAAGCGCTCGCCTGCGAGCACGACCTCGCCGCCGAGCTCGCGCACGAGCCGTACCGCAACGGCCGCGCCCAGATCCTTGGGGTCGTCGCCGAGCACGATCGGCGCAGCCTCCGCGGTGATGGGCGCGATCGACACCTCCGCGCCCGCTACCGCCACCGAGACCTCGACTCCACCGTGCCGGGAGGCCGCGCGAGCGAGAGCAGCGAGCGAGCGCTCGACGGCGTCCACGTCGACCTGAACGGGAGCGCCGCTCCCGGTCGCGCCCGGGACTGCGGCCTGGGCGAGCGCGAACGAGTCGGCCTCCTGCAGCAGCGGGTCATAGCGCCCTCCCTCGATCCGCGCGGCGGCGGAGAGCACGTCCAGCAACTGGACGAGCTCGTCGCTCGCCTCGTCGATGATCCCGAGGTAACGCGCGGCCGGATCGCCGACCTCGTCCTGACGGAGAAGGGTTTTCGCGAAGCCCTGCACGGTCGCGAGCGGCGTCCGCAGGTCGTGACACGCGAGCGAGACCAGCCGGGAGAAATCTGCGCGAGGAGAGTCGGCGGGCACCTGGTTGCTAGCGTAACCAGATGGCGCGAACCTCAGACCTTCCGGGTGCGGACATGCAGGCCTCGGCGCCCGAAGTCAGGCTCTCACTCACGCGCGCGGGCGTCACCCACGTCTCGAAGGCGATCCGGGTCAGCCACGAGGGCAGCCAGACGGTGATGGCGGCGGAGATCGAGTGCACCGTCGATCTCGGCCACGGTCAGAAGGGCGTCCACATGTCCCGCTTCGCCGAGCTCTTCGAGGAGGCGATCGAGGGTGTGATCGGGACGGAGGCCCTCCACGTGGAGGGCCTCGCCGAGCACATCGCCCGCCACATCGTCGGCCGTCAACAGGCACTCCGAGCGGAGACGCGGATCACGGCACAGTGGCCGGTGCGCAGGACAACGCCCGTCACCGGCCTGCCGACCCAGGAGCTCGTCTCGCTGATCGGGATCGCGACCGCCTCGGTGGACTCGGTCAGACGTGTCGTCGGGGTCGAGGCGAACGGGATCAACGCGTGCCCGTGCGCCCAGGGGCTCGTCCGCGACCGGGCGGCCGAGCGGCTTGGCGAGGCCGGCTTCGAGGGCTCCGACGTCGAGCGGATCCTCGAGCTCGTCCCGATTGCGACCCACAACCAGCGCGGGCGGGGCTCGCTCTACATCGGAACCGAGCGCCAGCTCGACGCGAACGACCTCGTCGGGATCGTCGAGGGCTCGATGAGCGCCCCGGTCTACGAGCTCCTCAAGCGGCCCGACGAGCTCTTCGTCGTCGAGCACGCCCACCTGCAGCCGCGCTTCGTCGAGGACTCCGTCCGGATCGCCCTCAAGTCCGCGCTCGCTGCACTTCCGGAGCTCGACAACGCCGACTTCCTCTACTCCCGGCAGGTCAACTTCGAGACGATTCACGCCCACGACGTCCTCGCCGAGCGGGAGGGAACCGTGGGCGAGCTCCGCGCGGAGCTCGAGTCAGGGACTCCCGCGGCCCGGCACACCTCGCTGGCGGAGTGGTTGCGCCAGTGAATCGACCACGCCGGTGACTCGGCGAGCGCCGGTCTCGGGACGCGAAGCGGCCCCTTCAGGGATCTTCGCGCGCTGAGCTTCCGCTTCCGCGGAAGCTCGGCTTGCGCCATAAGGCCGAGCAGAGCGGACGCAGGACGGGATCGGAGCCGTAGACCAGGAGGACGAGCATCGCCCCGTACACAGGCAGGTGCCCAAGCAGCTCGTTCGTCCCGAAGAAGTAGAGCGTCAGGTTGAACGGCACCCCCGCGATCAGCACGATCGCCTGCGGGAGCGCTCCGGAGATGATCAGCAGGCCGAAGAGGATCTCGATTGCGCCCGCGATCCGGATGAACTCGGTGTCGGCGAGCGGAAGCCCGAGTGCCTGGCCGACGTTGAAGTCGACGCCGCGCTCGTCGGTGAAGCGGCGTGCCAGGTCGGGATTCGCGAGCTTCTCGGAGAGGGCGACCGCGATCAGGGCGCTCCCGACGGCGAGCCTGAGCGCCCAGATCGCCCGGCCGATCTCGCTCGGCCCGGGATCGCCGGCCCGGCCGAGCTCGTGGTCGGCCGACCAGCGACCGGGGCCTGCAAGGAGCAGGAAGAGGGCGAGCCCGAGCATGTCGACGCGGTGCAGGATCGCCTCGAAGCCGAATTCGAGCATCCCGAGCGGCCCGGCGGCGATCAGGAGCCAGGCTCCGATCCTCACGTGCCAGCCGACCAGGAGCAGGATCGCGGTCACCGCCATCACGAGCCCGAGCAGCCAGCCGACGAGGTTCTTGTCGAGCTCCATCGACGGCGCCAGGTAGTACCCGCCCGAGAGAAGACCCGCGAGTCCGATCCCCAGGTGCATCCGCACGGCGAACGGCATCCAGGGCGCGAGCCGCGCCAGGGCGGGCACGTCGATCCCGGCGCGGATGCGGGCGAGCAGCCGCAAGACGAGGGCCAGCGCGAGCGCTCCGGCGAGGAGGGCGAGCGTGCGCCCCTCCCAGAGGAAGGACCAGTCCTTGGCCGGGACGCCGTCGACGAACCAGAGCTCGTGGGCGAGCACCCTCATGCGCGACGGAGCCGGAAGCGACTCTCGGTCCCCGCTCGCAGCCGCGCGAAGTTCGGCCGGTGCAGGAGCAGGACCGCGAAGCCGGCTGCGATCGCGAAGACCACGACCGGCCAGGGCTCGCCCAGGACGAGCGCGATGAACGGGAGCGCGACCGCGACCACCATCGCGGCGACGGAGGTGTACCGCGTGATCAGGAACGTGACCAGCCAGAGCCCGATCGCGATTCCGCCGAGGAGCGTCGCGATCCCGACAAGCGTCCCTGCCGCCGTCGCGACCGCCTTGCCGCCCTTGCCGAGGCGGAGAAAGATCGGGCGCCAATGGCCGAGCATCGCGAGCCCACCTGCGAGCGCACCCGTCAGCTCGTCGACGAAAATCGTGCCGAGGAGCGCGGGCACGAACCCCTTCGCGATGTCGAAGACGACGACCGGGACTCCGTAGCTCCGCCCGTACGTCCGCCAGACGTTCGAGGCGCCGATCGAGCCGCTCCCGACCGTGCGGACGTCCTCGCCTTTGAACAGGCGCACGAGCCAGTAGCCGAACGGGATCGAGCCGAGGAGGTAGCCGCCGAGGATGACGAGGACGGTCGTCACGAAGCTACTTCAGCGGGATCTGGTACTTCGAGACCCAGTCGTTGACGACACCCCAGTCGAGGTTCGCCAGGAACGCGTCGATGTAGCTCGCGCGATCGGTCTGGAAGTCGAGGAAATAGGCGTGCTCGTAGACGTCGAGCGCGACGAGCGGAGTCGCGTTCCAGATCGGATAGGTGTTCTGGGCGTCGCCGATGTAGTTGAAGAGCCGGCCCTCGTCCCAGTCGTACGCTGTCCAGGCCCAGCCGCGGCCGCCCATCCCGGTCGCCTTCAGGTCGGCACGCCACGCCTCGGCCGAGCCGAAGTCGCGCGTGATCAACCCGGCGACCGCCCCCGTCGGGTCGCCGCCGTCGCCGCCGAGGTGCTCGAAGTAGACCTCGTGGTTCTTGATCCCGCCGACGGCGAACGAAAGCTCGACCTTAAGCGCGCGCAACTCGGAGTAAATCTGGTTCGCGCTCCCGAGATCGACGCCGGCGAGCTTGCCGAGGATCTCGTTCCGCTTCGTCACGTAGCCCGAATAGAGCTTGTAGTGGGCCTCGATGCTGGCGCGCGAGATCCCGTCCAGCTCCAGCAGCGCCGGCTTCAGCTCTCGGGGCCTGATCTCCTCGTACTGCGACACGGCGGACCTCCAACTCTGGGCGGGGCAGACTCGATGGGAACGGCGCGGAGCATATCCTGCCCTCGGCCCACCCAATCGACAGAGGAGCATCCGATGCCACTCAGCCTTCCCGACCTCCCCTACGACTACGCCGCGCTCGAGCCGACGATCGACGAGCAGACAATGCGGATTCACCACGACAAGCACCACCAGGCCTACGTCGACAACGCGAACAAGGCGCTCGCCGGAACCGAGTGGGAGGACACGGACGCCGAGGAGATCCTGAAGAGCCTCGACTCCCTGCCCGAGGAGATCCGCGCCGCCGTCCGCAACAACGTCGGCGGCCACGTCAACCACAGCTTCTTCTGGGAGACCATGGGCGCGAGCGGCGGCGACGCTCCCAGCGGTGCGCTCGCCGAGGCGATCGACTCCACGTTCGGCTCGCTGGACGAGCTGAAGACGGCGGTCAACGACGCGGGTGTGAAGCGTTTCGGCTCGGGCTGGACCTGGCTCGTCGCAGACGGCGGCTCGCTCAGCGTGGTCTCGACCCCGAACCAGGACTCGCCGATCTCCGAGGGCAAGACGCCGATCCTCGGGATCGACGTCTGGGAGCACGCCTACTACCTCAACTACCAGAACAAGCGGCCCGATTATCTCGCGGCCTGGTGGAGCGTCGTCGATTGGGACGCGGTCGGTCGGCGCTACGAGGCCGCACAGGGCTAGCGAGCTGACGCGGGCGCTCCTCACCGGCGGCACCGGGAAGCTCGGGGCCGCCGTCGCGCGCCGGCTCGAGGCGGAGGGCTGGTCTGTCCTCGCAGCCGGCAGCCGCGACGGCGACCTCGGCCGGGCCGACGACGCACGGGCGCTCGTCGCGCGTGCGGCCGAGGAGCTCGGCGGCCTCGACGTCGTCGTCAACGGCGCCTCGGCCGGCTTCGAGCCGACGGCGTTCGAGGACGTCTCCGAGGAGCAGGTCGACGCAGCGCTCGGGGCCACGGTGAAGGGCAGCTTCTTCGTCACGCAGGCGGCGGCCCCGCACCTGCGGGCTACGCGCGGCCTCGTCGTTATGCTCGAGGACGTGGCCGGCTACCAGCCCTGGCCGTCTTTCGCAGCCCATTCGGCCGCAAAGGCGGCGCAGGCGATGCTCACCCGCACCCTCGCTCGTGCGCTCGCGCCCGAGATCCGCGTCTGTGGGATCGCGCCGGGGCCTGTGGCAGTCGAGCCCGGCCAGGAGGCGCGCCGCGCCGCGGAGACCGTGCTCGGCCGGGTCGGAACGGCCGACGACGTGGCCGAAGCCATCCTCTATCTCGCCGGCGCAGACTTCGTCACCGGCACGACGCTCGTCGTCGACGGGGGGCGCCTGCTCCAATCCGCGCGTGGGGCCGATGCGTAGACCAGAGAGATGGATGCGGCCCTGACCATCGCCGGCCGGAGCTTGCCTCGCGAGGCCGCAACGACGACCATCGGGTCGATGGGGTCGCGCGAGCTCACCGACGGAGAGCTGATCGAGCAGATCGGCGCGGGCGATCGCGTCGCCTTCGAGGAGCTCTACCGCCGCTACACGCGACCGGTGCTCGGGCTCGCGCTCCGGAAGCTGGGCGATCGCGGCCGGGCGGAAGACGCGCTCCAGGACGCGTTCGCCGCGATCTGGCGCTCGGCGCGGAGCTACGACCCGGCCCGCGGCGCTGGCGGCGCCTGGCTCTACACCGTGGCGAGGAACGCGATCGTCGACGGCTTCCGGCGGCGACCGGATCCCGTCGGCGACCTACCCGACCAGGCGGACGCCGGGATCGGGCCGAGCGAGCAGGCCGAGGCGTCCTGGCTCTCCTGGCGCGTGCACCGGGCGATCGAGGGCCTTCCCGAGCACGAACGGCCCGTGATCGAGCTGGCGTACTGGGGCGGCCTCTCGCAGAGCGAGGTCGCGGAGTTCCTCCACGTCCCGCTCGGCACCGTGAAGACGCGGACGCGGAGCGCGCTCGCGCGGCTCGCAGACCAGCTGGAGGGGGAACTCTCGTGAAGGATCGTTTCGACGACCTCGTGGACGACATCGAGGATCCCGCGGAGCGCGAGCGACTGCGCCGCGTCCACGAGCTGTTACTCCAGGTCGCGCCGCCCCCCGAGGTTCCGCACGCGCTGAGAGAGCTCCCGACCGAGGAGCCGGTTCGGCTCCTTCCGCAGCGGCGCCGGTTCACGCTCGCGCTGATCGCGGCGGCGCTCGTCGCGGCCGCCTTCGGATCCGGCTTCCTCCTGGGTGGGCGCAGCGACGACGCCTCGGTGTTCAGGACCGTGTCGATGGCCGGCGTCGGCGAGGGCCGGGGCGGCTTCGCCTCGATCGAGATCCTGGAGCAAGACAAAGCCGGGAACTGGCCAATGGTCGTTCGCCTCAGGGGGCTCGACGAGAGCCGAGATCGGGACGACTACTACGAGCTCTGGCTGACGAAGGGCGGGAAGCTCGCCGACTCCTGCGGCCGGTTCATCCTCGACGACGGAGTCACCGAGGTCTCGCTCAGCGTCCCGTACGGGTTCAAGCGCTACGACGGCTGGGTCGTGACGCGGCGCGGCTCCGAGAAGCCGCTTCTCTCGACGTAGGCGCAGCCGGGCCGCGGAGCGGCCCCTTCAGGGATTTTCGCGCCTGGGATCCGCTCCTGCGGATCCCAGGCTGCGGGAAAGTCAGGGTGCGACGCGGTCGTTCGCCAAGAACGCGGCGTGCGTGATCGGCATCAGCCGCTCGAGGAAGGACTCGCCCGCAGCCGCGTACTGGCGGATCTCCCACTGCGCGTTCTCGTGGTTCCGCAGGCCGCAGAAGTGCATCAGGCTGCGCGGATTGCAGCTCCAGTAGTACTTCGTGTAGGTCGAGAGCGGCAGCACCGCCCGCGCGACCTCCTTCGCGACCCCGAGCGCGAGCATCCGCTCGTAGGCCTCGAACGCGCGCTCGGCGTTCTCCTCGATCTCCCGACGCGCCGAATCGCGCGTCGCCTCGTCCACCGGCTCGAACGAGTACGCGCCCGGCTTGCCGACCTGGGTGCGGACGTTCTCCGGCACGTAGAACTCGGCGTCCATCTTCGCGTAACGGCCGCTCCACTCGTTGTAGGAGTGGCCGGCGCGGTGGCGATGGTGCTCGCGGACGACGAAGAGCGGCGCCTTGACGAGGAAGCGGAAGTAGCCGTGCTCGAAGGGGCTGCCGTGGCGCTCGCGGATCAGAAAGCGGATCAGGCCCTCATCCCGCTCTGAGAGCTCGTCCGACTCCTGGTTGAAGGAGACGCGGGCGCCGTTGACGACGGCGAGGTCGGAGGCGAGGGCGCCGTCGAGGGCCAGGAAGCCCTTGTCCAGCACCTCGATCGTCGTATCCGGCAAGACTTCGGTCATGGCTTCCATTGTGGACCGTCTGTCGGCCGGCCGCCTCTCCGTCGGGACTTCGGGCTGGTCGTACCCCTCCTGGCGGCCCGGGTTCTATCCGGCCGGGACTCCGAACGAGGACTTCCTCGGCTTCTACGCGACGCGGTTCGACACGGTCGAGCTGAACACAACCGGCTACCGCCTGCCCTCGGAGGAGCAGTTCTCGCGCTGGGCCGAACAGGTTCCGGACGGGTTTCGCTTCGCGGCCAAGATGCCGGGTCGCGCGTTGCGCTCGGTGGCGACCTTCGAGGAGCGAGTCCGGCGGCTCGGCCACCGGCTGGGGCCGATCCGGGTCGCAATCGAGACGCCGCGCGACGACGGCCTCTTGGCGCTCCTCCTGGGCTCGACCGACCTCCGGCTCGCCTTCGACTTCCGCCACGAGAGCTGGGCCGGGGTCGATGTCTCACCCGCGGTGCGCGTCGACGACTGGGAGACGGAGTCGCCGTTTCACTACCTCCGGTTCCGCCAGCCGCCCTACGTGGACGCCGACCTCGTCGCGATTGCCGAGCGAATCCGGCCCCTGCTCGCGACCGGAATCGACGTCTTCGCATACTTCCGGCACGAAGACGAGCCGACCGCGCCGGCCTACGCCGCGCGGCTGTCCGAGCTTCTCGGCGCCGGTCTTGCGCAATGACGCCGACTTGCGGCTACTCTTACCGCGTTAATCCAGAGCGCGTACGTTGGGTGCCTAGCACCTCTCTACCCGTTCGTGGCACATGGGTAAGGAGGTGTTTTTCTATGGCAACAGGAACCGTTAAGTGGTTCGACGACGCGAAGGGCTACGGCTTTATCTCGCCGGAGGACGGCGGCAAGGATCTCTTCGTGCATCACAGCGGCATCGGCGGCGACGGCTTCAAGTCCCTCTCCGAGGGTGCGAAGGTGGAGTACGAGGCTCGCGAGGGTGCGAAGGGTCCGGAGGCGTTCAACGTCTCCCCGACCGCTTAGGTCACTGGCGCAGGATGGGCATCCGCAGTAGCGGATGCCCGTCGCGCCACTATTTCTGAAGGGAGGGTCAATGGCCGAGAAGGAAGAGAAGATCGAGCTCGAGGGTGAGGTCATCGAGGCCTTCCGCAGCGGGATGTTTCGGATCGCGCTCGACAACGGGCACGAGACGCTCGGCTACACCGCCGGCAAGATGCGGCGCTACCGGATCAAGGTCTTCCCGGGCGACCGGATCAAGGTCGAGCTCTCCCCGTACGACCTCACGCGCGGCCGCATCGTCTACCGCCACAGGTAGACCGGCCGGCCCATCGTCCGGACAAACTGGACGGTCTTCCCGCTAGTGACGAGCGACAGCGCCCGCGTGACGTTCGTGCGCGCCGCTTTCTAGGATCTCCCCGATCTCCGCAATCACGCGCTCGAGCTCCTCGTCGGAGGTGAAGTAATGCGGGCCGATCCGGATCCCGGCGCCGGGCCGGAAGTCGCAGAGGATCTGACGCTCGGCGAGCTCCCTGTAGACGGCCGGAAACTGATCCACGTGCACCGTGACGGTGCCCCCGCGGCGCGAATGCTCGCGCGGGCTGCGGATCTCGTAGCCGGCGACATCTGCGAGCTCGATCAGGCGGTCGGTCTGGCGGAGCGAGTTCGCGCGGATCCGCTCGACGCCCACTTCCTCGATCAGGTCGTAGCCGGCGGTCGCCGCGTAGAGCGCGGGAACGTTCGGCGTCCCCGTGAGGAAGCGGGCCGCGCCCGAGGCGTAACGCATCTCCTCCTCGAACCCGAACGGCGTCTCATGGGCCTGCCAGCCCGTGTAGGCCGGCTCGAGCTTCTCGGCGAGGTCCGGCCGGACGTAGAGCCAGCCATTGCCGGGCCCGCCCGAGAGCCACTTGACAGAGCCGCCGACCGCGAAGTCGACGTTCAGCGCGGTCACGTCGAGCGGGACGATCCCGGCGGACTGGTAGGCGTCGAGGATCACGTGCGCGCCGACCTCGTGGGCGCGACGGACGATCTTCTCGACGTCCTGGATCTCGCCGGATTTGAAGAGCACGTGGCTGATCGGGACGAGCAGCGTCCGCTCGTCGATCGCCTCGACGATCGCGCCGTCGTCCTCGCAGACGACGGCCTCGACGTCGTGCTGGGCCTGGTAGAGGTAGCGCACCGAGGGGAAGTTCGCGCGCTCGTAGACGACTCGGTTGCGGTCGGCGGTCGGGCGAAAGCAGGACAGGATGATCGCCTCGGCGATCGCGACGTTCTGATGCATCACGGTCGAGCCTGTCGGCGCGCCGACGATCCGGCCGATCTGGTCGCCGACCGTCATCGGCATCTCCCACCACCCCTCGCCCCACGCGCGGATCCCGCGTTCCCGCCAGGAGCGGGCGTACTCGGCCAGGCGTCGCTCCGCCTTTGCGGGCATCGCCCCGAGCGAATGATTGATCAGATAGGTCGTATGCTCGAGGATCGGGAACTCGGAGCGGTAGTCGAGGAGCTCGCGCACGCCGGCAGCGTAGTGGACGAGGGCGCGACCCGTCCCCCGCGGCCGTGGCCCAGGGACTGTCCCTGGGACGCGGCGGAATGTGCCAAGTTCGCAACAATTCGTCAGGGCCGGTTTCGCTCTTCCCTACCCCTCGCTACGGTCGCCAGGAATGGCACGACGACCCCGCTCGACGCTTCCGACCCCGGCGCAGTACCACGTCACCTCACGAGGCGTCGAGCGCCGAACGATCGTTCTCGATCCACTCGACGCCGACGCCTGGGTGCGCCTCCTCCGGGAGGTGGCGCTTCGTCACGGGTGGAAGCTCCACGCCTGGGCACTGATGCCGAATCACTTTCACCTGTTGATCGGCGCGAATCAGCCCGACCTCTCTGCTGGGATGCATCGATTGAACGGCCTGCACGCGATGCGATTCAACCGCCGCCACGACCGCGTCGGTCATCTCTTCCAGGGACGCTTCGAGGCTCGGGTCATCGAACAAGACACGCATTTCGAGCACGCCGTCGCCTACATCCTCTCCAACCCGCAGCGCTGCGGGTTCATCGATTGGCGCTGGTCTGGCCGAGGTCGCCCGTCAGCTCAGCCGCTTGAGCAGTCCCAATGCCTGTTGGTTCCAGGGGACGCGATGGGTCGTTCCCGCCGCTCCCAACCGGCCCCGGTTTGCCAGATACCAGTCGTACGTCTCGATCAGAGTGCGCGCGTTCGAGAGCCGCGGCGTCCACCCGAGAAGCCGTTCAGCCTTCTCGGTCGAGGCGAAAGAGTCCGTGTGGGCGGTCTTGTAGTGCCACTCCGCGAGCGGCGAGACGCGAAGGAGCTCGAGCGCCCGCAGAGCGAGCTCCGCGGGCCGCACGGGCACAGGGGTCAGCCTCGAGCTGGAAGCAGCGTGGTCGATCAGCCCCTGAAGGTCTTCCCGCACCGTTCCGAAGTCCCGCGCCCCGACGTTCAGAGACTCACCCGCTACGCCCGCCGCCGTGAACGATCGCACGATGGCGTCGACGAGATCCTCGACTGCGAGAAGCTGATACCGGTTCGTTCCAGGCCCGAGCGTGTAGATCCGCCGTCCCTCGCGCACCCAGTCGAACAGGATCTCGAACACCCCCAGCCGTTCGGCCCCGACGAATGTCTTCGGTCGCACGGTCACCACCTCGAGCCCACGCTCACCGAACTCCCGGCAAACCGCTTCCGCACTGATCTTCGACGCGCCGTACCAGCCCACTCCGACGAGCGGATCGGCTTCGACGATCGGATGCCGTTCGGGCACCCCGTACACCGCGGTCGAGGAGATGAAGACGACTCGCCGGACGCCGGCCTCGAGCGCCGCAGCCAGGACGTTCGCGGTTCCGTCGACGTTGACCGCGAAGATCGACTTGCGCGAGGCGTTGATCGGCAGCGCCGCAGCAGCGTGCACGACGATCTCGGCGTGTCGGACCAACCGGCGGACGGCCGCGGGATCGCGAATGTCCCCACGCAGCTCCTCGACCTCGCGATCGAGCCGCGGGTCGTCGAGTGGCGCAACGTCGAGTGTTCGGACCTCGTGCCCCTCGTCCAGCAGCCGGCGGGCCAGGTGCAGGCCGAGAAAGCCCGCGCCGCCTGAGATCGAGACCGTCATCGGCGGGACGCTAGCTGCGCGTGGCTCAGCACCGTGACTATGCTTGGCCCCCGTGGGAGACGAGTCACGGCTCAACGAGCATCCGGTCGGGGAGATCGAGCGTCGCGACGGCGGCGCCGTCGTGATCCACCTCATCGGTGAGCTCGACCTCTACAACGCGCCCGAAGTGCGCTCTGCCCTGCTCGCGCTCACCGCGGAGCAGCCGGAACGGCTCGTTGTCGACCTCGGCGAGGTCGATTTCGTCGACTCGACAGCGCTCGGCGTCCTGATCGAGGCGAGGACGAAGCTCGCGAACCGACGTTCGTTCCTGCTCGCCGCACCCGGCCTCGAGACGCATCGAGCGCTCCAGATCTCCGGGCTCGACCAGCACCTCGCCGTGCATGACACTGTCGACGCCGCCCTGCAGACCCAGGTCTCCTAGAGCGCCAGCAGCCGTTCGAGCGTCGGCTTCAACCCGAGTGAGTTCCGGAGCTCTTCGTAGTCCTTTCGTGCCTGAGCCCCCACGGGTCGTCCCCGCACTGCGCGGATGAGCACGTTCTTCGGCGTGTGCTCGAGGTCGACGAACTCGACGAGCTGCGTGCGGTAGCCGGCCAACTCGAGGAGCTGCGCGCGTAGTGCATCGGTGATGAGCGCGGCGAAGCGTTCCTTGCCGAGCCCGTGGCGGAGGAGGGGCGCCAAGAGGTCGCTCTGGATCTGCCCGAACGCCTCCTTCTGGCAGCACGGAACGGCGAGGATCGCGTCCGCCTGCCAGCGCACGGCTTGCGCGAGCGCCTCATCGGTTGCGGTGTCGCACGCGTGGAGGCTGACGACGAGGTCGACCTTCGCACCTGCGTCATAGCCTGCGATCTGACCGCGCTGGAACCGGAGCCCTCGAGCACCGGAGCGCTCGGCCAACGCCGAGCACGCGGCGATCACGTCCTCCTTTAGATCGAGGCCCACGATCTCGACCTCCCGCCCGCGAAGCACGGTGAGCAGGTGATGGAGCGCGAAGGTGAGGTACGACTTGCCGCAACCGAAGTCGACGATTCGCAGCGTCCCTTCGCTCGGAAGCGCCGGCACGACGTCGTCGACGAGCTCGAGGAACCGGTTGACCTGCCGGAACTTGTCGTACCGGCTCTTCCGGACTCGCCCCTCGGGCGTCATCACTCCGAGCTCGACCAGGAACGGAACGGGCGTACCCTCTTCGAGCAGGTACCGCTTCCGACGGTCATGGCTCGTGGACGCCGTCGGTCGAGTCGGGGGGCGCCTCAGGATCTTGGGGCCGAGCACCTGCCAGTCGGCGTCCGGGCTCTGCAGCAGGGCCTGTCTGTAGTCCCGCAGCAGGGTTGCGACTTTCGCGCGCGCCTCCGGGCCGGGAAGGTTCTCGTGGGTGGCGCGATCCGCGAGCTGCGAGGTGAAGCGGTAGGCGGCCTGACCGCGGATTTCCACTTGCTCGACGGTGACCTTCGCCGGGGACTCGCGGCTGCTCGGATTGGAAAGCACTGCGCGGTTCAGCCGCCCTTCGTCGAAGAGGTCGGCCAGCAGATCGTCGAGCTCGGTCACCTTCACATCATGCGCTTCGCGGGCAAAACCCGACCCAGACCTCTCTCGAACGGACACGGCCCAGGGTCTGTCCCTCGGTCACGCACCACCCGGACACGTCCCGGGGTCTGTCCCTTAGAGCCCGTACGTCTCGAGGAGCCTCAGCCAGAGCTCGCTGCGGGTCGGGAACGCGGGGATCGCGTGCCAGAGCACGTCGAGGGGGATCTCGGCCACGACGGCGATCGTCGCCGCGTGCAGCGACTCCGCGACCTCCGCGCCGGTGAAGGTGGCGCCGACGATCACTCCCCGACCTTCGTCGACGACGATCCGCGCCGTCCCGGGCGCGTTCCGACCGACGAAGCTGCCGCCGGCGTTCGCGCTCGTGCCTACGTCGACCGCGCGAACGTCCAGCCCCGCCTCCTCTGCGCCCGCGAGCGTGTAGCCGACCGCGGCGACCTGCGGGTCGGAGAAGATCACGCGCGGCGAGAGCGCGCCGTCCGAGCGAAGCTCGACCTTCTTGCCGAGAATTGCGTCCGCGGCGAGCCGGGCCTGGTACTTGCCCATGTGGGTCAGGAGCGAGCGCCCGTTGACGTCGCCGACCGCATAGAGCCAGTCGCACGCAGTCGAACGGAGATCGGGGCCGACCTGGATCGATTCCCCTGGCTCGAGGCCGATCGACTCGAGCCCGACCCCGATCGTCGCGGGCTTGCGGCCGACTGCGACCAAGAGCTCCGAGCCCGACGCGGTCGATCCGTCCTCGAGCTCGACCGTGAAATCGCCCGGGCCCTCACGGGAGACCGCGACCGCCTTCGTCCCGGTGCGGACGTCGATCCCCGCCGCGCGCAGAGCGGTCTCGACCTGCTCGGAGGCGAACGGCTCTTCGCGCGCGATCAGCCGTGGGGCTCCTTCCAGGATCGTGACGCGCGAGCCGAGGGAGCTCCACGCCTGGGCGAGCTCGACGCCGACGACCCCGCCTCCGAGGACGACCAGGCTCTGCGGCACCGACGACGCCGTCGTGGCTTCGCGATTCGTCCACGGCTTCGCCTCGGCAAGGCCGGGGATCGGAGGCATCGCCGCCCCACTCCCGGTCGCGACGACCACCGCCTTCCGTGCGACCAGCATCTCCTCGCCGACCGCGACGCGCCGCTCTCCGTCGAGCCGGCCGGCGCCGCGGACGAGCGTCACCTTTCGCTCCTCGAGCCACGGCAGCTGCGCCGAGTCGTCGAGGTCGTGGATCACCTCGTCGCGCCGCTTCAGCACGACCGCGGGGTCCGGGCCGCTCGCCGTCAGTCCCGGCACCCGCTTCACCTCGGCGATCAGCTCGGCCGGGCGGAGGAGCGCCTTCGAGGGCATGCACGCCCAGTACGAGCACTCGCCGCCGACGAGCTCGACCTCGACGAGCGCGACGTCGAGGCCGTTCTCCGCGAGCCGCCCCGCCACGACCTCGCCGGCGGGCCCGGCTCCGATCACGACGACGTCGAACTCTCGTTCCATCGGACGATCCTAGACTCGGGGCGGTGAAAGTCGTCGTCGCACCGGACAAGTTCGCCGGCACCCTGAGCGCGGCAGAGGCTGCGGCGGCGATTGCACTCGGCTGGCTTTCGATCCGACCGGAGGACGAGCTGGTGCTCGTGCCGATGGCCGACGGCGGCGAGGGCACCATCGAGGTCGTCCGGGAAGCGCTCCCGCACGCGCGCACGCACACGAGCGAGGTGAGCGATGCGCGAGGCCGAATGGTCGCCGCCACCTGGCTCGGGCTCCCGGACGGGCGAGCGCTCGTCGAGGCCGCTCAGGCCTGCGGGCTCTCACGTCTCGGCTCAGCCGAACGCGATCCGCTGACCGCGACCTCCTTCGGTGTCGGCGAACTGCTTCTGGCCGCGTCGCGCGCCGGTCACGAGGAGATCGTCGTCGGCCTCGGCGGAACCGCGACGGTGGACGGCGGAGCACGGCTCGCGGAGGCTCTCCAAGAGGAACCGCTCCGGGCGCGGATCGTGGTCGCCGTCGACGTCGACACCCAGCTTCTCGGCCCGCATGGTGCCGTCGCCGGGTTCGCCCGCCAGAAGGGCGCCGCCGAGGCGGATCTACCGATCCTCGAGCGCCGGCTCGAGCAACTCGCAGACAGCGCCGAGGCGGCCGGTGGGAGCTGGCGCGAGCTCCCGGGAGCGGGCGCGGCCGGCGGCCTCGGCTTCGGCCTGGCAGCGTTCTGCGGGGGCCGGCTCGAGCCTGGCGCTCCGCTCATCGGCGCGCTCGTCGGACTCGAAGACTCCCTCGCGGGTGCAGGGCTCGTGATCACGGGCGAAGGCGCGCTCGACCGGCAGACCCAGACCGGAAAGGTGCCCGCATACGTCGCCGGCCTCGCCCGAGCGCGCGGACTCACGGTGCTCGCACTCGCCGGCCGGATCGAGGACGGCGCCGGGGCCTTGTTCAACGGGGTTGCCGAGCTCGGCCCCGGGGGGCTCGAGCGGCCCGCGGAGCTGCTCTCCGCCCGGGCAGCAGACCTCGCACACCTTCAGTCGTAGCCGCATACGATCCCGGAATGGCAAAGGTCCTCTGCGTCCTCTACGACGATCCGGTCGAGGGCTATCCGCCCGCGTACGCCCGTGACGACCTCCCGCGCATCGAGCGCTACTTCGACGGCCAGACGACGCCGACACCGGAGGCGATCGACTTCGAGCCGGGTGAGCTGCTCGGCAGCGTCTCCGGCGAGCTCGGCCTCCGCTCCTTCCTCGAGGCACGCGGGCACGAGCTCGTGGTCACCTCGGACAAGGACGGCTCCGACTCCGTGTTCGAGCGCGAGCTCGCCGACGCGGAGATCGTGATCTCGCAACCGTTCTGGCCGGCGTACCTGACGGCCGAGCGGCTCGCGAAGGCCCCGAAGCTGAAGCTCGCAATCACTGCCGGGATCGGCTCCGATCATGTCGACCTCCAGGCCTCGATCGAGCGCGGGATCACCGTGGCCGAGGTGACCTACTGCAACAGCATCAGTGTCGCAGAGCACGTCGTGATGCTGATCCTCTCGCTGGTCCGCAACTACATCCCCTCGTACAAGCAGGTCGTCGACGGAGGCTGGAACATCGCTGACTGCGTCTCGCGGGAGTACGACCTCGAAGGCATGCAGGTCGGCACCGTCGCCGCGGGCAGGATCGGCTCGGCCGTGCTCCGCCGCCTGAAGCCGTTCGAGGTGGGGCTCCATTACTTCGACCGACACCGGCTGCCGGCGAACGTCGAGCGGGAGCTGGGCGTCACCTACCACCCGGACGTGGAGTCACTCGTCAGCGTCTGCGACGTGGTCACCATCAATGCGCCGCTCCATCCCGAGACGGAGAATCTCTTCGACGACGAGCTCCTCGGGAAGATGAAGCGGGGCGCCTACCTCGTGAACACCGCTCGCGGGAAGATCTGCGACCGGGACGCGGTCGCACGGGCACTCGAGAACGGACACCTCGCGGGTTACGCGGGCGACGTGTGGTTCCCGCAGCCGGCCCCGAAGGATCACCCCTGGCGGACGATGCCCCACCACGGGATGACGCCGCACACGTCTGGCTCGTCGCTCTCGGCGCAGGCTCGCTACGCCGCCGGGACCCGGGAGATCCTGGAGTGCTGGTTCGACGAGCGACCGATCCGCGAGGAGTACCTGATCGTGGACGGAGGCGGCCTGGCCGGAGCCGGCGCGCACTCCTATAGCGCGGGCAACGCGACAGGCGGCTCGGACGAGGCCGCCCGCTTCACCACCGGCTGAGCACGACCGAGGCTCACGCTCGCGGTGGCGGAGAACCCCATCCCCGATCGAAAAGGCGATCATGCGCGCACGTGTTAGGGCAGTGAACCCGCCGAGAACCCGCAACTGCACGCCAGAGGGTAGACCCTCCGACGTAGAATGGGGAGGCTTCCTGCGGCGCCAGATCGCCTCGTCAAGGTTGCGCTCCGACGACGGCCGACGCGACGGTCTGCGCCAAAGCGCCCGGTGGGCCACCGTCATCGAACGACGAGCGCGAGCAGGGCCTTCTGCGCATGGAGCCGGTTCTCGGCCTGATCCCAGACCGCGGACTGCGGCCCGTGCAGGACCTCTTCGGTGATCTCCTCGCCGATGTGCGCGGGCAGGCAGTGGAGGACGATCGCGTCCGGCTGCGCCCCGGCGAGTAGCTCGCGATCGACCCGGTAAAGGGCGAGGTTCAGACGCCGCCGCGCCTGTTCCCGCTCGCACCCCATGCTCGTCCAGACGTCCGTGTAGACGGCATCGGCTCCCGCCACGGCATCACGTGGATCGCGGACGAGCCCGTGTGACCCGAGTGCGACCTCAGGCGGCTCGTAGCCGGGTGGGACCGCAACCGTCACCTGCATCCCGAAGCTCGTCGCCGCTTCGAGGAACGAGGTACAGACGTTGTTGCCGTCCCCGATCCAGGCCACCCTGCGGCCGGCCAGCTCGCCGAGCCGCTCGCGCAGCGTCAGCATGTCAGCGAGAGCCTGGCAGGGGTGGGCTGCGTCCGTGAGCGCGTTGAGCACCGGAATCGAGGCGTGACGGGCGAGCTCCTCCACGTCCTCGTGCGACGAGATCCGCACCGCGACCGCATCCAGGTAGCGGGAGAGCGTGGCGGCGGTGTCGCGGATCGACTCGCCGCGGGCGAGCTGGAGCTGGTCGGCGGCAAGGAAGAGCGCGGTGCCACCGAGCTGCCCCATCCCGACCTCGAACGAGATCCGAGTCCGGGTCGAGGGCTTGTCGAAGACGAGGCCGAGCGCGCGCCCCTCGAGCAGCCGGTGCGGCTCCCGCTGCCGCTGTAGCTCCTTCAGCTCCGCGGCGAGGTCGAGCACGGTCGCGAGCTCGTCCGCGCTCCAGTTCGCGAGCCGCAAGAGGTGCCTCCCCTGGAGGTCGCGGCGCAGGCCCATTCAGCAGATGCGCGGGAGAGGGTCCCCCACGAGCATGTCGACGACGCGCCTCCCCCCGAACGACGTGTCGAGGAGGACGAGACCCTCGGGCCCCTCCGCGACCTCGCCGACGATCGCCGCGTCGCGCCCCAGCTCGTGCCCGGAGAGGACCGCGAGCGCGGCGTCGGCCGCCTCTGGCGCCACGATCGCCATCAGCTTGCCCTCGTTCGCGACGTAGAGCGGGTCGATCCCCAGGATCTCGCAGGCTCCGATCACCTCGGGGCGCACCGGCAGGCTGCTCTCGTGGAGCACGATCCCGACGCTCGCGGCGAGCGCGATCTCGTTCAGCACCGTCGCGAGCCCGCCCCTGGTCAGGTCGCGGAGGCAGCGCACGCCCGCGCCGGCGTCGAGAAGCCCCGCCACGAGCCCGCCGAGGGCGGCCGTGTCGCTCTCGAGGTCGACCTCGAGCTCGAGGCTCCCCCGCGCGATCATCACCGCCATCCCGTGGTCGCCGAGCGTGCCCGAGACGAGCACCTTGTCGCCTGGCCTGACGTGCGCGGGCGAGAGATCGAGCTCGCGTTCGAGCACGCCGATCCCGGCGGTGTTGACGTAGACGCCGTCGCCCTTCTCCCGCTCGACGACCTTCGTGTCCCCCGCGATCACGGAGACGCCTGCCGCCCTCGCCGCGGCGCCCATCGAGGCCGCGATCCGGCGCAGATCGGCGGTCGGGAACCCCTCCTCGACGATGAATCCTGCGGTCAGGTAGAGCGGGCGGGCGCCCATCATCGCCAGATCGTTGACCGTCCCGTTGACGGCGAGCTCGCCGATGTCGCCGCCGGGAAAGAAGAGCGGCTTGACCACGTAGGAGTCGGTCGTCAGCGCCAGCCGGACGCCGCCCTCGGAGAAGACCGCCGCGTCGGCGAGCGGCGCGAGCAGCGGGTTGCCGAGCTCCTCGAGGAAGAGCGCCTCCACGAGCACGTGGCTGGACTTGCCGCCCGCACCGTGGGCGAGCGTGATCAGCTCGTCGGTCAGCTTCGGCTTGCGGCGGCGGCGACGCTCGACGGCTTCGAGCACCTCCTGCTCGCGGCCGATCACGACACCGTTTCGAGCCTGCGCGAGAAGCGGCCGTAGTTGTAGTAGGCCGCGCAGGCGCCCTCGCTCGAGACCATGCACGTCCCGATCGGCCGCTCCGGCGTGCAGGCGGTTCCGAACACCTTGCACTCCCACGGCTTGATCACGCCCTTCAGCACCTCGCCGCACTGGCAGGCCTTGGGATCGGCGACGCGGACGCCCGGAACCTCGTACCGGAGCTCCGCGTCCCAGTCCGCGAACTCGGCCCGCAGCTTGAGCGCGCTCTGGGAGATGAACCCGAGCCCGCGCCACTCGAACGTCGTCCGCAGCTCCATCGTCTCGGCAATCGCCTCGAGCGCGAGCGGGTTCCCCTCCTCGCGGACGACGCGCGTGTACTGATTCTCGACCTCGCAGCGCCCCTCCGAGAGCTGGCGCAGGACCATGTACGTCGACTGGATCACATCGAGGGGCTCGAAGCCCGCGACGACGAGCGGCTTGCCCCACTCCGTCGCGATGAAGCGGTAGGGGCGGGTCCCGATCACGGTCGAGACGTGCCCTGGCCCGATGAACCCGTCGAGCCGCAGGTCCGGCGAGGAGAGGATCGCTCGGATCGCCGGGATGATCGTGACGTGGTTCGCGAAGACGAAGAAGTTGCGGATCCCCTCGGCGCGGGCCCGCAGCAGGGTCAGCGCCGTCGACGGAGTCGTCGTCTCGAAGCCGATCGCGAAGAAGACGACGTCGAGCCCCGGGTTCTCGCGCGCGATTCGGAGCGCGTCGAGCGGCGAGTAGACCAGCCGCACGTCCGCCCCGCGCGCCTTCGCCTCGAGGAGCGAGCCGTTCCCGCCGGGGACGCGGAGCATGTCGCCGAAGGTGGTGAAGACGACGTTCGGGCGCTCGGCGATCGCGATCGCGTCGTCGACCCTGCCCATCGGGATCACGCACACCGGACAGCCCGGCCCGTGAATCAGGTCGACCTCCGGCGGGAGCACGTTCTCGACCCCGTGCTTGTAGATCGTGTGCGTGTGCCCGCCGCAGACCTCCATCAGCTTGTAGCTGCGACCCGGCTCGACGAGCCCTGCGATCTGCTCGACGACGCGCTTCGCCACGTCGGCGTTCCGGTACTCGTCGACGTATTTCATCCGCGCGCCCCGACGACGTCGAGGAGCAGGTGGTAGACGGTCGCGTGTGCCTCCTGCACGCGGGGAACGTAGTCGCTCCCGAGCACGAAGAGGTGGTCGAGCCAGCCGAGCTCCGCCAGCCTGCCGCCGTCGCCGCCCGTGATCGCACAGGTGAGCAGAAGGTGTCGGTGGGCCTCCTCGAGGCCCGCGACGATGTTCCGCGACGAGCCGCTCGTCGAGATCGCGATCGCGACGTCCCGCCCGCGCGCGAGCGGGATCAGCTGGCGCGAGAAGGCGTTCTCGAAGCCGACGTCGTTGCCGACGGCGGTGATCGTCGCGACGTCGTCGACCAGGGCAAGCGCGGGCCAGCCGAGCGCACGGAGGTCGTGCGCGAGGTCCTGCGCGTCGGTGGAGGAGCCGCCGTTTCCGAAGGCGAGCACCCGCCCTCCCTGGTCCAGCCGGTCTCTGATCGCCGCCCCGCAGGCGACGACCGAGCCGAGGTCGATCGCGCGCCGGAGCGCGCTCGCGTCGGCTCCCTTCTGGAGCGTCGAGGCGCGCACGTCGGCGAGGACGGCCGGGAGATCCGACTCCGAGCGCTCGAGGAACGGATAGAGGAAGTCGGTCAGGCGATCCGCTCCAGCGCGACGCCCGCGTGGCAGAGGAGGGTGTCTCCGACCGCGACGTCCGCGACGAGATCGACGGCGATCTCCTCGCGGGCCCCGTCCCGCTCGATCACGGCGGTCGCGCCGGCGACCTCGACGACGCGGGCCTCGACGGCGACATCGCCGCACGTGATGCAGGCGTCCGCGAGCAGCCCAGGGTGGTCGAAGAAGACGTGGACGAGCTCCCAGAGCACGTGGTAGGCCGTCTCCTGGACTTCCTGGACGATCGCCCGGTCGTCGCTCTGGATGGCGAACGAGTAGTCGGCCTCGATCCGCTCGGGCCCGGAGAAAGCGATCGTCAGGAGCCCCGGCCGCCCCAGGAGCTCCTCGACCAGCGAATCGCGGCCGCCGTGGACGAGCCCGAGCGCGACGTCCCCGGGCCGCGCCAGCTCCGGCGCCGTGACCGCGGGGAGCGCCCGCTTGCCGACGATCACGGGATGCATGAACTCGACCGCGACGTGAGCCGCGTCGCTCGCCGCCGAGCCGTTGCCGCACGCGACAAGGGTCGCTCCCGCAGCGAACGCCCGCGCCAGCGCGTGGCAGGCGAGTGAGAGCTGCTCCTGCTCGGCCTCGAGGAACAGGGAGAGGACGCGCTCGCGCTCGTCGATCGACCGGGCCAGGCGCGACGCATCCGGCGTCACTCGATCGAGCTCGCCCGCAGCTCGTCGAGCTCCTCCTCGTAGGGCGCCCCGAGCTGCTCCAGGAACTTGCGGGTCGCCTCGGCCTCGGCCTCGTCGATCTTGGACATCGCGAAGCCGACGTGGATCAAGACCCAGTCCCCGACCCCGACCGCGTCCGGCCCCTCGGAGAGCAGGCCGATGTTCACGTTCCGGCGCACGCCGGAGACCTCCGCCTTCGCAATGTGGTGCACGGGGTCGACGAGCTCCACGATCTGGGCGGGGATCCCGAGACACATCGCGCGGCGCCCTTAAAGGGAGCGGGATTCCGGGCCGACGACCGGCTCCATCACCGGCTCGGAGGAGGCACCGCGCTGCGGCCCGACGATTCCCTCGAGCGCCCCGGCCACCTGCTCCAGCGCGCCGTTGATCTCACCGAGCACCGGGCCGATCGGCGCGGTCTGCTTCTCGATCGCGCGCACGCCGAAGGTGACGAGACCGAGCGTCTTCGAGACCTTGCGCAGGGTCGAGGCGATCAGGACGAGGTAGACGGCGAGCACCACGACGAGCAGGACGAGCTCCACTAGCGTGGCGATGATCAGGACGGTCTTCACGATTGGCTCCTTTCGGCGAGTCGGGCGTGCTCGCCCAGCTCGGCGAGGAGATCGCCGCCGCGGGCCTTGGTGGTCTGGAGGAGATGCGTCGTCTGGGTGTTCTGGGCGACGAGCTTGCCCGCCGTCCAGATCGCGGTCGCGCCGGTCTCGACGTCGTTCACGGTCCGGCGGAGCAGCTCGAGCAGCGTCCAGACGACGACGGCGACGACGAGCCCGACCGCGATCCCGAGCCCCCAGGCGAGCTCAACGCCGTTCGAGAGTGCGAGGAGATCCATCAGGCCTTCCCCAGCTTCTGCAGGTAGGCGACGGCGAGGCCCGGGACGGCCGTCGCGAGGTCGCGCGTCCGGACCGCCTCGTCGACCCCGTCGAGGTTGCGGGCGATCCCGAGCCCGGCGTCGAGGATGTCGCGCGAGTAGCGCTCGATCTCGAGCGCGGGCCGCATGATCCTGCTGAAGAGCACGACGACGAGGAGCGCGACCACGAGGCCGAGCGCGAGACCGATCCAGGCCAGCACGATCACGTCCCGGACACCTCCTTGCGCACGGCTCCGAGGTCGCGGGTGATCCGCACGAGGTCGTGGTTCGTTGCAGCGACGTCGAAGAGCGCGGCCGTGTTCGCCTGCGCGCCGTCGAGCGCCGCGACGATCGCCCCCGCCTGGCCGACGATCCGGCGCCCGAGCAGGATGATCGCGATCAGGAGCGCGGCGACGAGCACGATCACGACCGCTCCGAGGACGGAGCCGATCACCCACCACCCTGTCGTCGAGACGGCTACCACGCGAAGCCTCCAGGCCCTGCATGCATTCCACACTTACCGGGCACAGCCTAACGCATGGGCAGGGCCGACATACGCCGGGATGCCGCCCGGGGCGTCGTCGCCGCGATGGCGATGACCGGTTTCAGACGGCTGTCCGTGGGTCTCGGGTTGCTCGAGGAGACGCCGCCCGAGGTCATGGCCGAGCAGGCAAAGGTCCTCGGGCCCGCGCTCGAGCGGGTGCCACAGCGCCTGCGGGGCGAGGCGGTGGAGCTCGGTCACTGGCTCTACGGCGCTGCCGGCGGTGCCGTCTACGGCGCCCTGGTGCGGCCGCGTCTCCGCGGGCGCTGGGTCGGCCCCGCATACGGCCTCGCGATCTGGGCGGCGTTCGAGACGGGCCTCGTCCCGTTGCTCGGTCTCGACCACGCGGAGGAGCGAAAGATCGTCTCGCGGCTTCTCGTTGCCGCCGACCACATCCTCTACGGCGTGATCGTCGCCGGGGAGAGCGTCGACTAGGCCTTGTCGCGGATCAGGCTCTGCGCATAGCGGGCCAGTGTCTGCGCCTGGGTGAGGTCGACGCCGTGCACCTTCTGTGCGTGCTCGACGGCCTTCGCGAGAACCTCGTCCTCGGTCTCGCCCTCGATCTTCGCGTTGCAGCTCAGACCGCCGTGCCGGCACTCGAACGTCTTCGTCATCCGGCCTCCTCCCGATCGACTTGGTAGGTTAGCGTCCGCAGTATGCCGGACACATCTACCGGGTAGTCCGCAGCGCGAGCGAAGGGACGAAGGGTGGCGACAAAGGCGACGAAGCAGACCCCGGCCGAGAAGCTGCTCGATCTGATCGGCCCGGTCGACCGCTACCACGACCACGAGGCGAACGGCGACTTCGGGATGCCTGCCCGAATGACGATGGAGGATTACCTGGAGCCGGTCGCTCACGCTGGCCCCGCCTCGCGTCTCGGGCCGCTCGAGAAGGTGCACGCGTTCTGGTTCGCCGGGATGAGCTGCGACGGCTGCACCGTCTCGGTAACGGGCGCCCAGGCGCCGAGCGTCGAGAGCCTGCTTCTCGGGGCCCACCCCGGCCTGCCGCGCGTGATTCTCCACCACCCCGTCGTCAACATCGAGTCCGGGCCCGCGTACCTGCGCGCCCACGAGGACGCGATCAAGGGCGAGCTCGACGCGCCGTACGTGATCATCCTCGAGGGCTCGATCAGC
>DATLXM010000051.1:0-1746 GCA_035575835.1 Gaiellaceae bacterium
CCGGCGCTACCTGACCGACTTCCCCCGCCTCAAGGACGCCCCGCCCGCGACCCTGCAGCTCTGGGAGCGGTTTCTCGTCTACGGGATCGCGTTCGGGATCGCCGAGCGTGTGCTCCAGGGCGCCCAGCTCCACATGCCGGAGGCGCTCGCGCAGGCGAGCACGCTCTACTGGATCGGCCCCCACGGCGATCTCGGCTCTGGCCCGACCTCACTCGGGATCGGCGATCTCGCCGCCGGCTTCGGCTCCGCGCTCGCCCCGCCCTCGTCCGGTTCCGGCGGGATGGGCGGCGGCTTCTCGGGTGGAGGCGGCGGCGGGGGCGGCGGTGGAGGCGGCGGCGCCTGGTAGAGCTCAGCGGCGCGAGCGCTCGTAGAGCGCGATCGCTCCCGCCACACCGACGTTCAGCGATTCGGCCCCGCCCGAGGTCGCGATCGTGACGACTTTGTGGCTCTGAGCCACCAAGTCCGACGGGAGACCGTCTCGTTCGGCGCCGAGCAGAAAGGTCAGCGGGCCGTCGAACTCTAGCTCCGCAAGCGGCGTGCCACCGTGGGCGGCGAGGGCGACCCACGGCTTCGGCGCGGCCTCGAAGGCGAGCAGCGGTACGCGAAAGATCGCCCCGGCCGACGCGCGCAGGGCTTTCGGGCCGAGCGGGTCGGCGCAACCGGGCGAGAGCGCGACCGCCGCCCCGAACGCGTCCGCCGCCCGCAGAAGGGTGCCGACGTTGCCCGGATCCGAGACCCGCCAGAGGCCGAGCGTCGTCTCCCGCTCGCCCCTCGGCAGGTCGGCCTGGCGGAAGAGGCCGATCGCGCGGGCCGGGTGCGGCAGGGTCGAGAGCTCGGCGAGGAGCTCGGCGTCGACCGTCTCCCCCGCGACGAGCAACTCGACCGGCGCGATTCCGGCCGCGCGGGCCGCCTCGACGAGATCCTCACCCTCGACGGCGAAGAGGCCGAGCTCGTCGCGCTTGCGCTTCTGGGCGAGCACCTTCCGGACGAGCTTCAGGGTCGGATTCGTCCGGGCCGTGATCACAGGCCGCGCCAGTCGAGCCAGTTCCCGTGGAAGTCGCACGCCGCCACGACCCTCCGCTCGTGTGCGGGCCAGATCGCAAGCTCGAGGAAGTACGAGGAGTCGGGGTCGGCTCCTGCGGCCTCGGAGGCGGTCTGCGTCGCCAGCCACGCGAGCGAGCCCGCGTCAGCGGCGGCGTCGATCGCGGCGCGGACACGCACCTGCTGCTCGGCCGCGAGGTACCCGCGGGAGGCGGTCTCGAAGACGACCGTCAGGGTCTCGGGATCGCGCTCGGCGAGCACCTGTCCGAGCCGCTCGACGTAGTCGCCCTGGACGAGCTCCGGCGGGTTCTCGCGCAACGTCTCGATCGCGCGGGTGAGCCGATCCGCTCGCTCGGGCCGGCCGGGCCAGAGGAACGCGTGGAGGATCCGCTCGCCGTGCTCGGTGGTGACGTCGACCGGGTCGAGGTCCAGCCCGCGGCGGCGACGCACGTCCACCCGCGTTTGGAGCAGGTCGCCCGGCACCGCCGTTCGTTCCTCCCCGCGCAGCGCCAATCGAGCCTCTTCCGGCCCCCAGGCGCCGTTCTCGTACTCGTAGCCGTAGCCGTCCCAGAGAAGGTTGAGGCCGGCACTCGGGCCGAGCTCGACGAGGTCGAGGGGGCGTCCGGTCTCGCGCGCGATCGTCAGGAACCCGGGCAGGAGCGCGAAGCAGCGCTGCACCTCGTTCGTCTGCACGGACTGCTCGGC
>DATLXM010000052.1:0-29435 GCA_035575835.1 Gaiellaceae bacterium
CAGGCCGCGAAGCGGCCCCTTCAGGGGTCTTGGCGCGATCGGGCTCGGCGAAAGCCGATCCCGATCTTCTTGCGCCCTAGAAATTACCGCTGCTCGAGTTGCTTCTTGGCGAACTCGCGGAAGCGGGCGCGGGCGTCGTCGTCCGGCCCGAGGTTGTCCTCGTCGCGGTACTTCGGATCGGCGGCGATCTCCTCGGCGACCGCTCTGACCTCGCGCGCCACGGCAGCCTTGTGGGCCGGATCCTTGAGCAGCAGCCCGATCCACGTCTCGGAGCCGTCGTATGGCGGCAGATCGTGCTCGACCAGGAGTTCGCCGAGCTTCATCCCGACCCGGATGTAGGCGAAGGTACGGAAAGCGAGGATGCGGCGCGGCGAGCCGACGAGACGCGCGATCTCGGGATCGTCCCTCTGGATCTGCTCGACGATCCCGCCGATGGGCTCGTCGACGAGGGGGAGCCAGATCTCCTCGTGCTCCGTCACGTGAGCCCCGACTTCATGGAGACGAAGTGTAGGCGGTCGGCCGCCGAGCCCGCCAGGCGAGTTGCGCCGCGACAGCGAACAGCAAGATGGCGAAGAGACGCCTGAGGACGTCTTCGGGCAGTGCGATCGCGACCTGGACGCCCACCTCGACGCCGGCGATCGACGCCAGCCCGAGGGTCAGCGAGGTGCGCCAGCGCACGTTCCCGTAGTGCCGTTGGCGCCACGTCCCGGCGGCGACGGTGGGGAGGATCGCGAGCAGCGAGGTCGCCTCGGCGTCGAGCTGCCCGAGCCCCAGCACGACCAGCGTGGGGACGAAGAGAATCCCGCCACCGACGCCGAAGAGACCGGCGAGCACCCCGGCGGCGAGGCCGAGCAGAAGCCCGAACGCGATCTTCTCGGGGCTCATACGAGCAGCCAGACGGCGATCGAGGCGAGCAGCGCGGCGAAGCCCAGCGTCAGGGGACGAGCGTCGATCCGCTGCGCGAGCGTCGCCCCGGCGACAGCGCCGACCGCGGCCGGCAGGCCGACGAGGGCTGCGTGCCCGAAGTGGAGATGGCCTTCGAATCCGTACCTGGTCGCGCCTGCGAGCGCGGTGATCCCGATCGCGGCCAGCGAGGTCGCGGTCGCAACGTGAGGCGGGCATCGCGCCGCCAGGAGCAGCAGCGGCACGATCACGATTCCCCCGCCGACGCCGAAGAGGGCGCTGAAGAGGCCCGCGACCAGCCCGATGCCGACGAGCCTCACGCTCGTATCCTACGACGGTGGTGAGCGAGCTCCTGGATCGGATCGCAGCCGAGCCCGCGCGGACTGCGCTCCTCTTCGACGTGGACGGGGTGCTCGCGCCGATCGTCGACGTCCCCCACGAGGCGGTCGTGCCGGAGGAGACCCGGACGGAGTTGCGGCGGCTCAACCGTCACTACGCGCTCGTCGCCTGCATCAGCGGACGGCCTGGCACGGACGCGCGCCGGATCGTGGCGCTCGACGAGCTCGTCTACGTGGGCGAGCACGGGCTCGAGCTCGTCCCCGAGGCCGCCGACTGGCGCGACCGCCTACACACGTTGACCGAGACGGTCGCCTGGGAGGACGTCGAGCGCAAGCCGCTCACCGTCACCTTCCACTACCGGCGCGCCGAGGACGAGGCGGAGGCGGTCCGGTTCCTCGAAGCAGTCGCGACGCGTGCGCGCGCGGAGGGTTTCGTCGCCCGCTTCGGCCGCAAGGTGCTGGAGCTACGGCCGCCGATCGGCGCCCACAAGGGAACCGCGGTCGCCCATCTGCTCGGAGAGCGTGGTCTGAGCCGCGCGCTCTACGCGGGAGACGACACGACCGACCTCGATGCGTTCGCCACGCTCGCCGGGCTCGAGCTCGGCGTCGCAGTCGCGGTCGCCTCGGAGGAGTCGCCCCCGGAGCTGCGCGAGGCCGCCGACCTCGTGGTCGGCAGCCCCGCTGAGTTCCTGGAAGTGATGCGCGCCCTCTAGCTTTTGCGCAAGATGAGCATCCGCAGGAGCGGATGCTCATCGCGCGAAGACCCCTAAAGGGGCCGCCCGCGGCCCAAGATCACTCGCATCAGCTCACGCAGCTTCTAGAGCCGGAATGGGTTCAGCGGCCTCGAGCTCGAGCTCCTCGCGGCGGATCAGAGCGAGCGAGAGGACGACGCCGGCGACGGCGACGATCGTGCCGCCCCAGAACGCTGCGTGAAACCCGTCCACGAGCGCCGGAGAGAGCTGGGCGCCGCCCGCGAGCGCGTCCGAGGTCGTGGTCGTCGCGACCGCGGAAAGTGCCGCGATCCCGAGTGCGCCGCCGATCTGCTGGGAGGTGTTGATCAGTCCGGAGGCGAGACCCGCCTCGGCGGGCTGCACGCCCGCGAGGGCGGCGATCGAGATCGGCACGAACGAGAAGCCCATTCCGACCGCGATCAGGAGGAAGCCCGGGAGGAGGTCTCCGAGATACGAGCCTCCGACCGAGACCTGCGTGAAGTAGAAGAGCCCGACCGAGAGGAACACCATCCCGGTGACGAGCACCGGCTTGACGCCGACGCGGTTCACGAGCTGCGCGGCGACGCCCGACCAGATGATCGCCGTGCCCGCGGTCGCGAGATAGGCGATGCCGGTCTTCATGGCCGAGTAGCCGAGCACCTGCTGCATGTAGAGCGTCAGCATCAGGAACATCGCAAAAAGCGCGGTTCCGAGGATGAACCCGGCCACGTTCGCGCCCAGCACCGTTCGGATCCCGAGGATCCCGAACCGCATCAGCGGCTCCGGGTGGCGGCGCTCCCAGACGACGAAGGCGGCGAGCAGGGCGAACGCGCCGGCGAAGATCGCCCACGTCGTGGCCGAGCCCCAGCCGTAGTCGTTCGCCTTCGTGATCGCGTAGACGAGCAGCATCAGCCCGCCCGTGACGAGCGCGGCCCCCGGGGCATCGAAGCTCTTGACCCGTGCGTCGCGGCTCTCGCCGAGAAGGATCGGGGTCAGGATGAGGCCGGCGATTCCGACCGGAAGGTTGACGAAGAAGATCCACTCCCAGGAGAGGACGTCGGTGAGGACGCCGCCGAGAAGCACTCCGGCAGCGGCTCCGAAGCCTCCGACCGCGCCCCAGACGCCGAGCGCGATGTTGCGCTCCTTGCCTTCGGCGAAGGTGGTCGTGAGGATCGAGAGAGCGGCCGGCGAGATCACCGCAGCGCCGAGGCCCTGGAGCGCGCGCGCTGCGATCAGGGAGCCTTCACTCCACGCGAGGCCGGCGAGGAACGAGGCGACGGTGAACAGGATCAGGCCGGCGATGAAGATCCGGCGCCGGCCGAGGATGTCGGCGAGCCTGCCGCCGAGCAGGAGGAAACCGCCGAAGACGAGCGCGTAGGCGCTGATCACCCACTGCAGGTTCTCCTGCGAGAAGCCGAGGTCGGTCTTGATCGACGGCAGGGCGACGTTCACGATCGCGATATCGCGATATCGCGATATCGAGTACGACCATGAACTGCACCGCGCTCAGAAGCGCCAGCGCGAACCATCTTTTTTTAGTCGATTCAACCATGCTTTTCAGTCCCTTTCGCGTATGATGCTTGCGAACTTACAGGAACTACTTGCGAAAAGCAAGTGTGAACTATAGAATTCGAAGTTCTGGTGAAGAGCTACGCCGACACCTACTGCCCGATCGCCCACTCGCTGGGTCTCGTCGGCGAGCGCTGGTCGCTGCTCGTGGTGCGCGAGCTGATGCACGGGCCCAAGCGCTACACCGACCTGGTCGACGGGCTTCCGGGAATCGGCACGAACATTCTCGCCTCGCGCCTCAAGGACTTGGAGACCGGCGGCCTCATCCGGAAGACGAAGCTGCCACCACCGGCGGCCTCGACGGTCTACGAGCTGACGCAGTGTGGGCACGACCTGCGCCCGGTTCTCCACGAGCTCGCTCGCTGGGGCGCCCGGACGCTCGGGCCCCCGCCGCCCGACGCACTCAAGCCGGGCTGGCTCAGGAACGCGCTCGAGGTCGGGCTCTCACCCGCCGTCAGTGACGCGAGCATCGCCTTCCGCGTCGGTGAGGAGGAGGCGACGGTGGTCAGCGGCGAGTCGAGGGACGGGATCGCCGCCGACGCGGACGTGCTGGTCGAGACGGACGAGCACGGCTTCTACCACTTGCTCGTGAACCGCGATCTCAGTGGCGTCCGGGTCGAGGGAGACGTCGCCCTGCTCGAGCGCGTGGTCAGCTCGGTCGCGACCGAGCCCCTTCCCGCCTGAGCACCTCCCAGGCGAGCTGCACGTCCGCCTCGGTCGTGCGCGCATTCCCGACCGCGAGCCGGAGCAAGTAGCGCCCGTCGAGCTTCGTGTGGCTGAGGAAGGCCTCGCCGCTCGCGTTGACGCGCTCGAGCAGCGCCTCGTTCTCCTCGTCCGAGCCGTCGCGCCGGAAGCAGACGAGCGAGAACGGCCGCGGCGCGGTCACCTCCCAGCCGGGCTCGTCGCGAACCCAGCCCTCGAAGAGCTCAGCGAGCCCGATCGCGGCCCGGATCCGCTCCTGCAGCCCCTCCCGTCCGTAGCAGCGCAGCACCGCCCAGAGCTTGAGCGCCCGGAAGCGGCGACCGAGCACAGGGCTGTACTCGGAGAGGCTCGCGACCTCCTCGCTCACGCGCAGGTACTCGGGGACGAGGCTGAAGGCGGCGCGGAGCTCGTCGGGGCGGCGCGTCCAGAAGGTGGAGCAATCCATCGGGGTCAGGAGCCACTTGTGCGGATTGACCACGATCGAGTCGGCGCGCTCCCAGCCTGTGAAGAGGTGACGTAGCTCGGGACAGACCGCCGCCGAGCCCGCGTAGGCGGCGTCCACGTGCAGCCACACGGCTGCACGCTCGCACGCGTCGGCGATCGCCGGTACGGGATCGATCGAGCTCGTCGAGGTCGTCCCGATCGTCGCCACGACCGCACAGGCGCCGTCCAGCTCGAGCGCATCCGGCCGGAGCCGGAACGCCTCGTCGACCGGGACGGGGCGCGGCTCGAGCTCAAGCAAGCGGCAGGCCTTCGCGACCGACGAGTGGGCGTGTTCGGAGTAGACGACCGCGCGGGCGCCGGGCTTCGCCTGCCGTGCCGCCGCGAGCGCAACCATCGTGCAGGTCGAAGCGGTGTCCTCGATGTGACCGTGCAGTCCATCGGGCAGGCCCAGGAGCTGCGCGAGCCAGTCCAGGGTCAGCTCCTCGAGCTCCTGGAGCGCGGGCGAGGTGCGCCAGAGGATCCCGACCTGGTTGAGGCCGGCTGCGAGGAGCTCGGCCAGGATCCCCGGCTCGGAGCCCGTGTTCGCGAAATAGGCGAAGAACCGCGGGCTCTGCCAGTGGGTCATGCCCGGGAGGAGAATCTCGTCCAGGTCGCGCAGGATGGCGGCGAACGGCTCCGCGGTCTCGGGCGGAGAGGGCGGAAGGCGCGCTCGGATCTCCCCCGGCTCGACCTGCGCCAGCACCGGCAGCTCCCGCACGCCTTCGAGATAGGAGGCGACCCAGTCGAGCGCCGCAGCCCCGTCCTCGCGGAAGCTCATGCGGCAGCCGCGCCGGCGAACGGAAGCGACGCGAGCTCGCGCCACGTCCCGTCCGTGAGCTCTTCGAGCAACGAGGCGGCGCGTGGGGCGCACGCGACCGGCAGAAGAGGCGCGACGCGCGCATCGATCCCGCGGAGCGTCGCGTCGGCTTCGGCCGGGTCGACCCGAGCCAGAGTGGCGTGAGGCACCGGGTCGGCGATCTCGCCCGCGTAGGGCGGGAGCTGCGGGTACCGGGCCCAGAGAGCCTCCAGGAGCAGCTCGAGCGAGTCTGCGGGCTCGGGCACGGCGTAGACCCAGGTGCCGGCGAGCAGATCGACGCGGGTCAGCGCGAACACGGGCGGCGGGCGGCCTTCGAAGAAACGATGCAGCGCGGCGAGCGCCGCGTCGTCGAGCTCGACCCGCGGAACGAAGGGATAGAGCAGGGTCAGGTGGAGCGGCAGCTTGCGGGCCGATTCTGGATCGAGCTCGGCCCGGGCGCCCGCGAGATCCGGCGCCTCCCCTTCGAGAACGAGCACGACAGCGGTGTTCACCCGCGCTTCAGCTTCTCGATCTGCGCCCAGGTGCGGGTGTTCAGGATCTGCGCCTTCGCCAGCCAGGCCCGCCGCGCCTGCGCGACGCCGAACTCGACGTAGCCGAGCGCACCCGGGGAGTGGCCGTCGCTCGAGATCACGAGCATCACCCCGGCCTCGCCCGCGAGCCGAGCATTGGCATCCCTGAGGTCGAGCCGGTCGGGCTGCGAGTTGATCTCGAGGAACGTGCCGGTGGCGAGCGCCGCCTCGACGATTCGCTCGACCTCGATCGTGGACGGGATCCGCTTGCCGATCTTGCGGCTCGTCAGGTGCCCGATGCAGTCGACGTGCGGGTTCTCGAGTGCTGTGAGCACCCGCCCGGTGGGATCGTTGTCGAAGCTCGAGTGGACGGAGGCCATGACCCAGTCGAGCTGCTCGAGGACGTCGTCGGCCACGTCCACCTCGCCGTTCGCGCGAATGTTGACCTCGATTCCCTTGAGCACCCGAAACCCCTTCAGACCCTCGTTCAGCTCGTCGATCTCCTCCCACTGCGCCTGGAGCTTTCCGTCGCGGAGCCGGTGGGAGTGGTCGCACATCGCCAGGTACTCGTGCCCGAGGGCCTTCGCGGAGCTCGCCATCTCGGCGATCGACGCCTTGCCGTCGGACCACGTCGAGTGCGAGTGGAGGTCGCCGCGCAGATCCGAGCGCTCGATCAGCTTCGGGAGCGTGCCCGCACGCGCGGCTTCCAGCTCTCCGCCGTTCTCGCGCAGCTCGGGCGGGATGTATGCGTAGCCGAGATGCGCGTAGACCTCCTCCTCGTCCCCGGCGCTGAAGACCTCGCCGGTCTCGGTGGTGGTGATCCCGTACTCGGAGACGGAGAAGCCCCGTCGGACCGCGTCCTCCCGAAGCGCGACGTTGTGCTCCTTCGAGCCGGTGAAGTGCTGGAGCAGGTTCCCGTACGACTCGGGTGGCACGACTCTCAGGTCGAAGCGAACACCCTCGTTCGAGATCACCGTCGCCTTCGTGTCGCCCTTCGCGACGACGTCCGCGACCCAAAGGAGCGAGGTGAAGTACTCGATCAGCGCGGGGGCGTCTGTCGAGGTCGCGATGATGTCGAGGTCGCGGAAGGTCTCGCGGCGCCGGCGCACCGACCCGGCTTCCGAGACCTTCACGGCCGCGGGGTGCTCGCGTAGGACGGAGACGACGGCCAGCACCACGGGCAGCCCCTCGCCGAGCAGCCGACGGGAGTCGCGCGGATCCTGTGGGGTCTCCGCGAGCGCCTTGAGGATCTTGGCCTCGGTGGTCGCCCCGAGGCCGGCCAGGGCGCGGAGCCGCTCGCCCTCGGCCGCAGCCTTCAGCTCGTCGAGGGTCGTCACCCCGAGCTCCTGCCAGATCCGCCGCGCCGTCTTCGGCCCGAGCCCCGGCAGGCGCATGAACTTGACGACCTCCTCGGGGACGAGCGCCTTCCGCTTCGTCAGGGCCTTCATCTCGCCGAGCTCGATCACCTCGACGATCTTCGACTCGATCGTCTTGCCGATCCCGGCAAGGTTCTTCGCCTTCCCGTCGAGCGCCAACTGAGCGACGGGGCCGCCCGTCTCGCGGATTCGCGTCGCGGCGCGGCGATAGGCGAGGACACGGAACGAATCCTCGCCCTCGAGCTCGCTCAGGTCTGCGAGCAGGTCGAGCTGATCGGCGAGCTCGTCGTTCCTGGGCAGGGTCGATGCCACCGCCAGCGATGATACGGAGGTGCGCGCGCTCATCTGCCTGCCCACCTACGACGAGCGCGAGAACCTCGAGCCGATGCTGCGCGCGCTCGGCGAGGTTCTCGGCCCGGACGATCGCGTGCTCGTGATCGATGACAGCTCGCCGGACGGAACCGGCGAGCTGGCCGACAGGCTCGCCGCAGAGCTGCCGTTCGTGGACGTGCTCCACCGCGCGCGCAAGGAGGGCCTCGGGCGCGCCTACATCGCAGGCTTCCGGGTCGCGCTGGAACGCGGCGCCGAGCTCGTGCTCGAGATGGACTGCGACTTCTCCCACGATCCGAATGACGTGCCGCGCCTGATCGCGGCGGCCGCCGACGCCGACCTCGTCCTCGGATCGCGTTACGTCCCCGGTGGGGGCGTCCGCGACTGGGGGCTCGTGCGCCGGTTGATCTCGAAGGGCGCGAGTGTCTACACCCGGCTGCTGCTGATGCCCGTGAAGGACGCGACCGGCGGCTTCAAATGCTTCCGTCGAGAGGTGCTCGAGCGGCTCGACCTCGACGCGATCACCTCGCGCGGCTACATGTTCCAGATCGAGACGACCTTCCGCGTCCGGCAGCTGGGCTTCCGCGTCCGGGAGATCCCGATCACGTTCGCCGATCGCGAGGTCGGCGGCTCGAAGATGTCCCGGGCGATCGTGGCCGAGGCGATCTGGAAGGTGCCTGCGCTCCGGCTCTCCGCTCTCCGGGGGCGCGCGTGAACGAGACGAGCGACGCGGCCTTCGAGCAGGACGTCCTCCTCGCGGACGGCCCCGTGATCGTCGACTTCTGGGCGCCGTGGTGCAAGCCGTGCAAGGCGATCGAGCCGATCCTGGAGGCGCTCGCCGCCGAGCACGGGCTCGGGCTCGTCCGGCTGAACATCGACGAGCACCTCGGCGTGCCCTCACGCTACGGCGTCCTCTCGCTGCCGACCGTGATCCTCTTCGAGGGGGGCGAGCCGCTGTCCACCGTGATCGGCGCCCGCTCGCGCTCTCACTTCGAGAAGCAGTGGGCCGCGTGGCTCAGGCGCTGATCAGGGAGCGGTGACGGGCGTGCTCTCGGGGGCGGGCGCCGCCTTGACCCGCCGCGGGGCCAGCCCGCTCGACATTCCCGCGTGCCAGACGCGGGGGTCGAGCAACGGATAGAGCAGGTCGACGATCAGGTTGAAGACGAGGATCGCGGTCGTGACGAGGACGACGATCCCGAGGATCACCGGCAGGTCGCGGCGCTGGAGGGCCCCGAAGAGCAGCGGTCCGATTCCCGGCAGGTTGAAGGCCCGCTCGACGAAGATCGCGCCGCTGAACGCGATCCCCACGTCCATGCCGACCATGGTCACGATCGGCAGGAGCGCGTTCCGGAGTACCTGCGTCTTGAGGATCCGCCACTCGCCCATCCCGACCGCACGAGCGGTCCGAACGTGCTCGGAGTCGAAGGTCTCGATCACGTTCGCCCGGATCATCCGGGCGTAGATCGCGGCGAAGACGAACCCGAAGGCGAACCACGGGAGGAGCAGGTGATAGGCCCACTGGACGGGGCCGCCGCAGGTCTCGGTCGGGGTGAAGATCGAGCAGTAGCCGGCGATCGGGGTCGCCGCGAGTTGGAACCCGAAGATGTACGAGAGGATCAGCCCGATCCAGAGCGGGTGCGCGGAGACGCCGATCAGGACGAACACCATCCCTGCTCTGTCGAGCAGTGAGCGGGGCCTGAGCGCCGAGAGGATTCCGATCGGGAACGCGAGGAGGAGCCAGACGACGGCGCCGCCGAGCACGAGGGACATGGTCACGGGCGCCGCGCGGCCGATCACGGACGCGACCGGCTCCCTCGTCACCCGGGAGGTGCCGAGATCGAGATGGACGATCGCCCAGACGAAGCTTCCGTACTCGCGGACGAGCGACTGATTCTCGACGCCGAGCGTGTTGTCGCGCAGGGTGCTCGGCGTCTGCGCCTGCCGGAAGCCGCGTCGCACCGTCTGGTTGTTCCCCGGGAGGATGAAGAAGAGAACGTACGTGTACAGCGTCACGATCAGGAAAAGCACGACGGCCCAGCTGAGGCGCCTGATCAGATAGCCGAGCACCGTCGCCAAAGCTTTACGGCTCGCGGCCCGTCGCGCAACCGGTTTGTCCTACGGCGCAACGAAGGCTTAAACGAAGTGCTCGTAGCCCTGGAGGGAATGCGGCTGCCCGTCGAGGAGGAGCTCGACCCCTGCTCCGGCCTCGCACCGGCCGATCACGGTGAAGTCGATTGGATCCGGGGTCGCCGCCAGCAACTCGAAGTCCTCGCCGAAGCCGAGGTCGCCGAGTTCGCCGACGCGCGGCACGCGCCCGAGCTCGATCACGAGCCGGCAGCCCGAACGCCGAGCGAGGTGTCCGGCGTCGACTGCGAGCCCGTCGGACACGTCGAGCATCGCGGCGGCCACCGCACCCAGGCGAAGCCCCTCCTCGGTGCGGATCGGCGGGCGGGCGTAACGCTCCTCGCGAAACGCCGCCCCGGCGACGCCGAGTGGGCCGGTGACGACGAGGAGGTCGCCCGGCCGGGCACCCGCGCGGCCCGGAACACGCTCGGCGCGCCCGACGGCGGTGACGCTGAGCACGACGGTCTCCGCGCGGGTCGTGTCTCCGCCCCGGACGGGCACGCCCGCCTCGGCGATCCCGGCGTACAGCTCGAGCACGTCCTCGATTTCGGTCTCGGGCGGAGCCGCGAGCGTCACGAACAGCGCCTCCGGGTGCGCTGCGGACGCAGAGAGATCGCTGATGTTGACCGCGGCGGCCCGGAAGCCGAGCTCGCGCCAGCCGATCCAGTCGAGCCGAAAGTGGACCCCCTGCACGAGCGCGTCCTGGGTGACGACGACGCCGTCCTCGAGCTGGGCGGCGTCGTGCTCGGTTCCTTCGATCAGGCCGCGCTGCTCGAGCTCGCGGAGGAGTCCGAGCTCTCCGGCCTCAGAGAGCCGCATCGACCGCGTTCCTCACGGCGCGAAGGTCGGTGATCGCACGAATGACGGCGACGCCCGAGGCGCCTGCCTCGATGCACTCGGTCGCATTCGAAGAATCGATCCCCCCGATCGCAACCACAGGGAGCTGGGTCGCGAGGCAGACGTCGGCAAGGCCCTCGAGCCCGATCGGGGCACCCGCGTCCGGCTTCGAGGGCGTCGTCCAGATCGGTCCGGCGCCGATGTAGGTCGCGCCCGAGAACTCCGCGACGGCGGCCTCTCTCCGGGTCGCCGCGGAGATCCCGAGCGTGATCCCCGCCTCGGCCGCGCGCGCGGCGCCAGGGTCGGACTGGCCGAGGTGGACGCCGCAACCGAGCGCGAGCGCCGCCTCGACGTCGTCGTTGACCACGAGCTCGACGCTGAGCTCCTGCAACTGCCGGCCGAGGACGACCAGGGACTCCGTCGGCGCGCCCTTGACCCGAAGTTGGAGCACGGTCGCGCCGCCATCGACGGCGAGCCGGGCCGTCTCGAGGTCGCTCACGAGCGCGTGGAGCCTCACCCCTCGCTCACCTGCGCCCGCGAGGTGAGAGCGGCGGGATCGAGCCCGGCCAGCGCGTCGTAGAGCGCGACGTGGAAGCTTCCTGGCCCCTTCGCGCCTTCGGCCGCGTCCTCCCCGGCGACGCCGAGGGCGACGAGCGCCTCCGCTGCGGCCTCGAGTGGGGCGTCCTTGCCTGCGAGGAAGCAGCCCGTCAGCGCGGTGGACATGCAACCGGTTCCGGTGATCGAGGCGAGCAGCGAGTGGCCGTTCGAGATCGCGAGCACGCGCTTCCCGTCGGAGACGTGATCGACGGGCCCGGTCACGGAAGCGACGACGCCGAGCGTCTTGCCCGCCTCCCGGGCGAGCGCGGCCGCATCACCGCCGGAATCGATCGACTCGACCCCGCGCACCTCGGCCGCGGCACCGACGAGCGTTCCGATCTCACCCGCGTTGCCGCGGAGCACGGTCACGTCCACGACCTCGAGGATCCGCTTCGCCGTGCTCGTCCGGTACGCGGTCGCCCCGGCGCCGACGGGATCGAGCACGACCGGAATCCCCCGCTCGTTCGCGGCGGCCCCGGCGAGCAGCATCGCCTCGACCCAGTCCTCGTCGAGCGTCCCGATGTTCAGCACGAGCGCTCCCGCGAGCCCGACCATCTCCCGCACCTCGTTCTTCGCATGCGCCATCACCGGTAGCGCCCCGAGCGCGAGGATCGCGTTCGCGGTCTCGTTCATGACCACGTAGTTGGTGATGTTGTGAACGAGCGGCCGACGGTCGCGCAGCGTCGCAAGGGTCGCTCCCGGATCGATCATGCTCGTCCTTTCAGGTTGAAGACGTCGACTGGGCCGTCGCCCGCGCCGATCTCGACGAGACCGTGCCGCACGGCCTCGGACGCGATCCGGCCCGCTTCGCGGGCGGCGTCCAGGAGCGGAAAGCCCCGGGCGAGGAGAGCAGCGAGGGTGGCGGAGTGCGTGCAGCCCGCGCCGTGCGTGGCAGCGATCGCGTGGCGCGCGACCGGAAGCTCGTGGTGCTCGTCCCCGTCGAAGAGATGGTCGACGGGGTCGTCGCCGTGACCGCCGGTCACGATCGCAGCAGCCGCACCCAGATCGACGAGATGCTCCGCCAGCACACGCCGCGGCGCTCCGTTGAGCCCCGTGAGCGCCTCGGCCTCACCGAGGTTCGGGGTGACCACGGTGGCGAGCGGGAACAGCCTGGCGATCAGCGTCTCGATCGCATCCGGCCGGAGGAGCTGCGCGCCGGAGCTTGAGATCAGGACGGGATCGACGACGAGCGGGACGTGCCGGTCGGCGAGGAAGTCGGCGACCGTGCCGATGATCGCGCGCGAGAAGAGCATCCCCGTCTTCGCCGCGTCCACCCCGATGTCGCCGAAGACTGCTTCGAGCTGAGCCCGGATGAACGAGGGCGGGAGCTCGTGAACCGCGTCCACCCCCACGGTGTTCTGAGCGGTCAGGGCGACGAGTGCGCTCGTCCCGTGACAGCCGGCCGCGGCGAACGCCTTCAGGTCGGCCTGGACACCGGCTCCGCCGCCCGAGTCGGAAGTCGCGATCGTCAGTGCTCGTGGAACGCTCATGTTCTCCCTAGCGCCGGTGCTAACCGGATCAGGTTCGACGGGTGTGATCTCAGCCCACACGGTGGGCACCCCGGTAGGACGAGGCTAGCATCGCCCGGGATGAGCGAGACGCCCTGGCTGCACGTCCTCGAGGGCGAAGAGCTCGCTTATCTCGGGACGGAGCCCGCTCGTTCAGGGCGAAGCGAGCCCTTCCCCGACGATCTCGATCCCAGGGTCGCGTCCGCGCTCGTCGGCCTCGGGATCACGTCGCTCTGGCGCCACCAGGCCGAGACCTGGGAGTCGGTGCGCGCTGGCGGGAACACGATCGTGACGACGGGCACCGCGAGCGGCAAGAGCCTCGCCTTCAACCTGCCGGTGCTCGACCTCCTCGCTCGGGAGCCGAAGAGCCGCGCGATCTATCTCTACCCGACGAAGGCGCTCGCCCAGGATCAGGCCCGCGCGCTCCAGGCCTTTCGGCTCAAGGGGGTCAAGCCCGCGATCTATGACGGCGACACGCTGGCGGAGCGGCGCTGGCAGATCCGGAAGTGGGCGAACGTGCTCCTGACGAACCCGGACATACTCCACGTCGGGATCCTCCCCCACCACGACCGCTGGGGCGACGTGCTCGCGAACCTGCGCTTCGTCGTCGTGGACGAGGCGCACGTCTACCGAGGAGTTTTCGGCTCGCACGTCGCGAACGTGCTCCGGCGGCTGCGGCGGCTCGCCCGCGCCTACGGTGCGGAGCCGCAGTTCGTGCTCGCGTCCGCCACGATCGCGAACCCGGGTGAGCTTGCAGCAATGCTCCTCGGCGAGCCCGCGACGGTGATCGAAGGCGATGCCGCGCCGAAAGCCGAGCGGACAATCGCGCTCTGGAACCCGGAGCTGATCGACCCGGAGCTCGGAATCAGGGCGAGCTCGCTCGGCGACGCCTCGCGACTCCTCGCCGGCTTCACCCAGCAGGGCCTGCGCACGATCTGCTTCGCGAAGAGCCGGAAGGCCGTCGAGCTGATCCACCGCTTCACCGTCGAGCGCGTGGATGGCGCGACCGCGGCCCGGCTCGCCCCCTACCGCGCCGGCTACACGCCCGGCCAGCGACGCGAGATCGAGGGGCGGCTGATGGCCGGCGAGCTGCTCGGGGTGACGGCGACGGGCGCCCTCGAGCTGGGGATCGACATCGGCTCGCTCGACTGCGCGATCTCGGTCGGCTTCCCTGGCACGGTCTCGTCGCTCCGACAGCAGTGGGGCCGCGCGGGCCGGAAGGGCCACGGGATGGCAGTGCTGGTCGCGAGCGAGGACGCCCTCGATCAGTTCTTCATGCGCGATCCCGAGTCGCTCCTCTCCCGAACCGTCGAGGCCGCGATCCTCGACCACGCGAACCCGCGCGTGCTCGACGGGCACGTCCTCTCGGCCGCCTTCGAGGGCCCGATCGACGAGAAGGACGCGCAGACGCTCGGGCCCGAGGCGCTGGAGCGCGCCGCCGCGCTCCCGGAGCTGAAGCACACCGACGCGGGCTGGATCTGGGCCGGGACCGAGTACCCCGCCGCGCGCATCTCGCTCCGGTCGGGCGAGCCGGAGGCGTTCACGGTCGTCGACGGCGAGACCGGTTCGGTGCTCGGCCTCGTCGAGCGCTCGCGCGCATACTCGACGGTGCACGAGGGCGCGATCTACCTCCACCTGGGGGAGCAGTACCTCGTGCGCGCCCTCGACCTGGAAACGCTCACCGCCGTCGTCGGAGCCGCGTCGGTCGACTGGTACACGCAGGCGAGGAAGGAGACGCAGACCGCGATCGTGGAGCCCCTCCGGGTCGAGCCGCGCCTCGGCCTCGAGCTCTTCTTCGGCCGGGTCTCCGTGACGGAACAGGTGGTCGCCTATCAGCGGAAGTCGATCAGTGGTGGCGACACGCTGGAGACGGTTCCGCTCGACCTCCCCGAAACGACGTTCGAGACCGAGGCCGTCTGGTTCGCCCCGACGCCCGGGCAGCTCGAGAACCTGGAAGAGATGCCGAAGCTCCTCTCCTCGCTTCACGCGGCCGAGCACTCGCTGATCGCGCTCCTGCCGCTCTGGGCGATGTGCGACCGCTGGGACATCGGCGGCCTCTCGACGAACATCCACTTTCAGACCGGCCTCCCCACGATCTTCGTCTACGACGGCCACGCGGGAGGGGTCGGGATCACCGAGCGGGGCTTCGACCGCTTCGAGGGCTGGGTGGGCGACACCGCCCGGATGCTCGCGGGGTGTCCGTGCGAGCGTGGCTGCCCGAGCTGCGTCCAGAGCCCGAAGTGCGGGAACCTGAACGAGTTCCTCGACAAGGCGGGCGCGCTCACGCTCCTGCAGCGGATGCTCGCCGGTCGAGTGACTAGTTGAGGAGCTGGATACAGCCGTTGACCGCGAGGGTCAGGAAGAGCGAGAGTCCGATCGAGACCGCGAGACAGCCGGGCGAGCAGCCGTAGACCTTGACGCGGCCGCCCCTGGACTCCCGTGGCGAGAACAGACCCACGACCGCTTTCTTCCACCTGTCGATTTCGCTACACCTCGTTCGTCTCCACAGTGACGACGACCCACCAAGGAGGTGGAGATGCAGTACCTGGCACTGATCCACACGGACGAGGAGGCGTGGGCCGCGCTCTCCGAGCAGGAGCTCGGCGCGGTCATGGAGGACTACTACGCGTTCTCGCGCGAGGGCGGCGGAGCCGGCGTGATCAAGGACGGCAGCGAGCTCGCCCCGTCCAGCACGGCGACCACCGTCCGGATCCGCAACGACGAGACGCTCGTCACGGACGGCCCGTTCGCCGAGCTGAAGGAGGCGCTCGGCGGCTATTTCGTGCTCGAGTGCGAGACGATCGACGAGGCGTGCACCTGGGCGGCGAAGATCCCCGGGGCCGCGACCGGCGCGATCGAGGTCCGGCCCATCCACGTGGACCCTGCCGATGAAGGGGAGGAGGCATCGTGAAGTACGCAGCCCTGCTGACGAACGATGCCGCCGACGCCGAGCGTTGGAAGTCGCTGAGCGAGGACGAGGCCAAGGCGGCGCGGGAGCTCGAGATGCCGAAGTGGAATGCGCTCTTCGCCGAGATCGAGCCGTACGTCCGCTTCGGGGCGGAGCTGGACGAGCCTTCCGCAGCGAAGACGGTCCGGGTCCGGGACGGCGAGGTGGTGGTCACGGACGGCCCCTACGCCGAGGCGAAGGAACTGATCGGCGGCCTCTTCGTGTTCGAGTGCGACGATCTCGACCAGGCGATCGCGCTCGCGGAGAAGATCCCGCTCGTCCATCGTGGCTCCGTGGAGCTGCGCCCGCTCGTCGAGAACCCCGTTCGCGAAGAGCAGGTGCCGGCAGCTTCGTGACGGAGATCGAGGCGGTCTTCCGGAGCGAATAGGGCCGTGCGGTCGCCACTCTCACCCGCGTTCTCGGCGACCTCACCCTCGCCGAGGACGCGGTCGGGGACGCCTTCGCGATCGGGGTCGAGCGCTGGCCACGCGAGGGCCTGCCCTCGAACCCGGGCGCCTGGCTCATCACCACCGCCCGCAACCGCGCGATCGACCGGATCCGGCGTGAGCAGAACTTCGCGCGCAAGGCCGAGCTCGTCGCACGGCTCGAAGCCCTGCCCGCCGACGAGGACGACGTGAGCTCGATCCCGGACGACCGGCTCGCGCTCGTCTTCACCTGCTGCCACCCGGCCCTCGCCGCCGAGTCGCGGGTGGCGCTGACGCTGCGAGAGGTCGCCGGCCTGACGACGCCCGAGATCGCGCGCGCCTTCCTCGTCGCCGAGCCGGCGATGGCCCAGAGGCTCGTGCGCGCGAAGCGAAAGATTCGCGACGCGGGCATCCCGTTCCGCGTCCCCGCCGACCACGTGCTGCCCGAGCGGCTGCGGGCGGTTCTCGCCGTTCTCTACCTCGTGTTCAACGAGGGCTACTCGGCCACGAGCGGCGACGAGCACGTGCGCGGCGACCTGTGCGAGGAGGCGATCCGGCTGGGGAAGCTCCTCGCCGTCCTGATGCCCGACGAAGCGGAGCCGCTGGGCCTGCTCGCCCTCATGCTGCTCCACGACGCGAGACGTCCCGCGCGAACGGGGCCGAACGGCGAGATCGTGCTCCTTGCCGAGCAAGACCGCACGCGCTGGAACCAGACCCGGATCGACGAGGGCGTGCGCGTGCTCGAGCGCGCGCTCTCACTTCGCTCGCCGGGCAGGTATCAGCTGCAGGGGGCGATCGCCGCCCTGCACGTGGAGCGCGAGACCGACTGGCCCCAGATCGCAGCGCTGTACGAACGGCTCGCCCGCCTGGAGCCGACCCCGATCGTGGAGCTGAACCGTGCCGTCGCCGTCGCCATGGCCGACGGCCCTGAGCGCGGGCTCGCGCTGATGGCCGCGATCGAGCTCCCGGGCTATCACCTGCTCCCCGCGGCCCGCGCGGATCTCCTGCGCCGGCTCGACCGGCTTCCCGAGGCGGCCGAGGCCTACCGCGAGGCGCTCGCGCTCGAGATGAACGCCGGCGACCGGGCCTTCCTCGAGGGCCGTCTCGGCGAGGTCCTCGTAGGAAGGTGAGAATGGCCCCATGCGCGTCTCGGCGAAGGTCGACTATGCGCTCCGCGCGACCGCGGAGCTCGCGGCCGCACAGTTGGATTCTGAGCGGCCGGATTCCGAGCGCGCGGGCCCGATCAAGGGCGAGCGGATCGCGACCGCACAGGGAGTTCCCCTCAACTTCCTCGAGAACATCCTGCTCGAGCTGCGGCGGAGCGGGATCGTCGCGAGCCAGCGCGGCGCGGAGGGCGGCTACTGGCTGGCAAGGCCCGCCGGGGACGTGAGCGTCGCCGACGTCATTCGCGCGGTCGAGGGGCCGATCGCGACCGTGCGCGGCGCCCGACCCGAGGAGGTCGACTACACGGGGGCGGCGACTGCGCTCCGCGAGGTCTGGATCGAGCTCCGGACGAGCATGCGGGGCGTGCTCGAGACGACGACGCTGGCAGACCTCGTGGCGCGATCGACCCCGAAGGAGAGCAGCTGATGGAGCAACGAGTCAGCCTGGTCACGCTCGGCGTGGCCGACCTCGCCCGGGCGCGGGCCTTCTACGAGGCACTCGGCTGGAGCACGGACTCCGACCCCGAGCAGGGCGTCGTCTTCTTCCAGGCGGGCGGGATGATCGTCGGGCTCTGGGGCCGCGAAGAGCTCGCGGCCGACAGCGGAGTCGAGGACACCGGCGGTTGGGGCGGGATCACGCTCGCCCACAACGTCGGCTCGCCGGCGGAGGTGGACAGCGTGCTCGAGGAGGCCCGCCGGGCCGGTGCCTCGATCAAGCGCGCGGGCGCAGCAACCTTCTGGGGCGGCTACTCCGGAGCGTTCACCGACCCGGACGGTCACGCTTGGGAGGTCGCGCACAACCCCGGCTGGAGGCTCGGCCCGGACGGGTCGGTCAGCCTGGGGTGACCGACCGTAGAGCCAGGGGCGGGGTTCTGATCGCGGGCGGTGGTTTCGCCGGCGGCTACGTGGCACGGCTCCTGGGTCGCGCGGGTGCGACGATCGTCAGCCCCGAGAACTTCATGCTCTACACCCCGATGCTTCCCGAGGCCGCGTCCGGGACGCTCGAGCCGCGCCACGTTGTCGTTCCCCTCCGTCAGATGTGCCCTCACGCGGAGCTCCTGCTCGGCCGGATCCGCGGACTCGACGAGGAACGGCGGATCGCTCACGTCGAGACCGAGGGTGCGGGCTCCTTCGAGGTCGAGTACGAGCAGCTCGTGCTCGCCCTCGGCTCGGTGGCGCGGACGTTCCCGGTGCCGGGCCTCGCCGAGCACGCGGTCGGGTTCAAGGATCTCGCCGACGCGATCGCGCTCCGGAACAGGATCCTGCGGGAGCTCGAGGCGGCCGCCGCCGAGAGCGACGACGCGAGGGCGGCAGCCCACCTCTCGTTCGTCTTCGTCGGGGCGGGCTACGCAGGCGTGGAGGCGCTCGCCGAGCTCTCAGATCTCGTCCGGGACGCGCTTCGCTGGTACCCGCGGCTCCGCGGCGTCCCGCAGCGCTGGGTGCTCGTCGACGCGGCTCCGAAGATCCTGGCCGAGATTCCGACGAGGCTTGGAGACTACGCCGCGAAGGAACTGGCGCGGCGGGGCGTCGAGATCCACGTCGCGACGACGCTCGAGTCCGTCGACGGTCGCGAGGCGGTGCTCTCGAACGGCACTCGCATTCCGACCCGGACGGTCGTCTGGACGGCCGGCGTCAAGGCGCATCCACTCCTGGGCGAGCTGGGGATGCCGCTCGACGAGCGCGGTCGCGTCGTGGTGAACGAGCTGCTGCGGGTCGAAGGCCGCAAGCGGGTGTGGGCCCTGGGCGACGGGGCGGCCGTGCCGAACACGCGCACGCCGGAGCACGTCGATCCGCCGACCTGCCAGCACGCACTCCGACAGGCGCGCCGGCTCGCTGGAAACCTCCAGGGCGACCCGCAGCCCTACGGCTACCGGATGCTCGGCCAGGTGGCGACCCTCGGCCGGTACAAGGGAATCGCGGACGTGCTCGGGGTCCGGCTCCGCGGCTTCCCTGGCTGGTTCGTGACCCGCAGCTACCACCTGCTCCAGCTGCCGCTCCTCTCGCGCAAGCTCCGGGTCGTCGCCGACTGGACGACCTCCCTCTTCTTCCGCCGCGACACGGCCGAGCTCTCGATGCTCGGGCATCCGCACAAGCTCGGCGAATGAACGTCGAGCCGCTCCTCGGACTCCGCCTACAGACGCCGCGGCTCGAGCTGAGGCTGCCCACGGAGGGCGAGGTCGACGACCTGTACGACGCCGCGGCGCGCGGGATCCACCGGCCCGAGGTGATGCCCTTCAGCGTCGGCTGGACCGACTCGCTCGATCGCGAGGGCTTCCACGAATTCCACCGGGCGGCGCTCGCGAGCTGGGAGCCCGGAAGCTGGAACCTGAATCTCGTCACGTTCCTGGACGGCGTCCCGATCGGGAGCCAGGGGCTGCGCCGGCGCAACGCTGCGCGGGAGCTCGGCACGGGCTCGTGGCTCGAGAAGGCGCAACAGGGGGTGCGGCTTCGGGCTCGAGCAGCGTGCGGCGGTCGTCGAGTTCGCGTTCCGCGCTCTCGGCGTAGCCGCTGTCACCTCGAGCGCGATCGCGACGAACCTCGCATCTCGCCGCGTCTCCGAGAAGCTCGGCTACCGCTTCGACCACGAGGACACGGTCAACCCGCGCGGCAAGCCCGTGCCCCACCTCAACTTCCGGCTCGAGCGGGCGGACTGGCGCTGCCTGGTCACCGTCGAGATCGAAGGCGCGGAGGCCTGCCTGCCGCTCCTTCGGGCTCTAGCGAAGCGTCCGCAGCGCGCTCCCGAGCGACTGGCGCGTGGTCAAAACACCCTCATAGAGGTCTCCCTCCCGCGCGACGCGCTCGAGCACGACGTCCATCGTGAACGCGGCCGGGTCGAGCGACGCGTTCACCTCCTCCCAGCGGAGCGGCGTCGAGACGGGCGCACCCGGCTTGGGCCGCACGGAGTAGACCGACGCGATCGTCTTCCCCTCCCCGTTCTGGTTCGAGTCGATCAGCACGCCCTTCCGCTTCGCCTTCGACCATTCCGTAGTCGCGAGGCCCGGATGGGCGCGGGCGATCGCGCCGGCGACGATCTCGGAGAACTCGCGCGTCTCGTCGAACGTGTGCCGCCGCTCGACCGGGACGAGGATGTGGATCCCTTCCGACCCGCTCGTCTTGGGGAACGAGATCAGACCGACGAGGTCGAGCACCTGCTTAACGAGCAGCGCGACCTCGATCGTCTCCGCGAAGCCGACGTCCGGCGAGGGGTCGAGGTCGAAGAGGACGAAGTCCGGGCGCGAGGGCTTGTCCACGCGCGAGTACCAGGTGTTCATGTCGATGCAGCCCATGTTCACGACCCAGAGGAGCGCCAGCTCCTCGTTCACGAGCGCGAAGTCGATCTCGCGCCGCGTGCGCGGGGAATCGCGGGTGGAGACCTCGAAGCGCCGCGTCGGGATCCAGTCGGGCATGTGCTTCGGCGCATCCTTCTGGAAGAAGAACTTGCCGAACGCCCCGTCGGGGTAGCGCTTCATCGTGAACGGGCGGTCGCGCAGGTGCGGCACGAGCACGGGCGCGATGTCGCGGTAGTAGGTGAGCACGTCGCCCTTCGTGATTCCCTCGTCGGGCCAGAACGGCTTGTCCATGTTCGAGAGCTTGAGCACGCGCTTGCCGCGCTTGACCTCCGGCCCGATCGCGTCGCGCTCGCGATGCACCTGGGCGGGCCGCTTGTCCTCGCGCAGACCCTGGTAGGAGGGTGCGCGGAGCCGGCCGTCGTGCGTCCACTCGACGAACTCGACCTCGCAGACGAGCTCGGGCTCGACCCAGACGATGTCGGCCTTCCGGGTCTTCGGCAGCTTCGGGACCTCCTCGAACGGCGAGGTCTTCCGTTCGAGGCGGCGCAGGAGCTTCTGCAGCCTGTCGATCTCGGCGTCGTCGAAGCCGGTGCCCACGTTGCCCGCGTAGCGGAGGCCCCCCTCCTCCGAGACTGCGAGGATCAGCGCTCCGAAGCGACCCGTCCGGCGGCCCTGCCCCTTCGTGTAGCCCGCGATCACGAACTCCTGCCGGCCGTGGGTCTTCACCTTGAGCCAGTTGCGCGTGCGCTTTCCCGGCTCGTAGGTCGAGTCCGCGCGCTTCGCGATGATCCCCTCGAACCGCTGGGCCTCCGCTGCGGCGAAGAGCAGCGTGCCGTCGTCGAACGTGTCCGAGAGCTGAACGCCGCCTCGGCGGGTGTCGAGGAGCGCGGCGAGCCGCTCGCGGCGCTCCGCCAGCGGCAGCCCGATCAGCGGCACTCCTTCTTCCTCGAGTACGTCGAAGGCGACGAAGGCATACGTCGTCCCCGGCTTCGCCTGCTGCATCGCGGAGAAGGTCGCGCGCCCGTCGGGGCCGATCGCGACGACCTCGCCGTCCAGAACGCAGTCCGGAGTCCGAACTCCGCGGACGAGCGCCTGCACGACCGTCGGGAAGCGATCGTTGAGCGGATTCGCGTTCCGGCTCCGCAGGTCGATCTCGCCCCCGCGCATCGTCGCGACCACCCGGTAGCCGTCCCACTTGACCTCGAAGAGCCAGCCCTTTCCGGTGGGCACCTCGCCGGCGAGCGTGGCGAGCATCGGGGCGTAGCTGCGGCGATCCTTCAGCGCCCCCGCCGCGTCCTTCTTCTTCACGAGCAGCCAGTTCTTCGGGTCGCCGGAGAGCTTCGCAGGAACGAGCGTCCAGAGCCCCTCGAGCTTCTCGCCGTGGAGGTCGACCGTCAGGCCCCCATCGGTCTTCTCCTCGACGAGCTCGTAGGTGCCGTGATCCCAGATCTCGACGGTGCCGGCGCCGTAGTTGCCCTTCGGAATCTCGCCCTCGAAGGTCGCGTAGCCGAGCGGGTGATCCTCGACGTGCACGGCGAGGTGCTGTGTCCCCGGCTCGAGCGGAACGCCCTTCGGCACGGCCCAGCTCAGGAGAACGCCGTCGCGCTCGAGGCGGAAGTCGTAGTGGAGCCTCGTCGCGTCGTGCCGCTGGATCACGAAGATCGTCCGCTTGCCCCGGCGGCGTCCCGAAAACGGCTCCGGGGTCTTCTTGGGGTCGCGCTTGCGGCGATAGTCGGAGAGCGGCGGCATCCGGGCTTCTTCTACCCGAGCCGGATGGTTCGCCACATCGGTCTCAGACAAATCTCGGCTTTTTGCAGGCCTCAACGCGTACGGGGGCTATTTTCGCGCATCATTCGGAACAGGGGAAAAGCCTGTGGACTGTGTGGAAAGTCCGAGTGATCAGGCGAGCACGCCCATTGAACGGAACTTGTCCCGACGGCGCGTGCGCAGCTCCGCCTGGGGAATGTCGTCCAGTTCGTCGAAGGCATCCGCGAGTGCCGCGCCGAGCAGCCGGGCCGCCTCGTCGGGACTCTGATGCGCCCCGCCCGCGGGCTCCGGGACGATCCCATCGATCACCCCGAGCTCGAGGCAGTGGGCGGCGTCCGGCTTGAACGCTGCGGCAGCCTTCTGCCGCTCGCCGGCGTCGCGCCAGAGGATCGCGGCGCAGCCCTCGGGCGAGATCACGGAGTAGATGGCGTTCTCCTGCATCAGGACCGTGTCCGCGAGCGCGATCGCGACCGCGCCTCCGGAGCCGCCCTCGCCGATGATGCAGGCGACGGTCGGGACGCGGAGCTTCGCCATGGCTGCCTGGGAACGAGCGATCGCGCCCCCTTGGCCGTGCTGCTCGGCGGCGACGCCCGGGTAGGCGCCGGGCGTGTCGACGAGCGTGGCCAGCGGGAAGCCGTGCCGCTCGGCGATCTCCATCACGCGCATCGCCTTGCGGTAGCCCTCCGGATAGGCCATCCCGAAGTTCCGCTTCGTCCGCTCCTTGATGTCCCTGCCCTTCTGATGCCCGATCAGGGCGATCGTGCGGCCGTCCAGCTTGCCGATCCCGGCGACTAGGGCGAAGTCGTCGGCCCGGCCGCGATCGCCGTGGAACTCGAACCAGTCGTCGAGAAGCCGCTCCACGTAGTCCAGCGTGTAGGGGCGGTTCTCGTGGCGGGCGAGCTCGACCTTCGTCCAGATCTCCTCGTCCGTGGGCTCGGCCTCGATCCGGTCGATCTGGCGTTTGAGGCGCTCGAGCTCGCCCGAGAGCCGGGCGCCGCGCAGGAGGTCGAGGCCGCTCAGCTTGCTCAGCCGGTCGCGGAGCCTGATCTCGGCATCGTTCGTCATCCTCCGACTCCGAAGAGGCGCAGCAGGCGAGCAAGGGTCGATCGCAGCTCCGGGCGAGGCACGATCGCATCGACGTGGCCGAAGCGGAGATTCGACTCGGCGAGCCCGAAGTCGTCGGGAAGCTTCTCGCGCGTCGTTTGAGCGACGACGCGCGGGCCGGCGAAGGACATCAGCGCGCCGGGCTCGGCGAGCAGGACGTCCCCGAGGCTCGCGAAGCTCGCGAGGAGGCCGCCGGTCGTCGGGTGCGCCATCACGCTGATCAGCGCGCAACCGGACTCGTGCAGCTCCTCGACGGCACAGACGGTCTTCGGCAGCTGCATCAGCGCGAGAATCCCCTCCTGCATCCGGGCGCCACCCGAGGCGGAAATCGAGACGAGCGGGACGCCGGCGGCGGTCGCGCTCTCGCAGGCGCGCGCGAATTTCTCACCCGTGACGGAGCCCATCGAGCCTCCCATGAAGGAGAAGTCCATCACCGCGAGCCGGCAGGGCAGCTCCTCGATCGTGGCCGCACCGATCACCATCGCGTCGCCGAGCCCCGTCGCGATCTCTGCCTCCGCAAGGCGCTCCTTGTAAGGCCTGAGGTCGAAGAACGAGAGCGGGTCGGCCGAACGGAGATCTGCAGCCTCCTCGACGAAGCTGCCCGGGTCGGCGAGCTGCTCGATCCGGCGCCGCGCCTTGACGGGAAAGTGATGACCACACTGGTTACAGACACGCAGGGCAGCGTCGAGCTCGTCGTCTCGATAGTGCGAGCCGCAGGTCGGGCATGTGTTCGGGTGCTTCTTCGCCGGCGGCTCCGGCGTGTGCTTGTGCTCGATGGAGACATCGATCTTGCTCGCTTCGGCCATGCCTGATCTTAGACCCGGCCCCCCGGCGCGAAGTTGCACGGCTCGCGGATCGGCGCGCTCAGAGACCGAGGGCTACGCAGAGCCGGACGAGCTTCGACTCGTTCTCGGCCGCCCGGACGAGCCCGCTGAGGCCGGCGCCGGCAACTGGACGCGCGGCCGCGATCCGGCGGAGCAGCTCTTCGAGCTCGTCGAGGCGGAGGCCGTCGGGCTCGGGCATGAAGACGTCCAGTTCGCCCGGCTCGACGACGTCGCCGTCGAACGCGACGTAGACGGAGTCGGTTCCCTCCAGCGCCCGCTCGACGGCGTCGGCGCCCGTATGGATCCCGGCTCGAGCGATGAACTCCACCTCGCCGGGGTCGAGGCTTCTCGCCCCGACGAGCGCCACGTTGCCGGGCTCGATCGCACCCTCGTCGACCAGCATCCGGAGCGGCATTCCCCAGGCGTTGCCGGAGGGCGAGGTCGCCGGGGTGTTCAGGTCGCCGTGCGCGTCGAACCAGACGACGGCGAGCGTGTCGTTGCCGCCCGCGAGCCGTTCGATCGCGCCGAGGTGCGAGCAGCAGCAGCCGCCGAGGACGAGGGGTCGATCCGGGAGCTCCGAGGCGACGGCGAGGGTCTGCTCGGCGAGGGAGTCCGCCTCGACAACGCCGGCTTCGGGATAGGGCAGCTCGAGCCAGGCGGCCTCGGCCATCGTCCCACCGCCCTCTCCCCACGCCCGGGGGACACGGACGAGGCCGGCGCCGAACTCGCGACCGCAGGAATGGCACTGGTAGTCCGGGCCGATCGCGACCGCCGTCAGCGTCCGGCAATCGGGACAGCGGGCGCGGAGCCGACTCACAGCGTCTTCTCCAGGGTGTCCATCCGGCTGACGACGTGCATCCCGGCGCGCTCGTAGAGCCGGACCGCCCCGGTCGTGTTCTCGGCATCCACCCCGAGACCCGCGTTGCGGAGGCCACGGTCGTGGAATTGGCCGAACGCGTGCTGGAGGAGCGCGAGCCCGAGCCCGCGCCGCCGCCACTGCCGTCGAACCCCTAGCTCGCCAATCCAGCCGCGGGGAGGCTCGAACGTGTCGTCGCTCCGGCAGAGGCAGACCGCAGCGATCTCCGGCCCCTCCTCGACGAGGAACCAGAGCGAGGGCTCGAAGCTCTCGCGGTCGGTGTGCCACGTGCGCCACTCCTCGTACGGCGCCCGCTCGAAGTCCCAGTGGTCGGCGAACGCGTCCATGTGCGCCTCGTAGACGGGCCTCTCGTCCTCGCCCGGCCGCAGGGTGCGAACGGTCAGGCCCTCGGGCCATCCCGGGACCGGCGGCCGCTCCGAGAGCTCGATCCCCATTCGGTAGGACGAGCGGATCGGCGTGTAGCCCGACGCGGCGAAGACCGAACGGCCGGCGTCGTTCTGAGAGCCGATGGTCGCACGCACGAGAGGCGACGGCGGGGACGCCTCGGCGACATGGCGCTCGAGCTCCGGCACGAGGAGCTCCGATGCCCGCGAGCTGCCGGGCAGCTCCCGCACGTCCACCCACCATTTCGTCCGCTCGTCCGAGTTCGCATGCGTGTCGCCGTAGCCGACGAGGCGGCCGTCCCCGTCTTCGACGGCCAGCATGTACAGCCGGGGCATGCCGAACCACTCGGCGACGCCCTCGGCCGTCTCGTCCGCGGTGCCGTCGAGCGCGCGCGAGAGCTCGTTCACGAGGCCTGCGATTGCGGCCGCATCCGCCGCGACGGGCCGCCGGATCGTCAGCTCATGCGCGTGCAGGGCGAAGCTCCTTCTCGTAGATCACGGCCTCCCAGAAGACCCGCATCCCGGCCTTCTCGTAGAGGCGCGTCGCACCGGTCGGGCTCTGGGCGTCGACTCCGAGCGCGACGCGTCGCTCGCCACGCCCGAAGAACTCGGCGAAGGCGGTGGCGAGTAGGGCCTCGGCGATTCCGCGCCGGCGCCAGGCCGGCCTGACGCCGAGCGTCCCGACCCAGCCCCACTCGCCGTGCCGCTTCCAGTAGCAGGCGTTCCCCGCCACGATTTCGTCGCCCTCGAGCGCGACCCAGAAGAGCGTCGGGTCATAGCCCTCGACCTCGAAGACGCTTTTCGCCCATTCCTCGTAGGGGCGACGCCGGCTCTCCCAATGATCCTCGAACGCCTCCTCGAGCACGGCGTGGAACTGCTCCCGCTCGGCCTGGTCGCGAAAGAGCCTGATCTCGATCCCGTCCGACTCCGGAACCGGAGGTGCAGCGTCGAGGTCGATCACCATCCGCCAGAAATGGCGTTCCGGGTGATAGCCGTGCGCGCTGAAGAGCCCCGGCACGGCGGGGTCGTTGACGAGAGCAGCGTTCTGGAGATACGCGCGCTCGCCCTCCGGCACGGCGGCGGCGCCCACACGGGCACGCTCCTCGGTCACCCGGAGGATCTCGCCCCCGACACCGCGACCGTCAAGCTCGGGATGGACGTAGCCGTCGACGAGGGACCGACCGCCGCCCCGGCTCTCGTACGCGGCGTAACCGGCGAGTCGCCCGTCGAGCTCGAGCAGGAAGACGTCCTGGTCGAGGTCGTAGCCCTCCCATTCCTCCCGCAGGTCGGCCTCGGTCCAGTCGCTCTCACCGATCAGCGCCAGGTCGGAGGCCTGCGCGAGCGCGAGGACCTCGGGGAGGTCCTCCATCGTCGCGGGACGGCGCTTCACACCGGTACGAGCTCGTCGAGCACGTCCGGCAGGCCGGCGAGGTCTGTCAGCTCGCGATCCGGGACGGGATCGGCCCGCTCGCCGAGCCTGTTGATCCAGACCGTCGTGAGGCCGAGCTCACGCCCGGGCGCGATGTCGTGAAAGAGGCTCGCGGCCACGTGGACGTGCTGCTCGCGGTCCGCGGTGAGCTCGGCGAAGCGCTCCCAGTGCCCGTGCGCCGGCTTGTAGGACTGCACGTCCTCGGCCACGACAACGAGATCGAAGGGGACGCCGAGCTGCTTCTGGGAGGTCGCGATCAGGTCGCGGTCGGAGTTCGAGAGGATCGCGAGACTCCAGCCGCGCCTGCGGAGCTCGGCGAGCGCCTCCGGCACCTCGGGAAATGGTGGCCAGTCGGGGAGCGACTGCGCCAGCGCGCCACTCTCGCCCTCCGGGATCCCGAGGCCGGTCTCGCTCGCAAGCCGCTCGAGGGTGAGCGACAGCACCTCGGCGTAGGAGCGGTACTGCTCGGCCTGCACCTCCGGCTCGAGCTCGTGATAGCGGCGCAGGAGCTCCGGTGCCTGCTCGATCCCGTAGAGGCGCTCGAGGACGGCGCCGACCCCTGCATTCCAGTCGATCAGAGTGCCGTAACAGTCGAAGGTGGCCCAGCGGGACATGCGCGGAGCTTACTGTCACGTCCATGCGGATCGAACCGCTTCTCCCCGGCGACTGGCCTGCGGTCGCTGCGATCTTCGAGGAGGTGATCGCGACCCGAAACGCGACGTTCGAGACCGGCGTGCCGTCGTGGGCCGACTGGGACGTCCAGCACCTTCCCGCTCACCGGTTTGCCGTCCGGGAGGACGACCGGCTGCTCGGCTGGGCGGCGCTCTCGCCGTACTCGCGGCGGCCCGCCTACGCGGGCGTCGCCGAGATCAGCGTCTACGTGGCCGCGTCGGCGCGCGGCCTCGGGGCTGGGCGGGCCCTGCTCGAGGCACTCGTCGCGTCGGCCCGCGCCGGCGGCCTCTGGACGCTCCAGGCCGGGATCTTCCCCGAGAACGAGGCGAGCCTCGCCCTCCACCGCGCGCTCGGGTTTCGCGAGGTCGGAATCCGAGAGCGCATCGGCCGGCTCGATGCCGGCTGGCGCGACGTCGTCCTGCTCGAGCTACGTCTCTGACTCAGGCGGCGAGCTTGCGGAAGATCACGCAGGCGTTGTGACCGCCGAAGCCGAACGAGTTCGAGAGCCCGACCTCGATCGGCACTTCACGCGCCTCGTTCGGGATGTAGTCGAGGTCGCAGGTGGGATCCTCGACCTCGTAGTTGATCGTGGGTGGGAGGACGCCGGTCTGCGTCGCGAGGATCGTGAAGATCGCCTCGACCGCGCCGGCGGCGCCGAGGCAGTGGCCGGTCGCGCCCTTCGTCGAGGAGATCGGGATCCTGCGGGCGTTCTCCTCTCCGAGCGCGAGCTTGATCACCCGCGTCTCGGAGGCGTCGCCCAGCGGAGTCGAGGTTCCGTGCGCGTTGATGTAGCCGATCTCGCTCGCCTCGATCCCCCCGTCCTTCAGTGCCATGTTCATCGCGCGCGCCGGGTTCTCTCCGGTGGGATCCGGCTCGGTGATGTGGTTCGCGTCTGAGGAGACTCCGTAGCCCATCAGCTCGGCGTAGATCTTCGCGCCGCGCGCGCGGGCGTGCTCGAGCTCCTCGAGGACGACGACCGCGGCGGCCTCGCCCATCACGAAGCCGTCCCGGCCCGCGTCGAACGGCCGGGAAGCGCCCTTCGGGTCGTCGTTGCGCCGCGAGAGGGCGCGCATGGCCCCGAAACCTGCGATCCCGACGCGGGTGATCCCCGCTTCGGTGCCGCCGCAGAACATCACGTCCGCGCGGCCGAGGCGGATCGCGTCCGCGCCCTCGCCGATCGCCATGTTCGAGGCCGCGCAGGCGGTGCACTGCGAGGAGAGGGGGCCGCGCGTACCGAGCTCCATCGAGACCCAGCCGGCACCCATGTTCGGGATGATCGCGGGGATGGAGAAGGGGTTGACCCGGTCGGGACCGCGATCCATCAGCGTCTGGTAACAGTCCTGGAAGGCGCCGAGGCCCCCGATCCCGGTCGCGATCGAGGCGCCGATCCGGTCTGCCTCCTTCGCGATCTCGAGGCCCGAATCGGACTCGGCCTGACGTGCTGCCGCGACCACCATCTGGGAAAAGCGATCGAGCCGCCGAGCCTGCTTCCGGTCGATCCACTCGGTGGGGTCGAACCCCTTGAGCTCGCACGCGAAGTTGACCGGAAACTCGCTGGCGTCGAACTGCTCGATCTTGCCGGCGCCGGACTCGCCCGCGATCAGGTTCGTCCACGTCGTCTCGACGTCGTTCCCGAGCGGGGTCACCATTCCGAGGCCGGTGACGACCACGCGTCTTCTGCCGTTGTCAGCGCTCATTCCGTCCCCTCACATTCCCAGGCCACCGTCGACGAGCAGCACCTCGCCCGTGAT
>DATLXM010000053.1:0-8400 GCA_035575835.1 Gaiellaceae bacterium
GCGACGCGGTAGGTCTCGGCGAGGGCCGCGATCCGGCGCGCTTCGGTCAGCCCGCCGCAGTGGGTGATGTCCGGCTGCAGCACCGAGCACGCGTTCTTCTCCAGGAGCTCGCGGAAGCCGCCCGCGCCGACGAGCCGCTCTCCCGTGGCGATCGGGGTCGAGACCGAGCGCTGGATCGCGGCGATGTCGTCGGCTCGCTCCGGCCAGCACGGCTCCTCGAGCCAGTAGAGGCCGAACTGCTCCAGCGCGTGGGCGAAGAGGTGTCCCATCCGCGGGCTCGGCCGCGCGTGGCAGTCGACCATGATGTCGATCTCGTCTCCGACCGCCTCGCGCATCGCGGCGACGCACGCCTCCGCGTGACGGACCGGAGCAAGTCCCTCGAGCGGCATCGTCGGCGGCACCGCCATCGACTTGAAGGCGCTGAAGCCGTTCTCGACCATCGCGCTCGCGAGCTCGCCGAAGCGCGCCGGTTCCGAGCTCTCGTAGAAGTCCTCCATCTTCCCGCCCCCGAGGTGCCCGTAGAGGCGGACGTAGTCGCGCACCGCCCCGCCCCAGAGCCGGTGACAGGGAACGCCGTGCACCTTCCCGAGGATGTCCCAGAGGGCGATGTCTATCCCGGACAATGCGGTGCCGCGGACGATGTCGTTGCCGTGCCAGAAGTGCTGGCGGTACATCGTCTGCCAGAGGTGCTCGATCCGGGTCGGATCCTCGCCGACGAGGAGCTCCGCGAGATCCTCGATCGCGCCGACGACGGCGCGGCTGTGCCACTCGAGGGTCGCCTCGCCCCATCCGTGGAGGCCGTCCTGGTCGGTGAGCACGCGGACGAAGATCCAGTTGCGCATTCGCGCGTGGCAGACGTGCGCCTCGACGGCGGTGATCTTCACGCGAGCCCTTCGAGGAGGGCGACGCTCTGCTCGACGACGCGCTCCACCTCGCCTCGATCGATGTTCGAGTTCGTGATCCCGTAGGCCCAGCGATAGCGATCCTGGTCGAGTAGGTCGCCGAGCGGAACGCCGTCGAGGAGGTCGAGGTCTTCGTCGCCGGGGAGGTAGCCGGCGTAGTCGTTCGTGTAGCCGAGGACGAACGTCGTTTCGAACGGGCTGCCCGCCCGGATCCGCTGACCCTGCTCGTTGAAGAGCTCGAACGGGTTGGCGGCGATCGCAGCGTCCCCGATCCGCAGAACCTGGAGCTCCGCCCGGATCGGTGTCGCGGCCCGCGCGAGCATGTCTGCGTACATGGTCAGCGCGCCCTGCTGGTAGCCGAGCGGGAAGTCCTGCGCCGAGGTCGCCGTGTGGGTTTCTTCCTTCCAGACCTCGGGGAACTCAGGGACCTTCTGCGTCGCGAGCTCGGTTCGCCGCGACTCGATCTCGTCGAGCGAGAAAGGGATCCGGCGGCGGCGAAGCTCGACCGTCGTCGATGCGGCGGCGAGCTCGACCTCTTCGGTGGTCTCGATCTCCTCGAGCGCCCCGAGCACCGCGTGCGCGACTGCGTGTCCGAATTCGTCCCGGGTCGCGAAGCTGTGCCGGCGGGCCTCGCGGTTCCCGAACCAGAAGTCCCAGGCGGCGACGTCTCCGGCCGTGCCCGAGAGGAAGAGACACTCGGCGCCCGGGACGAGGGCCTCGACCGCTTCGCGCAGCGGCCCCGGGAAGTCCGTGTTCCAGAGCGTTGTCTCGCCGCCGATCAGGGTTGCGTGGCAGGCGATGCTGGCGACGACCGCGATCGGCGAGCCGTCCTCGCAGTCGACGCGGAGCACCGGCACCGAATCGTCGACCGGGCGCTCGCGGCGGACGCGGTTGACGGTGATTCCGGGCGCGCTCCCCACTCCCGAGCCGACCCGGGCGGGGCGGCGGTTCCGCCACGCCGCGTAGACCGCGCCCACGAGCTGGTCGACGACCGCGGCGATGTAGCGCTCGAAGGCGGGCGAGTCGGCGAGCCCCGCGACCGAGGAGCCGCGCGAGATGCTCGGGGCGCTGTGATTGTGCGAGGCGTTCACGAGCACGGCCTCGGGCGCGATCCCTGTGAGCTCCTGGACGCGGGCGCGTACGTCCGCGGTCAGGTCTGCTCCCGCGAAAACGAGGTCGACGGCGACGATCGCGATCGTGCGCGTGCCGTCGTCGAGAACGAGCGCCTGCCCGATCAGCTGGTCGTGGACACCTGTCGCAAGCCCCGTGCGCGCGTTCCAGCAACCGTTCGGGAGCCCGGAGGGCGGGGTGATGTCGACGCGGGCGACACCGGCGGTGAGCGTCACTCGAGCTCCGATCTATCAACCTCGCGCGCGATGACGACCACGTTGTCGCCCTGCTCGGTCGTCGCGATCGCCCGGACGGCGCAGACGATCCCGTCATTCCGCGCCGCCACCTCCATCGGCTCGGCCTCCGGCCGCTCCAGCGAGTGGATCCGGCCGACGACCTCGCCCTCGCTCACCCGCTGGCCGAGGTCGACGAGCGTCTCGAAGACGCCCGAGACCGGCGCGAGCAGATAGTTGTCCGCGTCCGTCGCCATCAGGAACACCTGCGGCGGAAGGCCGAGCGACTCGCGTGTCTCGACCTCGCCCTCGACGACGCCGTAGTGGCGGAGCACGTTCGCGAGCCCGCTCCGCGCGAGCCGGTGGATCGCCGCGGTCACGTGGCCGCCGCCGCCGAGCTCGGTCGAGACCACGATCTTCCCCTGCTGCTCCGCCTCGCCGACGAGGAGGCCCGTGCCGGCGATGTCGATGTAGACGCAGCACCAGTCCGTGTTCCAGGCGAGCATTCCTTCGACCATCGAGCGACGCTGGGCCACGTCCTCGACCCAGTGCATCTCCGACCACGGAAGGCAGAGACCGGTACGTCCGCCGCTGTGGATGTCCACGACGATGTCGGCGAGCGGGAAGAGGACGGAGGAGACGAAATGCGCGAGCTGCTCGTCGGGCGGGCCGGTGGGCGAACCAGGGAAGGAGCGGTTCAGGTTCGCGCCCGAGGGCCAGAGGCGGGTGTAAGCGCGGGAGGCCTCGAGCGAGAGGCACGGGATCACGATCACGCGCCCGCTCACCTGCTCGGGCCGGAGCTCGCGGGCGAGGTTGAGCGCGGCGACCTGGCCCTCGGGCTCGTCCCCGTGGACGCCGCCGATCACGAGCGCGGTCGGGCCCTCACCGTTCGCGACGCTGGTGATCGGAATCCACTGCGTCGACCAGCCCGACTGGTTCGACGACCGCGGTAGCTGCAGATGTCCGGAGTGCTTCCCGGCCTCGTCGAGGTCGAGCGTGCAGGTGATCGGAGAACCCGTCATTAGCTCCGCGCGACTCTATTGGATTGTTGACAATTTCGCTATAGTCCACAATCGCTGCCTGGGGAGGTTCGGCGGCAGTTGTCCATCTCTCGGGAGCCAACGCGTGAAGATCACCGATGTCGAGGCCGTCGTCCTGCGACAGGCCGTGCTCAACGAAGGCATCGCGGACGGGAGCCAGGACGACCTCGTGATCCTCGTCTCGACCGACGAGGGGATCACCGGGATCGGCGAGGTCGACTCCGCCCCCGAGGCGGTGCAGGCGCTCGTCCAGCAACGCGGCTCGCACGCGGTCGCAACGAGCCTGCGCGACGCGCTCCTCGGCGAGGATCCCCTGGACGTCGAGCGCCTCTGGGACAAGATGTACCGCAGCCTGATCTACGTCGGCCGGCGCGGGATCGCGATCCACGCGATCAGCGGTGTCGACATCGCCCTCTGGGACATCAAGGGGAAGGCGCTCGGGAAGCCTGTTTGCGAGCTCCTCGGGACGCCGGTGCGCGAGCGGATTCGCGCCTACGCCTCGATGCTGATGCCCGACACGCCCGAGGAGACCTCAGAGCGCGTGAGCGCACTCAAGGAGCAGCACTTCACCGCGATCAAGCTCGGCTGGGGCCCGCTCGGGAAGGACGCCAACCACGACGTCAAGCTCGCGACGGCCGCGAAGGAGGCGGCGGGCGACGACGTCGAGATCCTGATCGACGCCGGGCTCGGCTACGTCGCCGACGCCGACACGGCGATCCGGGTCGCGCGCGAGCTCGAGGAGCTCGGGATCTACTGGCTCGAGGAGCCGTTCGAGCCCGACGAGTACGAGGCGTACGCGAAGCTTGCCGACGCGGTCGAGATCACGATCGCCGCGGGCGAGCAGGACGCGACGCGCTGGGGCTTCCGCGAGCTGATCGAGCGAGGCCACGTCGACCTCGTCCAGCCGGATGTGACCCGCTGCGGCGGGATCACGGAGACTCTTCGCATTGCCGAGCTCGCCCGCGAGCACGGTGTCGAGACGGTGCCGCACGCATGGAAGAGCGGGATCATCAAGGCCGCCTCCCTGCACGTGAACGCCGTCCTCCCCGACGCTCTCTTCCAGGAGTACTGCGTGGCCGACACAGAGATCAACACCAAGCTGACGCAGCAGCTCCTCCCGATCGAGGCGGACGGTTGCGTCGCGATCCCCACCGCCCCCGGACTCGGGGTCGACCTCGACCTGGACGTCTTCGAGTCGCTCCGGGTGACCCAATGAGCAGTGACCCAATGAGCGGGGTGACGCAGTGAGTGCCGTCTCCTCCGACGCCAAGAATCTCGCCGCCCGCGCGACCGCGGTCATCCCCGGCGGCGTCAACAGCGGCCAGCGCCGCGTGCCCGGCCTCGAGGAGCTCGTCGTCACCGCGACGAGCGGCTCCACGTTCACGACTTCCGAGGGGCTGACATTCACGGACTACCACTCGGCCTTCGGGCCGCCGCTCCTCGGCCACAACGATCCGGATGTGGACGGCGCCGTCGTCAACGCGTCGAGCCTGATGGGCGTCGGCGTCACCCGGGTCGAGATCGAGCTCGCAGAACGGCTCGTCGACGCGGTTCCCTCGCTCGAGAAGGTGCTGCTGACCGCGACCGGGAGTGAGGCCACCTTCCACGCGCTCCGCCTCGCGCGCACGGTCACCGGCCGCCGTTACGTGATCAAGTTCCAGGGCTGCTACCACGGCTGGCACGACGCGGTCGCGCTGAACGTGATCTCGCCCGCGGAGCGCGTCGGCGGCAAGGATCCGCTCTCGCAGGGGATCCTCCCCGAGGTGCTCGACGCCACGATCGTCTGCCGCTTCAACGACGCGGCCGACGTCGAGCGCGCGCTCACCGACCACGACGTCGCCGCGATCATCCTCGAGCCGATCCCCCACAACATCGGCTGCGTCCTCCCCAAGCCCGGCTTCCTCGAGAAGCTGCGCGAGCTGGCCAGCAAGCACGGAACGATCCTGATCTTCGACGAGGTGATCACCGGCTTCCGGCACGGGCTCGGCGGCTACCAGGCAGTCGCGGGCGTCACCCCCGACCTGACGACGCTCGGGAAGGCGATGGCGAACGGCTGGCCGGTCTCGGCGCTCGGCGGCAAGGCCGAGCTGATGGATCTCTTCTCGACCACACCGGGGCAGCCCGCGTTCTTTGCCGGCACCTTCAACGGGCACCCCGCGACGACCGCGGCCGCGCTCGCGACGATCGACAAGCTGCAGAAGGAGCCCGTCCACGAGCACGTCTTCGCCCTCGGCGAGCGCGCCCGCACGGGCCTCACCGCCCTCTACGAGAGGCTCGGCGTCCCGGTCGTCGTCGCCGGCTTCGGCTCGGTCTTCGTCACCTACTTCCTCGAAGGACCGGTCGAGAGCTACGACGACCTGCTCCGGAACGACGTCGAGGCCTTCGTCGGCTACCGCCGCGAGCTGATGCAGGAGGGGATCTTCGAGCTCCCGCTCAACCTGAAGCGGAGCCACTTCTCCTACGCCCACACCGACGAAGACGTCGATCGCCTCCTCGAGGGCACCGAGGCCGCTGTCACCCGCTACCTGGCGGGCCGCTCGTGAGCACGACGGCGCTCGACTCGCCGGTCACCTGCACGATCGACCTGAACGCCCCCGGCCGCCAGGTCGGGCGGCTTCAGCTTCCGAAGATCACGAACACCGGCGGCTGGGCGCAGAGCTTTGTCCCGATCGCGTGCTTCGCGAACGGCGACGGGCCGACCGTGCTCGTCTCCGGCGGCAACCACGGTGACGAGTACGAGGGGCAGGTGGCGGCGCTACGCCTGATCCAGGAACTCGAGCTGGAGCTGGTCACCGGCCGGATCGTCGTGATCCCCGTGATCTCGACCGAGGCCTCGAAGGCGTGCACCCGGATGTGGGCCTCCGGCGTCAACTTCAACCGCTCCTTCCCCGGCCGGCCGGACGGGCCGCCCAACGAGCAACTCGCCGACTTCATGACCCGCGGGCTCTTCCCGCTCGCCGACACCGTGATCGACATGCACTCGGGCGGCCGGACGGCGTGGTTCCTCCCGTGCTCGCACATGCACGTCGTCGACGACCCCGACCAGCGCAAGGCGATGCTCGAGGGGATGCAGGCCTGGAACTCGGATTGGCACTTCCTCTACATCGACGTCAACGGGACGGGGCTCCTCCCGGTCGAGGCCGAGGATCAGGGCAAGGTCGTGATCACGACCGAGCTCGGTGGCGGCGGCCGTGTTCCGGCCCCGGTGCACCAGCTTTCGTGGAGCGGCCTCACGAACGTGCTCCGCCACCAGGGCGTGCTCGAGGGCGAGGTGCAGACCCGCGCCTCGCTCGGCCTGCCCGAGGCGATCATCCTCGACGGACGCGACCCGGCCAACTACGTGATCTGCGAGGAGGACGGGATCTTCGAGGGGTTGATCGAGCCCGGCGAGACCGTCTCGGAGGGCGATCCGGTGGCCCGACTCTGGTTCCCGGACACGCCCGATCGCGAGCCGACAGTGCTACGTGCCCCGCTCGACGGGGTGCTCGCGTGCACCCGTGCGATCCCTGCGACGGAGGCCGGCGACGGGGCCTTCACGCTCGGCCAGCCGATCCGCGCGGAGGAGCTCTCCTGACGTGAGTCGCCTGGCGTGGGTCGGCGGACGGACGTTCGCCAGCCTGCGCAACCACCGGAACTTCCGCCTCTACTTCGCGAGCCACGCCGTCTCCTTCGCGGGGACGTGGATGCAGCAGATAGCGGCGTACTGGCTCGTGCTCGAGCTGACCGGCTCACCGGTTGCGGTCGGCGCCCTCGCGCTCGCACAGCTCCTCCCCGTGACGGTGTTCGGGCTCGCCGTCGGCCAGGTGATCGACCGGGTCGACGTCCGCCGCCTCCTCCTCTTCACCGAGTCGATCCTCAGCGCGGCGGCGCTGACGCTCGCCGTGCTGACGCTGACAGGGGCGATCCAGCTCTGGCAGGTCTATGCGATCGGGGTGCTCCAGGGGCTCGTGCTCACCCTCGGAAACCCGGCCCGGCACACCCTCGTCTTCCGGATCGTCGGCACCGCTGACCTGCCGAACGCGGTCGCGCTCAGCTCCGGACTCGGAACGATGGCGCGGATCGTCGGGCCCGGCCTCGGCGGGCTCGTCGTCGCACTCGCTGGGCCTGGCGTGGCGTTCGCGGTCAACTCGGCGACCTTCGGGGCGACCGTGACGGCACTCCTAGCGATGCGGGTGAAAGACCTGATCCCGTTCGAGGCCGCGCCCGGCCGTGCGAGCTACCGGGCTCTCGGCCGCTTCGTCTTTCTCGACCGGCGCGTGACGGTCGCGTTCTTCGCCGTCCTCTTCCTCTCCACGGTGTCGTTCAACTTCGACGTCCTCCTCCCGCTCGTCGCCCGTCAGACCCTCGACGCGGGCGCGGACGTCTTCGGGCTGATCGCGGCGATCTTCGGCGCGGGCGCTCTCTGCGGGGCGTTGTTCCTGGCCACGGTCGGGCGCGCGAGCCTGCGCCTGCTCCTGCTCGGTGCCGGCGGCTTCGGTGTCCTCGAGCTCGCGCTTGCTCCGCAGGACTCCGTGCTCGCGGTCTGCCTCCTGCTCGTCCCGATCGGGATCTGTTACGTCGTCTGGGGCTCGAGCGCGCTCGCCTCGCTCCAGCTCGCCGCCCCTCCCCACCTCCGCGGCCAGGCCGCGAGCCTCTACTTCTTCGCCTTCCAGGGCGGCGCCCCGCTCGGTGGCCTCCTGGCCGGCTGGCTGACGAGCAAGGGCGGCACGGGGCTCGCATTCGCGGTCGCCGGCGCCTCCGCGGTCGTCGTCGCAGTCGTCGGGGCGGCCGCGCTCCTTCCGGGCTCCTCCCGTTCGCGAGGCGAGCCGGAGGGCGACGAGATCCCCGCCGAGCCGATCGCCGGTCCGATCCCGGGCAGGTAGGCGCGATGATTTCGTAGCGGCGCGATCGTCCAGGCACGACTCCGACTTCGACGCCATCCGGGACGAACCAGCCTTTCAGGCCCTCGTCGGCTGAGCTCATTCGTGCGAGGCGACCGAGTCGGCCCTCTTCTCTACGGCGTGTGCACGGGGTAGCGCAGATGCGTGACGCCCACACCGGCGATGACTGTCGGATTCCCGAGAACGACCGGTGTGTTCGCGACGTGGTCGAACAGCCGCACTCCTGCGCCTAGCA